>NZ_UGHY01000002.1:0-317500 GCF_900450995.1 Haemophilus parainfluenzae | reverse complement strand
TAGACCCGAAACCCGGTGATCTAGCCATGGGCAGGTTGAAGGTTGGGTAACACTAACTGGAGGACCGAACCGACTAATGTTGAAAAATTAGCGGATGACTTGTGGCTGGGGGTGAAAGGCCAATCAAACCGGGAGATAGCTGGTTCTCCCCGAAATCTATTTAGGTAGAGCCTTGAGCGGACACCTTCGGGGGTAGAGCACTGTTTCGGCTAGGGGTCCATCCCGGATTACCAACCCGATGCAAACTACGAATACCGAAGAGTGATACTCAGGAGACACACGGCGGGTGCTAACGTCCGTCGTGGAGAGGGAAACAACCCAGACCGCCAGCTAAGGTCCCAAAGTCTATATTAAGTGGGAAACGAAGTGGGAAGGCTTAGACAGCTAGGATGTTGGCTTAGAAGCAGCCATCATTTAAAGAAAGCGTAATAGCTCACTAGTCGAGTCGGCCTGCGCGGAAGATGTAACGGGGCTCAAATATAGCACCGAAGCTGCGGCATCAGACGAAAGTCTGTTGGGTAGGGGAGCGTTGTGTAAGCGGATGAAGGTGTGTTGAGAAGCATGCTGGACGTATCACAAGTGCGAATGCTGACATAAGTAACGATAAAACGGGTGAAAAACCCGTTCGCCGGAAGACCAAGGGTTCCTGTCCAACGTTAATCGGGGCAGGGTGAGTCGGCCCCTAAGGCGAGGCTGAAGAGCGTAGTCGATGGGAAACAGGTTAATATTCCTGTACTTGGTAAAGCTGCGATGTGGGGACGGAGTAGGTTAGGTTATCGCACTGTTGGATATGTGCGTTTAAGTTGGTAGGTGGGAAGTTTAGGCAAATCCGGACTTCCTTAACACTGAGAGATGATGACGAGGCTCTACGGAGTTGAAGTAACTGATACCACACTTCCAGGAAAAGCCACTAAGCGAAAGGCTTTACTAAACCGTACTGAAAACCGACACAGGTGGTCAGGTAGAGAATACTCAGGCGCTTGAGAGAACTCGGGTGAAGGAACTAGGCAAAATAGCACCGTAACTTCGGGAGAAGGTGCGCCGGCGTAGATTGTAGTCCCTCGCGGGCGAAGGTTGAACCGGTCGAAGATACCAGCTGGCTGCAACTGTTTATTAAAAACACAGCACTCTGCAAACACGAAAGTGGACGTATAGGGTGTGATGCCTGCCCGGTGCTGGAAGGTTAATTGATGGTGTAATCGAAAGAGAAGCTCCTGATCGAAGCCCCAGTAAACGGCGGCCGTAACTATAACGGTCCTAAGGTAGCGAAATTCCTTGTCGGGTAAGTTCCGACCTGCACGAATGGCATAATGATGGCCAGGCTGTCTCCACCCGAGACTCAGTGAAATTGAAATCGCCGTGAAGATGCGGTGTACCCGCGGCTAGACGGAAAGACCCCGTGAACCTTTACTATAGCTTGACACTGAACATTGAATTTTGATGTGTAGGATAGGTGGGAGACTTAGAAGTAGTCACGCCAGTGATTATGGAGTCGTCCTTGAAATACCACCCTTTAACGTTTGATGTTCTAACGAAGATTACGAAACGTGGTCTCGGACAGTGTCTGGTGGGTAGTTTGACTGGGGCGGTCTCCTCCCAAAGAGTAACGGAGGAGCACGAAGGTTTGCTAATGACGGTCGGACATCGTCAGGTTAGTGCAATGGTATAAGCAAGCTTAACTGCGAGACAGACAAGTCGAGCAGGTACGAAAGTAGGTCATAGTGATCCGGTGGTTCTGAATGGAAGGGCCATCGCTCAACGGATAAAAGGTACTCCGGGGATAACAGGCTGATACCGCCCAAGAGTTCATATCGACGGCGGTGTTTGGCACCTCGATGTCGGCTCATCACATCCTGGGGCTGAAGTAGGTCCCAAGGGTATGGCTGTTCGCCATTTAAAGTGGTACGCGAGCTGGGTTTAGAACGTCGTGAGACAGTTCGGTCCCTATCTGCCGTGGGCGTTGGAGAATTGATTGGGGCTGCTCCTAGTACGAGAGGACCGGAGTGGACGCACCACTGGTGTTCCGGTTGTGTCGCCAGACGCATTGCCGGGTAGCTAAGTGCGGAAGAGATAAGTGCTGAAAGCATCTAAGCACGAAACTTGCCAAGAGATGAGTTCTCCCAGATTATAAATCTGTAAGGGTTGTTTAAGACTAAGACGTAGATAGGCATGGTGTGTAAGCGGTGCGAGCCGTTGAGCTAACATGTACTAATTGCCCGAGAGGCTTAACTATACAACGCTCAAGGGTTTTGGGTGTTGTAATGATACAAAGACGAAACTCAGAGAAGAAAGAGAAAGTATTGAAGGTGAATCAGCTTGTTTGGTTGTGAGACGCTAGAGATAGCGGAGCAGAGAGAAATAGAAAAGTTATTAAAGGAATAATCCTAGCGGCGATAGAGCGGTGGTCCCACCTGACCCCATACCGAACTCAGAAGTGAAACGCCGATGCGCCGATGGTAGTGTGGGGCTTCCCCATGTGAGAGTAGGACACCGCCAGGTAGTGAATGTAGAACCCGAGCTGAATGGCTTGGGGTTTTTGTTTATGGATTTTTATTAAAAACTCTATAGAATGATCTCAATTTTTATTTCTCAATATAAACAATGAAAAACTTTAGATATTTTGCACAACGCTATGTTGATTGGGTTATTCGATTAGGTCGAGTTCGCTTCTCTTTACTTGGTATCGCTATTCTTGCGATTTTGGCTCTTTGTATACAAATCTTATTAAGTACGCTTTTTAGTGATGGTATTGACTGGAGCGATATTGTTCGCTCGATCACTTTTGGTCTGTTTACTGCTCCTTTTGTTATTTATTTCTTTACGCTACTTGTTGAGCGATTAGAGCGTTCTCGTTTAGAGCTCTCTAAAACGCTTGCTAGATTAGAAAAAAATAGTCGTGATAAAAGTACTTTACTTGCAACAATTAGCCATGAGTTACGTACCCCATTAAATGGAATCATTGGTTTAAGTCGAATTTTATTAGATGATAAATTAACAGAACAGCAACAAAATTATCTCAATACCATTAATCTAAGTGCGATCAGTTTAGGCCATATTTTTAGTGATATTATTGATCTAGATAAGATTGACTCTAAACGCATTGAATTAAATATTCAGCCTTGTGATTTTCATTCACTACTTAATGATTTCTATAATTTTGGTACCTTAATGGCAGAACAAAAGGGACTAAAATTCTCTTTAAGACAGGATGAGAATTTACCTAATTGGCTTTATCTCGATCGTGCTCGCATCAGCCAAATTCTTTGGAATCTAATTAGTAATGCAGTGAAATTTACTGACAAAGGTGAAGTTATCCTAACAGTACAGAAAATTCAAGATAATCAGTATCAATTTAGTGTTACTGATACGGGAGCAGGTATTGCATCTTATGAATTAGATAAGATTTTTACCATGTATTATCAGGTCAAAGATAATATTCATCGTTCAGCAGGAAGTGGCATCGGTCTTGCAATTTCTAAAAATCTTGCGCAGTTAATGCAGGGGGATTTAACCGTTGAAAGTGAGTTGGATAAAGGTTCTACTTTTTATTTAACGATTATTGCGGATAAAGCTCAAGCTAATGATATGAATGCTGAAACAGCCATGCAGCATCTTTCTATTTTATTAGTTGAAGATGTTGAATTGAATGTGGTTGTGGCCAAAAGTATCCTTGAAAAGCAGGGGCATTATGTTGATGTTGCCATGAATGGTGAACAGGCGATCCGATTATTTGAGAAAAATACTTATGATATTGTTTTTCTTGATATTAAGTTACCAGATATGTCAGGCTTTGATATTGCATACTATCTACGTAAAAACTACGAAGAAGGGATTTATGATTTTCTCCCACCTTTAATTGCTTTTACGGCAAATGTGATGCACAGTGAAGAAGAATATCAAAATCAGGGTATGGATGGTGTGCTACGTAAACCTCTTTCTTTGACAGAATTGCGTCAGTGCTTTAAAACCTTTTTAGGGGATGACATCGAGACTACCTCTGATGAAGAAGAGCTCCCTCAAGTTCAGGAAGGCATCAATATTTCACTTATTGAGTTAATTGGAAAATCACAAGCTAAAGCTAATGTGGTGTTATTTAAACAATGGATGCCGATTTATTTAGATGAATTAGAAACAGCGTATGACGATTATCTTGCAAACTCAGATATGCAACAAACGGTGTCAGATGTTGCACATAAAATTAAAGGTGCAGCCGCATCGGTAGGACTTGTTAATGTTCAAAATATCGTAAAACAGGCTCAAGATACCTCATTACCAAATTGGACATCCGATATTGCTTCATGGATAAAGCAACTCAGTAATGAATGGACTCAAAATTTAGCTGAATTAGAAGCGTATTTAGAAAAGTAATTCATGACACGTCATTTTCAAATTTTAGTCAGTGAGAATATGCCGTCTAATTTGCCGGCAAATACCTTGATCATTAATGAGTTTTCTAAAATTCAAAATTTTCTTGGACAAGAGTTTGAGACGATCTTGTTTGATGCACGGAAAGGTATCCATTTAGAGGCACTAGCCATTGCGGCCGGTACATTGAAAATGAATGGTGCCTTAATTGTCTTGCTATCAAATTGGGAGGAACTTCATTCCCAAATAGATGAAGATAGTCTTCGTTGGTCGGGTTCGATTGAGGCAATTGCTACGCCAAGATTTATGGCATATTTTAAGCATTGTATTCTTAAATATGGTTTTCCCGTCCTTTATCATCAAAATGATTTAAAATTTAGCCGCACTTCTCAGCAGTTATTTGCAAATCATAACGCGACCTTAGATCAGCAGAAAATCATTGAGCAAATCTTACAAAAAGAATCTGAATTTTACTTTCTTACAGCCAAGCGAGGAAGAGGTAAATCAGCTCTAGCAGGCTTATTAGCGAATCAACTGAATACTAAAATTTACCTCACAGCACCGAATAAAAGTGCGGTTAAAATTTTGGCTGAATTTTCACAAAAAGAAATTATCTTTATTTCACCAGATGAGCTTTTCCTTGCTTTGCAAAATGATCCTTCTTTTTCTGAAAATGCTTGGCTTTTTGTTGATGAGGCGGCAATGCTGCCGATTGCTCAACTGAGCGCTTTTTCTCATCATTTTAAGCATATTTTATTTACGACTACCATCCATAGTTATGAGGGAACCGGGCGAGGCTTTGAGCTTAAATTTAAGCAAAAAATTAACCGCACCTTTTCTGACTTTGAGCTTATTGAACCGCTACGTTGGTCTAAAGATGATGTTTTAGAGGCGTTTATTGATGAGCTTTTATTATTGAATGTAGAGGATGACTTTAAACAAACGCCATACGACAAAAGCAAAATATGCCAAATCACTGAACGCTCACAAGAGGAAATACTTTCTTCGTTGCCTCAATTCTATGGCTTGATGACATTAGCTCATTATCGTACATCACCAGTAGATCTACGGCGATTGTTTGATGCCAATTCACAGTGTTTTTTTACCGCTGAAAGTGAGCGAAATTTACTAGGTGCAGTTTGGGCATTAAAAGAAGGCGGGATTGAAGATTCATCGATTATAGAGGCCATTAATCTGGGCACCAGACGCCCTAAAGGTAATCTTGTCCCGCAAGCACTTTGTTTTCATGCTCAACAACAAAAGGCTTGTGAATTGCATTCTTTACGTATTTCGAGAATTGCGGTTCAGCCTATGTGGCAGCAGCATGGTATAGGTGCACAACTCATTGAATATATTAAACAAAATACCAATTTGGCTTATTTATCAGTGAGTTTTGGTTATACCAAAGAACTGGCTAAATTTTGGCAGAAATGTGGTTTTTCTCTTGTTCATTTAGGTGAGCATTTAGAGGCAAGTAGTGGCTGTTATTCAGCTATCGCTCTAAAAGGTCTTTCTGCAGAAGGGATTGAATTAGAAAAAGAAGCAACGCAATCTTTTCAACGGAATATGCCTTTGTCTTTCCATCCCCTCGCTCAGGAATTTAATACCACACCTGTTGATTGGGAATTGATTGACGAAGATTGGCTAAGCTTGAAAAATTTTGCTTATTTTCACCGCACTTTAGCTTCCGCTTTGCCAGCAATTCGTCGATTTTTAATGAATTTAGATGAAAAAGATTGCCCTTTAATGAGAGATTATTTCATCACAAAACAGGTACCCTATAATAAGAAAAATGGGTTAAAATTATTACGTTCGGAGATTGCACAAAAATTAAAAAAGGAGGCAAGATGAGCGAACAAGAAAAAAAAGGTTGGTTCCGTAAAGCGGTAGATGAATACAATAAATTTTGCAGTGAACTTGGTTTAGATAAAGGTAGTTGTCGAGGTTGTATGCCACGCATTGAATTTGATGATGATGGTAAGGTAAAAAAAGAGAAACCACTAGAACCACTCAAAAAATAAAAGAAAACAGGGTTAACTAAACCCTGTTTTTTTATACAGATAAATATTGAAAAGTAGAGTGAATTTGCTAAACTAATCAGCTATTCACGCAAAAATGAGATAAAAATTGACCGTACTTATGAAAACAACCTATTTTAATTTTGATATTCCGACTCAGCCCAATGATCATAAAATTCTTGGCAATGTATTAGCGAGTGCAGATACACTTGCTGTTAGTGAAATTGCAGAGCAATACGATGGATTGACTGTGGTTGTGACACCAGATACCAAAAGTGCGGTTCGTTTATCACAAGTTTTACCGGATTTAATTTCTCAGCCCGTTCAGTTTTTTCCTGATTGGGAAACGTTGCCTTATGATTCTTTTTCTCCTCATCAAGAAATTATTTCTTCTCGTTTAAGTGCGCTATTTCATTTGCAAAATACTAAAAAAGGTATCTTTGTTTTACCGATTAGCACATTAATGCAACGTGTGTGCCCGCCGAAATATCTACAGCACAATGTCCTTCTGATTAAAAAAGGTGACCGTCTTGTCATTGAAAAATTGCGATTACAATTAGAGTCAGCAGGATATCGTTCCGTCGAGCTAGTACTAGAACATGGTGAATATGCTGTGCGCGGATCACTTTTAGATCTTTTTCCAATGGGAAGTGCGGTTCCATTTCGCTTAGATCTTTTTGATGATGAAATTGATTCGATTCGTACTTTTGATGTCGATACGCAGCGAACGTTAGATGAAATTCAATCTATTAATTTATTACCTGCACACGAATTTCCAACTGATGAGAAAGGCATTGAATTTTTCCGTACACAATTTAGAGAAACTTTTGGAGAAATTCGTCGCGATCCAGAACATATTTATCAGCAAATCAGTAAAGGCACGCTAATCTCAGGGATTGAATATTGGCAGCCGCTATTCTTTGATGAAATGGCAACATTGTTCGATTACTTACCCGAAAAAACGTTGTTTGTGGATATGGAAACAAATCAAGCACAAGGTGAACGTTTTTATCTTGATGCCAAACAGCGTTATGAGCATCGCAAAGTTGATCCAATGCGCCCTCTTTTGCCGCCAGAACGTTTGTGGCTAAGCATTGATGCGGTAAATCATGCATTAAAAAATTATCCTAAAATTAATTTTAAAGCAGAAAAAGTGCGGTCATCTGTTCGTCAGAAAAATTTAGCGGTGTCCGCATTACCAGCCGTGACCATTCAATCACAGCAAAAAGAACCGTTATCGCAACTTCGTCAGTTTATTGAGCATTTTAAAGGAAATGTTTTATTTTCAGTGGAAACTGAAGGACGACGTGAAACTTTACTGGATTTACTTTCACCATTAAAAATTAAACCAAAACAAATTAAAACCTTATCTGAAGCCAATCAAGACAAGTTTAATCTTTGGGTAAGTCGTCTTGAGCAAGGTTTTATTCTTGATGAGGCTAAATTCGCCGTCATTACTGAACATGAAATTTTAGGCGAGCGAGTACAACAACGCCAGCGTGATAAACGTAAGGCGGTCAATCCAGATACCCTAGTGCGCAATCTGGCTGAATTAAAAATTGGGCAGCCCGTGGTGCACTTAGATCATGGTGTTGGGCGCTATGGTGGCTTAGTGACACTCGATACTGGGGCTTAAAAGCAGAATATTTGCTGATCAATTATGCGAATGAATCCAAACTTTATGTGCCTGTTGGTTCTCTTCATTTAATTAGTTGCTATGTCGGTGGCTCAGATGAAACTGCACCATTACATAAATTAGGTAATGAATCGTGGGCGAAAACGCGTCAAAAAGCCGCAGAAAAAATTCGTGATGTGGCCGCTGAATTACTTGATGTATATGCCCAACGAGAAGTGAAAAAAGGCTTTGAGTTTAAATATGATCGTGAGGAGTTCCAGCAGTTTGCTGCAACCTTCCCGTTTGAAGAAACACACGATCAAGCCATGGCGATTAATGCCGTCATTTCGGATATGTGTCAACCAAAAGCGATGGATCGTTTGGTTTGTGGTGATGTGGGCTTTGGAAAGACTGAAGTGGCGATGCGCGCCGCATTTTTGGCGGTCATGAACCATAAACAAGTCGCCGTATTGGTTCCAACAACCTTGTTAGCTCAACAGCATTACGAGAATTTTAAAGATCGTTTTGCTAATCTGCCAGTTAATGTAGAAGTACTTTCTCGCTTTAAAACAGCCAAAGAGCAAAAACAAATCTTAGAAAATTTAGCCGAAGGAAAAGTCGATATTCTGATTGGAACCCATAAATTGATTCAATCCGATGTGAAGTTTTCTGATCTTGGCTTACTCATCATTGATGAAGAACATCGCTTTGGTGTGGGACAGAAAGAGAAAATTAAACAACTTCGAGCGAATATTGATATTTTAACGCTTACCGCAACACCAATTCCTCGAACTTTGAATATGGCAATGAATGGTATTCGCGATCTTTCTATTATTGCGACACCACCGGCTCGCCGAGTGAGTATCAAAACGTTTGTTCGTCAGAAAGATGATTTAATTATTCGTGAAGCGATTCTGCGTGAGATTTTACGTGGTGGGCAAGTTTATTATTTGCATAATGATGTGGCGAGTATTGAAAATACGGCTGAAAAACTGACCGCACTTGTACCGGAAGCTAGAGTCGTCATTGGTCATGGTCAAATGCGAGAACGCGAACTTGAGCGTGTGATGAGTGATTTTTATCATCAACGTTATAACGTTTTAGTCTGTTCCACCATTATTGAAACAGGGATTGACGTACCAACGGCAAATACGATCATCATTGAACGTGCAGATAATTTTGGTTTAGCTCAGCTTCACCAGCTGCGTGGGCGAGTGGGACGTTCTCACCACCAAGCTTATGCCTATTTGCTTACACCGCCGCCGAAGTTAATGACGAAAGATGCAAAACGTCGTTTAGAGGCATTAGAAAGTTTAGATAACTTAGGTGCAGGTTTCATTCTTGCGACGCACGATTTAGAAATTCGCGGTGCAGGTGAATTATTGGGGAATGAGCAAAGTGGACAAATTGAGAGCATCGGTTTTTCACTTTATATGGAATTACTTGATGCGGCAGTTAAAGCCTTAAAAGAGGGAAGAGAACCTTCATTAGAAGAGATTACACATCAGCAAGCTGAAATTGAGCTACGTGTTCCAGCTTTATTACCAGATGACTATCTTGGTGATGTGAATATGCGTTTGTCGTTCTATAAACGCATTGCAGCAGCGGAAAGTAAACAAGAGTTAGATGAATTAAAAGTTGAATTAATCGATCGCTTTGGCCTATTACCTGAAGCAACTAAAAATCTTTTACAAATTGCTGAAATGCGTTTAATGGTGAAACCATTAAAAGTACTGAAAATCGATGCAGGGGCTCAAGGGGGCTTTATTGAATTTTCACCTTCAGCAAAAGTTGATCCTGAAAAATTCATCAAATTAATTCAACAAAATCCAATTGTTTATCGCTTTGATGGTCCATTAAAATTTAAGTTTGTGAAAGCACTTCCAGAAAACAAAGAGCGGCTAGAATTTGTGATGGGTTTGGTGAAGACGCTTACTGAGTAGCAAGTAAATAAAAAGGCTGACAAAATGTCAGCCTTTCTTTTTTTACGTTTGATTAGTGAAGCGCTTCAACAACGCTTAAGAACATTTTTAAGATACCGGCGTTTAATAAGTCGATAAAGAATGCCCCTACCATTGGTACGATTAAGAACGCTTTGTGAGATGGTCCGAAACGACTGGTAATTGCTTGCATGTTAGCAACGGCTGTTGGTGTTGCACCTAGACCGAAACCACAGTGACCCGCACTTAATACAATCGCATCATAATCTTTACCCATCATACGGTATGTGACGTAGATAGCGAAGAAAGCCATGAAGACAACTTGAACTGCTAAGATAACTAATACATCTGTTGCAAGACCTGCTAATTCCCAAAGTTTGAGAGACATCAAAGCAATCGCTAAGAAGATAGATAAACCTACGCTACCTAATACGTCAATCGCTGAATCAGCCACTTGGAATTTGAATAAGTGGGTTAAGCTGTTACGAATGATTACACCTGTAAATAAACACCATACGAATGTTGGTAATTGAATGTGTGTACCTTTTGTTAAGCCATCTAAATATTGACCGATGAGTAAACATAAAGAAAGCATCGCGATGGTTTCAATGATTGAGCGTGCGTTCACTTTACGTTTATAAGTTGGGTGCTCAAATGCTTCTTGTACGTCATCTATTTCATCATTCTCTGGATTTTCACCTTGTTTTTGATGATTTAATAAATAACGAGATACTGGGCCACCTAAGATACCACCAAAGACTAAACCGAATGTGGCACATGCCATGGCGATTTCTGTTGCAGCCGGCAGATTAAATTCTTTAGTGAATGTTTCTGCCCATGCCGCACCTGTACCATGACCACCGGTTAGGGTAACTGAACCTGCAAGTAAACCATAAGCAGGATCGATGCCTAATAATTGAGTGCCTAAAATACCGATGACATTTTGGCAAACAATGAGTATTCCAGCAGCGAGTAAGAAGATAACTAATGGTTTTCCGCCTTTAATTAAGCGAGAAAAGTTTGCACTTAAACCGATAGAGGAGAAGAATACTAACATCATCGATGTTTGTAAGCTTTTCTCAAATGTGAATGAAGTGCCATTTACTTTGTATAAAATGGTTAAGGCAATAGCCACAATAAAGCCACCAACAACAGGCTCAGGGATATTGAATGTTTGTAAAACGCGAATACGTTTTACTAGAAAATAACCGAGTAATAATACAAAGCTTGCTAAAGCAAGAGTTTGATAGGTATCAAAAACAATATTCACGAAATATCCTCCTATTTAGTTTGGTTTCGAGAGTTCTTATGAGTTGTGTCCGGGTTCAACTACCACAATATCAACATTGCTATGTAATCCTCGTGGTAATTGGGAGCCTTTTCTGCCGCGTTCCGCTCGGAATTTTTGCAGATCTTCCGGTTTTAATGTGATTTTTCGTTTACCGGAATGGAACTCAAGGCTAGCTTGCTCTGAAATTAAGAACAATTTCACCAATAATTCTGACCGCGCTTTTGCATTCGCTGCTGGAATACTGATGATTTTGTTGCCTTTTCCTTTTGATAATACCGGTAAATCCCGTACCGGAAAAATCAGCATTCGCCCCGCTGAAGTGAGGGACACAAGAAGTGAGGCCGACTCGGAAAGTATCTCAGGTTTCAAGACTTTCGCATTTTCTGGCAAAGAAATCAAGGCTTTTCCAGCTTTATTACGTGCAATTAAGTCTTCAAATTTGCAAATAAAACCGTATCCTGCATCTGATGCCATCAATAATTCTTGTTTTTCAGGTTCCATAATAACCTGTTCAATGGTTGCGCCTACAGGTAACGTGAGTTTACCGGTGAGCGGTTCACCTTGTGAACGCGCAGAAGGCAAGCTTAATGGATCTAAAGCGTAGCTACGACCAGTGCTGTCAATAAAGATTACCGGTTGATTGCTTTTACCACAAGCGTGCGCCAGATATTTATCGCCTGCTTTGTAGCTTAATCCTGCCGGATCAATGTCGTGACCTTTTGCACAACGAACCCAGCCCATTTCAGATAAGATGACGGTAACAGGTTCAGCCGGAGTCATTTCACTTTCAGAAATCGCTTTCGCCTCTTCACGTTCAACTAATTGAGACATTCTAGGGCTGGTGTATTTTTTTGCGTCTTCTTGAATTTCTTTTTTGATCAAAGTATTTAGGCGACGCTCAGATCCTAAAATTAACTCTAAATTTGACCGCTCTTCTTCGAGTTTATCTTTTTCAGCTTGTAATTGATGTTCTTCTAATTTGGCTAAATGGCGCAAACGTAAGTTTAAAATGGCTTCTGCCTGTTCATCACTTAAGTTAAAGCGAGCCATTAAAACTTGTTTAGGTTCATCCTCAGTACGAATGATCTCAATTACTTCATCAATATTGAGGAAGGCAATCATCAAACCATCTAAAATGTGTAAACGAGCGAGTACTTTATCTAAACGATGTTGTAAACGGCGTGTCACGGTAGTACGACGGAATGTCAGCCATTCTGTGAGGACTTGAAGTAAGCCTTTCACGGCAGGTTTATGATCAAGCCCGATCATATTCATATTCACACGATAGCTTTTTTCGAGATCGGTTGTCGCAAATAAATGCGCCATCAAGGCATCCGTGTCAACGCGATTTGAACGAGGGACAAGCACGATACGCACAGGATTTTCATAATCTGCTTCATCACGAATATCTTCCACCATTGGCAATTTTTTCGCGGTCATTTGCTCAGCAATTTGTGCAATGATTTTTGATGGTGAAGATTGATGAGGAAGTGCGCTAATGATGATTTCACTATCTTCTTTATGCCATGTCGCACGCATTTTGATGGAACCACGACCGGTTTCATACATTTTGCGAATATCATCTTTTGGCGAAATAATTTCCGCTTCAGTTGGGAAATCAGGGCCTTGAATGATATTGAGTACATCATCTAATCCTGCTTTTGGATTATCTAATAGCAGGACAGCAGCATCCGCCACTTCATTAATATTGTGTGGTGGAATATCCGTTGCCATCCCGACAGCAATCCCGGTGGTGCCGTTTAAGAGAATATGAGGCAAACGAGCAGGTAAATATTGTGGTTCTTCTAAGGTGCCATCAAAGTTTGGTTGGAAATCAACAGTGCCTTGACCTAGTTCAGATAATAGAATTTCAGAAATTTTGGACAGGCGAGATTCCGTATAACGCATTGCCGCGAATGATTTAGGATCATCTGGCGCCCCCCAGTTTCCTTGCCCATCCACTAAAGGATAACGGTAAGAAAAGGGCTGAGCCATTAATACCATGGCTTCATAACAGGCAGAGTCACCGTGTGGGTGGAATTTACCCAACACATCACCGACGGTACGGGCGGATTTTTTAAATTTCGCAGCGGCGTTTAAACCTAGTTCAGACATTGCATAGACAATACGACGTTGAACAGGCTTTAAGCCATCTCCAATAAAAGGCAATGCACGATCCATAATGACGTACATTGAATAATTAAGGTAAGCCTTTTCTGTAAAGGTGCGAAGTGGCATCTGCTCGATGCCTTCGTAGTTAATATTGCTCATATTCTTCTAATTTATTTTCTTGTTGCACCGGAGTTCGCATCAGAATGTTCGTGATGAGAATGTCCCATATCCATTCCTTTGTGACTGTCAATTTCGTAAGGAACGGGTTGTGGTTTTTGTGGGTTAGTTTCTTTAAAGGCTTCGTCTTTTAGTTTTCCAGAATAAATATTCGGATTTTTTTCACCTTCAACCACAATATGTCCCATTGTGCCTTTATTTACTGCGCGGAAAATGGAGTGATCCATAAAGACATAAGTACCCGGTACATCAATTCGAGTTTCCACCATGGTGGCACTGCCAGATGGAATCAAGGTAGTTTGAACATTGTGATTAACAAGCGTACCGCCTTCCACATATACATTGTCAAATACCGCACCAATCAAGTGGAAAGAAGAACATAAATTTGGCCCAGCATTTCCTACGAATAGACGAATGGTTTCACCGGTTTTCGCTTTTAAAGCATTTCCATCCATGGTTGCGCCGACTTTACCGTTGAAGAGAACATATTCAGGACGTTCATCAATGGCTTTTTGCATACTGAATGGTTGCAAGCCAGGATCACCAAACTCGCCTTTGGTATAGAATTCACTTTGCATAATGTAAAATTCGCGATCCACTTTTGGTAAACCTTCTTTTGGCTCAACTAAAACTAAACCATACATCCCCTTGGCAAGATGAATATCCACAGGTTGACTGCCACAGTGGTATAGATAAATCCCCGAACGTAACGCTCTAAATTGGAAGGTGGATGTGCGTGTTGGTGGCGTTTCACTCGCAATAGCACCACCCATTGGCACAGCGGCAGCATGGAAATCGATACTGTGCGGCATCATTGAACTCGCTGAGTTGGAAAGTTGAACTTCCACCATATCGCCTTCGCGTACACGAATGAATGGCGCAGGCACGCTACCATTTAATGTCCAAAATTTAAATTGCACGCCATCCATTAAATCCATAGTTTGTTCAAGTGCGGTCAGTTTTACCACGACTTTTGCAGGATAGTTACGTTCAATCGGTTTTGGCACATTGGGCGCGAGCGTCAATTCTGCTTCAATCTCAGGTAAATTTTCAACTGCAGTAGCTGCCACATTTGAGGCTTTTTCTTCCGCTTGAGCAGAAGGAATGAAACTAAAACCTGCACCTAATGTAATCGTTGCTAAGCCTAATGCGCTGTTTCTAAAAAAATCTCGACGTTGTTCGTTCATGATTGACCTCAAATAATTAAACGGCTAAATCCACTTGGTCGCCATTGGTTTGTAACCAATTTTTGCGATCTTCCGCTCGTTTTTTGGCGAGTAACATATCCATTAATTCTAATGTTTCTGCCCCTTGATCTTCGCCTAGCTCATAGGTTAATTGAACTAAACGACGTGTATTCGGATCCATGGTGGTTTCACGTAATTGTGACGGATCCATTTCACCCAAACCTTTGAATCGTTGTACGTTTAAGGTACCTTTTTTACCTTTTAAGCGTTCTAAAATCGCTTCTTTTTCGTTTTCATCTAAGGCATAAAAGACTTCTTTACCTAAGTCGATACGATAGAGTGGTGGCATTGCCACATAAACGTGCCCATCTTGCACT
The DNA here is from genome assembly GCF_900450995.1 of Haemophilus parainfluenzae. Lineage (NCBI taxonomy): Bacteria > Pseudomonadati > Pseudomonadota > Gammaproteobacteria > Pasteurellales > Pasteurellaceae > Parahaemophilus > Parahaemophilus parainfluenzae. The sequence goes on along the minus strand of NZ_UGHY01000002.1, from coordinate 302,418 downwards.
AATTTCGGGAAATGACGTAAAAAGAGTGCACAAAGTAGGGTGGCAATATGCAAACCATCAGAGTCCGCATCGGCTAAAATACAGACTTTACCGTAACGAAGCTGAGATAAGTCTTCATTGTCAGGATCGATACCAAGCGCCACAGCAATATCATGAATTTCCGTTGAACCAAGCACCTGATCGCTGGCTACTTCCCAAGTATTTAAGATTTTTCCACGCAATGGTAGGATTGCTTGATATTCACGATCTCGCGCCTGTTTGGCTGAGCCGCCCGCAGAGTCACCTTCTACTAAGAATAATTCGGTTTTTTCTAAATTTTGTGATGCACAATCGGCTAATTTGCCCGGTAGAGCAGGGCCACTCACTAATTTTTTACGCACGACTTTTTTGGCTGCATTTAAACGACGTTGTGCAGAGCTAATGGCCATTTCAGCTAAGCGATCCGCATCTTGTACGTTTTGATTCAACCATAAACTGAAGGCATCTTTTAAAACACCTGCAACAAAGACCGCACTTTGACGGGAAGATAAGCGTTCTTTGGTTTGGCCGGCAAATTGGGCATCTTGCATTTTGAGTGAAAGAATGTAAGCACAGCGATCCCAAATGTCGTCTGCGGTTAATTTCACGCCGCGTGGTAATTTATTGCGGAATTCGCAATATTCAGTCATGGCATTAAGCAAGCCTTGGCGAAGACCATTTACGTGTGTTCCGCCTTGTACTGTTGGAATCAAGTTTACATAGCTTTCAGCAATAAGCTCGCCACCTTCAGGTAACCATAATAATGCCCAGCTTACCGCTTCTGTGGATCCTTTAAATTCACCGACAAAAGGTTTTTCAGGCAAGGTTTCAAAACCATTTACCGCTTCGGTTAAGTAATCGGATAAACCATCTTGATAGCACCACACATCTTCGGTGTTATTCACTTTATCGACAAATTTAATTTCTAAGCCTGAACAAAGTACGGCTTTGGCACGTAATAAGTGGCGTAAACGGCTAACAGAAAAATTCTTGCTATCGAAATATTTTGGATTCGGTTTGAAGTGAACGGTGGTGCCGGTTGTTCGTCTGCCACAAGTCCCAATGACTTCTAATTCTTCTACTTTTGTGCCATTTTCAAAGGCAATTTTATACACTTCACCGTTACGTTTAACTTGAATATCTACGCGTTCAGAAAGGGCATTGACGACAGAAATCCCCACCCCGTGTAAACCACCGGCAAACTCATAGTTTTTATTCGAGAACTTACCGCCAGCGTGAAGCTTGGTTAAGATGACTTCCACACCAGAAACTCCTTCAGTCGGGTGAATATCCACTGGCATCCCGCGTCCATTATCAATGACTTCAAGCGATTGATCCGCGTGTAAAATCACTTTAACTTTGGTGGCAAAACCTGCAAGGGCTTCATCCACACTGTTATCAATAACTTCTTGTGCAAGATGATTTGGACGGGTAGTGTCCGTGTACATACTGGGGCGAATTTGCACTGGTTCGAGATCTTTTAGAACCGTAATTTCTTGAGCAGAATAATTTGTAGTCATTTTTAAAATTAGTTACTTATTTATAAAAAAATTAACGTGATTTTATCAAAAAATGATGCGTTTATAAAATCAAAGATGAGAAAAGATAAGGATACTATATCAAGTAAAAGTGCAGTCAAAATTTGACGTGAATTTTGACCGCACTTTGGATTTATTTAAACCTATTTAATCTGTTATGGGTTGAGTTATCGAGATGCTAAGCTTTTGCTTTTGTTGCTAAATATTCCTGCAAGCCTTTATCTCTCAATTTACAGCTCGGGCATTCTCCACAGCCACCTTCAACACCTTCATAGCAAGTGTGAGTATGCTGACGAACATAATCTAACGCACCTAATTCATCAGCTAATGCCCAGGTTTGTGCTTTGGTGAGATACATTAGCGGTGTTTTTAAATTGAATGGGTAATCCATGGCTAAATTAAGGGTGACATTCATGGATTTGATAAACACATCGCGACAATCCGGATAGCTACTGAAATCTGTTTCACATACGCCTGTGATAATGTCATTAATACCTTGTCCTTTTGCATAAATTGCCGCATATAATAAGAAGAGCGCATTTCGGCCATCCACAAAGGTATTAGGTAATTCACCGTCTTTTTGCTCAATATCAGCGTTTGCATCCATTAAGGCGTTGTGGGTGATAGATTTGATGAAGGACGTATCAATCAACGTTTGTTTTACACCGAGATCCTGAACGATCCAACGGGCTTTTTCTAATTCAATGGCATGACGTTGGCTGTATTGAAAGGTGACGGTTTCGACATTTTCCACGCCATATTCAGCGATGGCTTGAATTAAACAGGTTGTTGAATCTTGTCCACCAGAGAAGATCACAAGGGCTTTACGATTGTGATTAGGATTTGAAATATTCATAGGATACCTAGTTTTTTTATGTAGGAGGTTTGCGAACTACAAGGTTAAAAATGAGGCGGTATTGTAGAAGTCAAAGATAAATTTTGCAAGAAAAGGACTAATTTAAGCAGGAAAAAGTGGAGAAAATTGTGATACAATTCTGGTAAGCTAGTTTTAAAAAAGGTAAATACAATGAAAAAATTAATTCTTATTGTTATCGGTGCATTAGTGATTTCAGCTTGCGCAAATAAAGATGTTTATTTTAATGGTTCGGAAGGATCTCATTCAGGCATGAAATTTGATAAAGACACTCGTCATTGGGGCGTTAATCAATAATTGTTTTGATAAAAGAAAAGCCATACAGTTAGTTGTATGGCTTTTTTGTTAAATCACTTCTTCTTGGCAATGTGGGCAAGTCATTAAATGTTCTTCATTATTGTGCACAATATAATGGCCCATTTTTTTTGCTTTAGTATCAAGATATTTCGTATTGTAACGGTTTTCACCTACATTCAACGGTACACGTTCTACGATATTAATTCCCGCTTTTTTCATGGTTTCTACTTTTTGCGGGTTGTTTGTCATCAAGCGAACTTGCTTCACACCTAATAATTCAAACATATCGGCACACACATTAAAGTTACGCTCATCAGCTTTAAAGCCTAATGCAAGGTTGGCTTCAATCGTATCCATGCCTTGATCTTGTAATGAATAAGCACGAATTTTGTTAATTAACCCAATGCCACGACCTTCTTCACGATGATAGATCAACACACCTCGACCTGCTTCGCTAATTTGACGTAATGCGGCTGCAAGCTGGAAACCACAATCGCATTTTAAACTGTGTAACGCATCACCCGTTAAGCATTCAGAATGAATACGGGCGAGTACAGGCTCATCTTGGTTTGAAATATCACCCATCACTAAAGCGACATGTTCTTTTTTTGTATCGGGAAATTCAAATCCGACCATTTTAAATATGCCATATTCGGTAGGTAAATTGGCTTGAGCAACCAGTTGGATTTTTGACATAACGTATCCTTTTTTCAACTTTATTCTGCTAAAATGTGCACTTTATTTTTATTATCAAGAGGCAACAATGTTTAAAAGGCTGTCATTATATACGTTATTCCTTTGTCTTGTACCATTTTTTGTTTGGGGTTTTGCTTATCATTGGCATGGAAACAACCAATTAATGGAATGGGATTATTGGCTTTATCTTTTAACCGAAACAGGTAGCGTACCTTATGCTTTAATTACCTGTGGTGTGTTTGCTTTACTTTTCCGTTTTCTTTTTGAAAACCGTAAACAGTGGATTATGGGGGTGATTGTAATGGGTCTGTCGGTATTATCCACACAAGTAATTAAAACAGGTTTAAAAACGGTTTTTGCCGAGCCACGTCCTTTTACCGTCTATTTAGCGGAAAAAACAGAAAGTACAACAGATGCTTTTTATCATCAAGATCGTTCAGAGCGAGCAAAATTAGTCGATAAATTTTATTCTACACAGGCAGATACACCAGCCTGGTTAAAAGCGCATTATGAAGATGAAACGGGTTATTCTTTCCCATCTGGACATTCTATTTTTGCAGCCACTTGGCTAATGTTAGCCGTCGGGTTTAGCCAATTATTAGGGAAACGTTCTTTTAAAGCGGAATTACTGATTGGTGCCATGACCATTTGGGGCGTATTAATGTTGATTAGCCGCGTACGCCTTGGAATGCATTATCCTATCGATTTATTTGTGGCGATAATTTCGGCGTGGATTGTTCATTTGATTATTTTTGGTTTCTTACAGAAGAAAGGCTTGTTTAACAATAAATAGCATCAAAGACCGGTTTTAGTGATAAAGCCGGTCTTTTTTATTGCTTGTAGAAAATATGATTTTTATCATGGATTTTCATTTTGATTTCAAGGAAAATACAGCCTATATATTCCAATAATTTTGACCGCTCTTTTGAGGAGACAATATGTACTACGGTATTGATATCGGTGGCACAAAGATTGAATTAGCCGCTTTTAATGAAAAATTAGAAAAACTTTATACCGAGCGCGTGCCAACGCCACAGACAGATTATCAAGATTGGTTACAGGCAATCAAAACTTTAGTAGAACGAGCAGATGCGCACTTTGGCGAAAAAGGCACAGTAGGTCTTGGGTTACCAGGATTTGTTAATTTAACAACTGGACTTGCTGAAGTAACGAATATTCGTGTCGCAGATAATAAGCCCATTTTAGCCGATCTTGAACGCGTTTTAGATCGTGAAGTGCGGGCAGAAAATGATGCAAATTGTTTTGCGCTATCTGAAGCTTGCGATGAGGAAAATACTCAACATCCTTCTGTATTAGGGCTTATTTTGGGTACTGGCTTTGGTGGTGGTTTTGTGATTAATGGCAAAATTCACTCAGGTCAAGTCGGGATGGCAGGGGAGTTAGGCCATCTTCAATTAAATTATCATGCCTTAAAATTATTAGGCTGGGATAAAGCGCCAATTTACCAATGTGGTTGTGGCAACCAGGCCTGTTTAGATACGTATATTTCTGGTCGCGGCTTTGAAATGTTGTACCGTGATTTAAAAGGGGAAGAGTTATCAGCCAAAGATATTATCGATCGCTTTTATGCGAAAGAGGAAAGTGCGGTTGATTTTGTTCGTATTTTTGTTGAATTAGCGGCTATTTCTATCGGCAACATTATCACTGCATTTGATCCGCATATGATTGTGCTCGGTGGTGGTTTATCGAATTTTGATTATCTCTATGAAGCGTTACCAAAAGCATTGCCACCTCATTTAATGCGTAGTGCGAAAGTGCCACCAATCAAAAAAGCAAAACATGGTGATTCTGGTGGAGTGCGTGGTGCTGCAGCATTATTTTTAAACCGTGAATAGATTTAATCTAAAAATACAGTGAAAATTTGAATAACTTTTATATTATAGGAAAATAATCCAGTTTTTCTTTAAGAAAGCTGGATTTTTTCTTTTGTCTCTCTACAATCAGAATATTAATTTTTTAGTGAGGTTTTTATGCTGACAGAATTTGGGAACAGGATTGAGCAAGGATTGACATGGGTTATCGAACATTTTGATGAGCCATTATGGAATATCACCATTGTTATTTTATTAGGTGTAGGTCTATTTTTTACCATTACTACAGGTTTAGTACAGCTACGTCTTTTCCCTACAAGTATACGCGAAATGTGGTTTGGACGTGCGGCGGAAGGTAATTCTTTAACGCCATTTCAAGCTTTTGCAACAGGATTAGCCAGCCGAGTTGGCGTAGGTAATATCAGTGGAGTAGCAACAGCCATTGCGCTTGGTGGTGAAGGTGCGGTGTTCTGGATGTGGGTAACGGCATTTATTGGAATGTCGAGTGCTTTTGCGGAATCTACCTTAGCACAGATATTCAAAATTCAAGATAAAGATGGCTCTTTCCGTGGTGGCCCTGCTTACTATATTACACAAGGTTTAAAATCACGTTGCTTAGCGGTAGCGTTTGCAGTATCACTTATTTTTACTTTTGGTTTTGCATTTAATTCAGTGCAAGCAAACTCAATCGTAGAAGCGACTAAAAACGCTTGGGATTGGCAAGGTGAATATGTTGGTCTTGTTTTAGTGGTATTAACTGCCATCATTATTTTTGGTGGTGTGAAACGTATTGCGACCATTTCTAGTAGCATAGTACCGATGATGGCACTCTTTTATTTAATTATGGCGGTAATTATCTTGGGCATGCATATTGATATGATCCCGACGGTAATCACCAACATTTACAAAAGTGCCTTTACTTTCCAATCTACAGCTGGTGGAATGTTTGGTGCTTTAGTATCTAAAGCTATGATGATGGGGATTAAGCGCGGATTATTCTCTAATGAAGCGGGGATGGGGTCTGCACCAAATGCCGCCGCCGCTGCTCATGTAAAACACCCGGTTAGCCAAGGTTTAGTGCAAATGCTTGGTGTATTTGTAGATACTATGATCGTCTGTACTTGTACTGCGGTGATTATTCTGCTTTCTGATAATTATGGTAGCGAAACATTAAAAAGTATTTCCTTAACACAAAACGCATTGCGTTATCATGTTGGCGACTTTGGTGTGCATTTCTTGGCTTTCATTTTATTGCTTTTCGCTTATTCCTCTATCATTGGTAACTATGCTTATGCGGAAAGTAACATTCGCTTTATTAAAAATAAAGCGTGGTTTGTATGGTCGTTCCGTTTGGCTGTCTTATTCTTTGTTTATTTTGGCTCAGTAAAATCGGGCAATGTGGTATGGAATTTTGCAGATACCGTGATGGCAGTGATGGCTATTATCAACTTAGTCGCGATTGTTTTACTTTCCCCAATTGTGTGGAAGTTAATGAAAGACTATCAGTGTCAATTAAAAGAAGGAAAAGAGCCTGAATTTAAAATTGACCTCTATCCTGAAATTAAAAAGCGTGTTTTAGAGCATCGAATTTGGAAATAAGCATTTAATGAAATATGAAAGGCGGGGAATTCCCGCCTTTATTTTTAGATTTAAAATCTGTTTATAAAATTAACCGCACTTATAACAATCCGCCTTGACCTAATGCTGGGTCAGTTTCACGTGCTTTTAATGCATCTTCAACTGTTAAGCCCAATGTTTTTGCAACGCCTTCACCATATGCAGGATCACACCAGTGACAGTTACGGATATGACGATATTTAATGAAATCAGGTGCATCGCCCATTGCAGCCGCAGTATTGTTGAACAATGCTTGTTTTTGCTCTGGATTCATTAAGTTAAATAATGCACGCGGTTGGCTGAAGTAATCATTATCATCGTTACGATAATCCCAGTGTGCTGCATCTCCGTTGATACGAAGTGGTGGTTCAGCAAAGTCTGGTTGTTGTTGCCATTGGCTGAAGCTGTTTGGTTCATAGTGCGGTAAGCTACCGTAGTTGCCATCTACACGGCCTTGGCCATCACGTTGGTTGCTATGAACAGGGCAACGTGGACGGTTTACTGGAATTTGACGGTAGTTTACACCTAAACGGTAACGTTGTGCATCCGCATAGTTGAATAAACGAGCTTGTAACATTTTATCTGGGCTTGCGCCGATACCTGGAACTAAATTACTTGGTGCAAATGCAGATTGTTCTACATCAGCAAAGAAGTTTTCTGGGTTACGGTTCAACTCAAATTCACCCACTTCAATTAACGGATAATCTTTTTTCGGCCATACTTTTGTCAAGTCGAATGGATGATAAGGTACTTTTTCCGCATCTGCTTCTGGCATAATTTGTACAAATAGCGTCCATTTCGGGAAGTCGCCACGTTCAATTGCTTCGTATAAATCACGTTGGTGACTTTCGCGGTCATTTGCAATCACTGCTGCCGCTTCTGCATCAGTTAAGTTTTTAATACCTTGTTGAGTATGGAAATGGAATTTTACCCAGAAACGTTCACCAGCTTCATTCCAAAAACTATAAGTATGTGAACCATAACCATGCATATGACGATAGCTTGCAGGAATACCACGATCACTCATTACAACGGTTACTTGGTGTAATGCTTCTGGTAATAATGTCCAGAAATCCCAGTTGTTCGTTGCTGAACGCATATTAGTGCGAGGATCACGTTTTACCGCTTTGTTTAAGTCTGGGAATTTACGTGGATCACGTAAGAAGAACACAGGGGTGTTATTACCCACTAAGTCCCAGTTACCTTCCTCGGTATAGAATTTTAATGCAAAACCGCGAATATCACGTTCAGCATCAGCAGCACCACGTTCACCCGCAACAGTGGTAAAGCGTGCGAACATTTCTGTTTTTTTACCCACTTCACTAAAAATTTTTGCACGAGTATATTTAGTAATATCGTGTGTGACAGTAAAGGTACCAAATGCACCAGAACCTTTTGCGTGCATACGACGCTCTGGAATAACTTCGCGTACGAAATCAGCTAATTTTTCGTTAAGCCATAAATCTTGTGAAAGTAATGGACCACGCGGACCTGCAGTTAAACTGTTTTGATTGTCCGCCACAGGGGCGCCATTTCCCATAGTTAGGTTAGTAGACGATAAATGCGAAAAAGGGCATTGAGAACTCATTATTAACTCCTTGTATGTATGAAATAAGTAGGGTTGAAATAAATTTCGTAAACATCATACAAAAAGGTTTTAGTGATTAAAATCTATTAAATTAATCAAAATAATCTATTAATTTAAAGAGGGATTGAATTTTGTATCAAATTTCATGAAAGGCTGTTGTATTCGCTTTAAATGACACAAAAATACTAGTCTAACTGAAACAATTACGTCCATTCATATCTAATAATTGCTTATTAGATATGAATAAAATTTTTATTATTTAGTTGAATTGCAATGCCGATAAGTCAGGAAATAGTAAGAGAGGGCTGAAATAACTACGCAAGCTGCCATTGTATAGAGCATTGGTGCTGCTGTTTCCATTTTAAAGCTTGCTACTAGGGAACCCATTACTGCGCCGACACCAAAACGGACACTTCCCATTAATGAGTTTGCAGTACCTGCCATCGTTGGGAATTTTTCTAGAATAGAGGCAGTCGCATTGGAGGAAATTAATGGGTTTTGTCCTACAAAAAATGCTACACCAATTGCCATTGACCAAAAGCCAAAATCAAAAAGTGCGGTTAAAAATAGCCAGATTCCTGAAATAAATTGTACGGCAATACCAATTCGTAACATGGTTTCTGCACCTAGCTTCAATACAAATTTACCATTTAGATAAGATGCAGCGGTCATAATGGCAATATTGATCATAAAGAAATAGCCGAATTGATCGACAGGAATACCATAAATACCGATATAGACAATCGATCCCGCAGTGACGAAGGCAAATAAACCACCAAATCCAAAAGAGGCTGCTGCCATATAACCTAACACTTCTTTTTGTTTAGAAAGCATCATGAAGTTACGGGCAATAATATTAAGGCGCAGGGGAATACGATTTTCTTGTTTATGGGTCTCGGGAATAACGAAAAAGATGAGCAGTGCGGCAAGAAATCCCATCGCGCCAATCACATAAAAGATCATGTGCCAATGGAAAAATTTCACAATATATCCACCAATCACTGGTGCAACAAGCGGTGCAATCATAAAGACAAGTGTAATGGTGGACATGACTCGAGAGAGCTGATCTTTGCTAAATAAATCTCGTAATAAAGCGCCTGAAAGCACAACAGGGGCTGCTCCAAAGAAACCTTGAATGAAACGCAGAACAGTGAAACTGCCAATAGAATGAATGCCTGTTAAAATGATGGATGTGATAGCACCAATAATGACCCCTAATAAAATAATCGGTTTACGACCAAAGCTATCACCAAAAGGCCCCCAGAACAATTGCCCTGCAGCCATACCATAGGCGAAGAATGTCAGCGTGTACTGCACTTGCTCGGAGTCGATATTTAAGTCTTCGGCAATATTTAAAAAGGACGGAATATACATATCCACGCCCAAAGGTGGTAGCATTGAGAGGATGCCGAGCGTGGCGATAAAAATAAAGGTAGGTTTAATATTTTGACTCATATTATTTCACTAAATTGTCGATTTCTTCCTGAGTGAGTGGACGAAATTCGCCTTCTTCTAAGCTTTCATCTAATTCAACGTTGCCAATTCTCCAACGGTGTAGTGCAACGACTTTATTACCAAGTGCAGCAAACATGCGTTTTACTTGATGATAGCGCCCTTCAGAGATAGTCAGATTCACGTTGTAATCATCTAACACTTCAAGTTTTGCTGGCTTAGTTGGTCCTTTTTCGCCACGTAATAGAATGCCTTCTTCACAAGCTGAAGCATAATGGTTCTCAACCGGGTCAGCTAAAGTGACTAAATAGGTTTTCTCACATTGATGTTTTGGTGAGGTAATACGATGTGACCATTGACCATCATCCGTTAATAGCACGAGTCCTGTGGTATCCACATCTAATCGTCCAGCGCTGTGTAACTTGCCAGAAAGAGGCGGTTCAAAGAATTGATAAATAGTTGGATAGTCACCGTCATCATGAGAGCAAACGTAGCCCTGAGGCTTATGCAACATAAAATATTGACCTTCTTCTACCCAAGGCAACAATTCATCCTCAAAATAAATTTCATCTTCTTGGCTTACTTTGATCGCCCCATTTTTCACAATTTCACCGTTAATTTTGACCGCACTTTGGCGAATGGCCTTGGTGGCTTGTGAACGGGTTAAACCACTATTCTCGGCAATAAATTTATCTAATCGCATCGTAAACTCTTATTTTTGATTGAACCAGCTAACGTAATCAAATTGGTCGTAATATTTTTCACCATTCCAACCAGAAAAAGTAAATAAATCACCCACTTCTTCTTCGTTTTCAAAGCCTTTAATGTAGTAAGCGGATTTTAATTCAGGATATGGCTTGTGGGTAAAGACCACTTTGTTTGGATAAGGCAAGTTATCGAAGGCTTGCAGGTCTTCATATTTTGCACCTTTTCCACCATCTTTATCTGTCATCATAATAAACAAGTTATCTAGGTCTAAACGCTGTGAGCGAGCTTCCCACTTTTCCCGAGCCTCTTGTTCGGAGTGATAGTGCATAAAGTGTACTTTAAGATCACCTAATAGACCAACGGGATACGGTTTTTCTGTTTGTATAAATTGAAGCGGTTGTGCTTGATAGAATGTAATGTTCTGTAGATAGCGAACAAAATCGCTTGGGTCTAAATAAAGGTTAACAAACGGAGAATTAAAAGGCTGATTAAGGTCGTGCAAAATAAATGCACCGACACAGTTTGCCGAAATCACAGAGATGCCTTGGTTGGTTAACCGTTTTTGAAAGGTTTTGTTAATCGCTTTCCGTTGTAATTTATTGATGGCGCTTCTAAATTTAGAAAACAAACTCATTATTTATATCCTGTATATTTTTTGCGATATAGTAACGTTTTTGCTTATGAATGTGAAGAAAAGACAAATGTGTGGTCGATTTTACTCATATTTTTGTAATAAATTTGTAAAATTTTTGCGGTATGTCACAAAATTCTGTTTAAAAGAGAGTATAATGGCGCAAATTTTATTTAGCCTAAGTGAAAATGGAGTATTTTTATATGAGCGAACAATTGCGCCAAGCTGCATTAGATTTTCATGAATTCCCAATTCCGGGAAAAATTGCGGTCACCCCAACCAAATCATTAGAAACCCAACATGATTTAGCCCTTGCGTATTCTCCAGGTGTTGCTGAGCCTTGTTTAGAGATTGAAAAAGATCCTTCAGCAGCAAGCCGTTATACTGCACGTGCTAATTTAGTGGCTGTGATTTCAAATGGTACTGCTGTATTAGGTTTAGGAAATATTGGTGCGCTTGCATCAAAACCTGTTATGGAAGGGAAAGGTGTATTGTTCAAAAAATTTGCAGGCATCAACGTATTCGACATTGAAATCAATGAACATGATCCAGATAAATTAATCGATATTATCGCTTCATTAGAACCTACTTTTGGTGGGATTAACCTTGAAGATATCAAAGCACCGGAATGTTTCCACATTGAAAAAGCATTGCGTGAACGCATGGGGATTCCAGTATTCCATGATGACCAACATGGTACTGCCATTATCGTCGGTGCAGCAGCATTAAACGGTTTAGAAATTATTGGTAAAAATATTGCAGATGTTCGCTTAGTAGTAAATGGCGCAGGTGCTTCAGCTATTGCTTGTACTAACTTGCTTCGTGCATTAGGTTTCAAAAAAGAAAATATCATCATGTGTGACTCTAAAGGTGTGATTTACAAAGGCCGTGGCGATAACATGGATGAAACCAAACAATTCTACGCGATTGAAGATAATGGTTGGCGCACATTAGCGGATGCCGTTAAGGGAGCTGATGTGTTCTTAGGTTGCTCTAAAGCAGGTGCATTAAAACCTGAAATGGTGAAAACCATGGCTGAAAATCCATTAATTCTTGCATTAGCTAACCCTGTACCGGAAATTACCCCAGATGAAGCCAAAGCAGTTCGTCCAGATGCGATTGTTTGTACTGGTCGCTCAGACTTTCCAAATCAAGTAAATAACGTACTTTGTTTCCCATTCTTATTCCGTGGTGCATTAGACGTAGGCGCAACAGCGATTAATGAGGAAATGAAATTAGCGGCTTCTCATGCCATTGCGGGTCTTGCGAAAGAACCGGTTCCATTAGAAATTATTGCTAATTATGGTGCGTTATCATTTGGGCCGGATTATGTCATTCCGACTCCGTTCGATCCTCGTTTATTATTTACCGTGTCTTCTGCGGTAGCGAAAAAAGCAATGGAAACAGGTGTGGCAACCCGTCCAATTACCGATTGGGCTGCTTATGAAAAACAATTAAAAGCGTTAGTTGCAGCGTAATTTTACTTTCTCAAAGTGCGGTCAAAAATGATGATGTTTTTAACCGCACTTTGTGTTTTTTTATCTCTCTATGAAAGGAATGGCACATTAGCGTGCTTTAAATTAATCAAGGGGTAGCGATTCCCTTAGGACTTATGAGTGTCAATATGAGTGTCAAAATGAAACAAACACGTTCTCCTTTATATCCGATTTTTCTCTTCGTCATCATTAATCTGATCATTTTCTCCTTATCTCGTCTTGGGCTTGCGATTTGGCAAGCAGACCGTGTCTCTGCGGTAGCGGGCTGGGGGCAATTATTCTTACAAGGCTTGCGTATGGACATCGTGGCTTTGTGTTATCTATTTGGTGTGCCAGCATTATTTACGGTGTTATTTCATAATAGCCGTATTTGGAAAATGATTTTACGTATCTGGCTTACCCTTGGCAGTGTGTTTATTCTGTTTATGGAACTCGCTACACCTGCATTTATCGAAACCTATGATTTCCGTCCAAACCGTCTCTTTATCGAATATCTAATTTATCCGAAAGAAGTCTTTTCAATGTTGATGGAAGGTCATTTAACTGCGGTCATTTTTAGCCTCATTTTTACCGTTACGGCTTTCTTCTGTTATTGGAAGCTATCTGGTTATGCAGTGAAAAATTTACGCCCAATGAGTTGGAAATTACGTCCTGTTATCGCATTGCTTGTGATTGCAGTTGCTTTTTTAGGCGCACGTTCTAGTTTTCAGCACCGTGGTGTGAATCCTGCAATGGTGGCTTTTTCCTCTGATGGTTTAGTGAATTCGCTTGTGTTGAATTCAGGTTATTCCGTTCTTTATGCTGCCCAACAATTTAAAGACGAAGGAGCCTCTTCTGAAGCCTATGGCAAAATGGATACAGATGAAATGTTGCGTATCGTCAAAGCAAGCCGTGGGCGCCCTGAAAGTGATTATATTTCAGAGAAGATTCCAACTTTAACGAAAAACCAAGCAACTTACCAAGGTAAACCGAAAAATATCGTCATTATTTTGGAAGAAAGTTTTGGGGCGCAATTTGTCGGTTCATTAGGCGGAAAACCGCTTTCACCAGAATTTGATAAATTAGCCAAAGAAGGTTGGTTATTTGAAAATCTCTATGCGACAGGTACGCGTTCTGTACGCGGTATTGAAGCTACAACTGCAGGTTTTACACCAACTCCAGCACGTGCAGTGGTGAAATTGAATAACAGTCAAAGTGGTTTCTTTACTATTGCAGATTTACTTGCCAAACAAGGTTATAACACTTCCTTTATTTATGGTGGTGAAAAACACTTTGATAACATGGCAAGCTTCTTCTATGGTAATGGTTTCCAAAATATTATCGATCAAAAGGATTATCAAAATCCTAAATTTACTGCGACTTGGGGCGTGAGTGATGAGGATTTATTTGATAAAGCGAACGAAACTTTTACCCAATTACAGAATGAAGGAAAACCATTCTTTAGCTTAGTGTTTAGTTCGAGCAATCACGATCCTTTTGAATTTCCGGATGGTAAAATTGAGCTTTACGAACAACCAAAAGCAACCCGTAATAACAGTGCAAAATATGCGGATTATGCGATTGGTTATTTCTTCAACTTAGCGAAACAATCTAATTATTGGAAAGATACCGTGTTCTTGGTGATTGCCGACCATGATTCTCGTGCAGCTGGGGCAAGCTTGGTGCCAATTAAGCATTTCCATATTCCTGCGTTAATTTTAGGTGATCATGTTGAGCCACGTCGAGACAGTCGCTTAGTGAGCCAAATTGATATGCCGACAACCTTACTTTCTATTGCGGGTGTAAGTGGTAATTATCCGATGATTGGCTTTGATTTAACGCAAGATGTGAATCCGAATCGTGCCTTTATGCAGTTTGATCAAACCCAAGCTTTAATGAAAGGCAATCATGATGTGGTTATCCAAACACCAAATAGCAAAGCAAAAGGCTATGTTTATGATAAGGAAAAAGACACATTAACCGAAAAAGACGTGCCGGAAGAAATGAAAAAAGAAGCGTTGGCACATGCCTTACTTGGCAGCTATTTGTATAAAAACCGTTTATATAAAGGTAGTGAAGAGAAGTAAAGTGTGGTCAGTTTTAGGCTAATTTTAAAGGGCGAATGATTTCGCCCTTTTTCTTTAGATGATTTGTTCTTAGTGATTTTCAGCAATCACACGAGGGAATAAAACATTATTTTCACGATGAATATGCATCATTAAATCATCTGCAAATTCTTGAATACCGCTGTAAAGTGCACGCCATGTATTGCAAGCATCAGCTGGAGGTGTCATATTGTTTGTTAATGATTTCAATACGTCTAAATGTTCGCCATGTTCTGCGTGTTCCATTTCCATCATACGAATTGGCATTTGTGCCATTATATAATTTCCCGCTTTGATCATAGGGAAAAGCACGTGCTCTTCTTTCATCATATGGTTGCTTAAATCATCATAGACATTGCGCAATTCCGCTGCTACGCCGATAGGGCAATCATCGCGATCACCATGAACACTTTCTACGCGATCTGCTAACACGATTAATTCTTGAAGTTGTTCACGGTGACGTTGATGATAGCGAACTAAAATATGATCGATAACTTCGCCATAATTTGCACCAACCCAATATTCTTCAGGGTTTTCTGCTTTGCTGTTTTGTAGCGCAGTTAAGCGCGTTTCGAGGTCTGCTAAATTGAGTCCTTTTTCTGCCGCTGCGTGAGCGAGTGTATCTGAACCACCACAGCAGAAATCTAAATCATATTCACGAAGTAGTGAAGTTGAGCCGGGTACACTGATTGCGATTTCACTTAATTTTTTATCTCCAAAAGACATAATGAATCTCCTTATAATGGTAGAGTTAGAAGTTGAGTAAAATACTAAGATAATAAAAGAAAAATGCAACGGTTTTTTTAGCAAAGTATGATTTAAATCAAAGCTAAAAGTTAAAGTTACCATGTTGTAGGTAGGTATTAATGAGTATTAAAAGTGAAAGTTGCATTGCTTTGATGAGGTGTTATTATTCGAGCATAGAGAGAGGATCATCATGAAGCGAATTTATCGATTTTTAGCTATTGGATTACTATTGCTGATTTTAGGTGGCGGCTATTTTTTTGCGAATTTAACAATTTTTAAACGTACATTTATCCAATTAAATACGTCACAAAAAGTAAATTATATTCCTTTTGACAACAGGTTAAATATGCAATGTGACAAGGCTGATAATTCAGTGTATAAATTAGCCTCTTCACATTTTCGTTTAGTCAATTGGAATGTGCATAAAGGGCAAGATAAGGGGTGGCAAAAAGATTTAGCGAGATTGTCTGAACAAGCTGATTTTGTGTTATTACAAGAGGCGACGCAGCATCAAAATTTAAGTACATTTTCGACCGCACTTTTTGTGTCATCTTTTTCTTTTAAAGATCTCTTATCAGGTGTAAAAACATTCACCAAAACGCAACCAGAATGGTATTGCGGTGGTGGCGTAGCAGAACCATTAATACAAATTCCCAAAGTGGCAAGTGTGATGAGTTTTCCATTAGAAAAAGGCGATAGCTTGCTACTTATTAATGTGCATTTGATTAATTTTGAATGGGGGATTTCCGCTTATCAAACTCAGTTAGAGCAGCTCTTTTCTTTTGTGGAAAATCATCAAGGCCCCATCATTATGTCTGGCGATTTTAATGTATGGAATGAGCGTCGTCTGAATTTAGCTAATAATTTGATGCAAAAATATGGATTAGATGCAGTGACGCTCTCTCAAGATGAGCGGGTTAGATTTTTAGGTTATCCACTTGATTATATTTTTACGCGAGGCATAAAAGTGGTGAGTGCAACATCAGAAGTGGTTACTTCATCAGATCATAATCCATTACTGGTTGAATTCGAATTGGAATAAAGTAAGGTCAGATTTTGAGAAAATTTTAGGACTAACGTTATGTTAGCCCTATGTGTTATTACTTGGTTTGATTAATTAAAAATTGTGTTAATAGAGACACTGGACGACCGGTTGCGCCTTTATTTGCACCTTGAAGCCAAGCTGTCCCGGCGATATCTAAATGTGCCCAGGTGTACTTTTTCGTAAAGTTAGAGAGGAATGCGCCTGCAGTAATTGCACCGCCCCAACGACCGCCAATATTTGCTAAATCAGCAAATGGGGATTTTAATTGCTCTTGATATTCTTCACTTAATGGTAAACGCCAAGCTTTGTCAGTAGTTTGCTGTGCGGCTAGTAATAACTGCTTGGCTAAGGCATCGTTAGTTGAAACTAAGCCGCTGTTATGTTGACCTAAAGCTACCACGCAAGCGCCTGTTAGGGTCGCAACATCAATCACATATTGCGGTTCAAAACGCTCTACATAAGTTAATGTATCACAAAGCACTAAACGTCCTTCAGCATCAGTATTTAACACTTCTACGGTTAAACCATTCATCGTGGTGAGAATATCACCTGGACGATAAGCATTCCCATCAGGCAAGTTTTCACAACCCGCTAATACACCGATAACATTGAGTGGTAGATTTAATTCAGCAATGGCTTTCATTGTACCGAATACTGAAGCAGCACCGCACATATCGTATTTCATCTCATCCATATCTGCGGCTGGTTTTAAAGAAATACCGCCCGCATCAAAGGTCAATCCTTTGCCCACTAATACGATAGGTTTCGCATTTTTATCAGGTGCATTGTTGAAATGTAAAATAGACATATAAGCTGGATTTTGCGAACCTCGAGATACGGCTAAATACGCATTCATGCCAAGCTTTGTCATGTCTTCTTCATCAATCACATCGAGGGAAAGTGCGGCTGATGTTTCGGCTAAATTTTTAGCTTGTTCAGCTAAATAAGCCGGTGTACAAATATTGGGCGGCATATTCGCGATATTACGCGCAGCTTTTACACCATTTGCAATGGCTTGCGCTTCTGCAATGGCTTGTTGAGCTTGCGAATCATCGGTATTAAAAACGATTTCTTGAAGTGGGATAGCATCCGCTTTTTTGCTCTTAAATTCATCAAATTGATAAAGATTATGTTCGATGGTTTCAACGGTAAAACGCACATTCCAAAATAGATCGCGATCTTTAATTTCCACATCCGTTAAATTATTCACCGCTTGTTGAATATTTAATTCTTTTAATGTTTGAGTCACGCGTTGGATGATTTGTTTAAATTGGCGTTCAGTCGTTTCGCCTTTTCTACCACAACCTGCGACTAACAGGCGTTTAGTCGCAAGATTAGGTAATGAATGAAGCAGAGTCGCTTGGCCAATTTTACCTGAAAGATCTTGGCTTTGAGCTAACTGGCTGAGGTAACCTTGTGTGATTTGATCGATTTCATTGAAACTTTTTGTCAATTCATTGTTCTCATGAATGCCGATAATAAGGCAATCGGTTGATTGAGAAAGTGCGGTTGAGTTTGCTTGATATTTCATGTTATTTCCTTATGTTGCTAATTTGCTATTTAAATCAGTCAAAATAAGGTATCATACGCCATCTAAATTAGCCAGTTTCCCGTGTTTTTTAGTTAGAAAAAAGAATGATATTAACCCGATATTTAACAAAGGAAGTCTTTAAAAGCCAGGTTGCAATTTTGTTTATTTTGCTTTTAATTTTCTTCAGCCAACAACTTGTTCGCGTACTTGGTTCAGCGGCAAATGGTAAAGTGCCCGCCGATCTTGTGTTCTCTTTACTCGGTTTAGGGATGCCAACAATGGCGCAATTAATGTTGCCATTATGTTTGTTTATCGCCATTTTACTGACTTTCGGTCGTCTCTATGCAGAAAGTGAAATTACGGTAATGCGGGCCTGTGGTGTGGGCCAACGTATTCTTGTTCGCGTGGCGTTAATTCTTTCTTTACTCACAGCGGGATTGGCTGCTTACAATGCTTTATGGCTTTCCCCATGGGCCATTCAAAAACAAGCAGCTATTGTTGAAGATGCTAAAGCGAATCCTACCATGGGCGCATTGACTTCTGGTCAATTCATGTCCACAAGCAATAATAATTTCGTCTTATTCATTGATAAGATTAACGGTAATCAAATCAGTGATGTCTATCTTTTCCAAATGAAAGCCAAAGGTCAAACGAAACCATCAGTAGTTACCGCTGAAAAAGGTGAGTTAAAAGCTTTACCAAATGGCGACCAAGTACTGAATTTACAAAATACTTTGCGTGTAGAAGGTACATCGGTACTTCCTGATTTCCGTATTACGCATTTTGATGATTACCAAGCGTATTTAGGTCATCAAGAGACAAATACAGAAAGTGATGAAGCGGCTGAATTATCTTTTGAGCAATTATTAAAAGATAACAGTGCAGCAGCAAAAGCAGAGTTGCATTGGCGCATTACCTTAATTTTAGCGGTGCCTTTAATGGCGCTCATCGCCGTGCCAATGAGTAAAGTGAATCCTCGCCAAGGCCGTTTTGCGAAAATCTTACCGGCACTATTGCTTTATTTAATTTACTTCTTATTACAAAGCTCATTTAAATCTGCGGGTGGTGCAGGTAAGCTTGATGCAGGTTTATTAATGCCATTGGTAAATATCGCCTTTTTAATTTTAGGCATTGTGCTGAATAGTTGGGATAGTACCGCTATGCATAAATTTCGTCGTGTATTCAGAAAAGGGTAATAACAATGTTGATGAATACTCTTGATCGTTATATCGGTAAAAGCATTTTAGGGGCAATTTTTGCCACGCTATTTACGTTGGTTGGCCTTTCGGCAATTATCAAATTTGTAGAGCAATTCCGTAGCGTAGGGAAAGGTTCTTATGATATTTGGCAAGCGGTGGCTTATACAGGATTAACTATTCCTAAAGATGTGGAAACCTTTTTCCCAATGGCAGCTTTGTTAGGTGCCTTAATTGCGTTAGGTAATTTAGCCAGCCGCAGTGAATTAGTGGTAATGCAATCTGCGGGTTTTTCTCGTTTTAAAATTGGATTAGCCGTCATGAAAACGGCACTTCCACTGGTACTTTTTACCATGATTATTGGTGAGTGGGGGATTCCACAAACTGAACAGTTTGCTCGTGATATGCGTACTCGTGCACTTTCCGGTGGTTCAATGCTTTCGGTAAAAAATGGTGTATGGGCAAAAGACGGCAATAATTTCGTGTATGTTCGTCGTATTACTGATGATGCACAATTAGAAGATATTTATATTTATACCTTTGATGACCAGCGTAATCTCACTCATTTGAAGCATGCAAATCAAGCGCAATATTCTGCTGAAAATAATCAATGGCAGTTACGCCAAGTCAATAATTCAGTGGTGTCAAAAGAGCAAATTACCACGACAAACCGTTTAACAGAAGATTGGGCAACAAGCTTAACGCCAGATAAATTAGGCTCAGTTTCGTTACGTCCAACGTCATTATCCATTTCCGGTTTGTATGAGTATATTGCGTTCTTAAAACAAACAGGACAGGATTCTCGCCGTTTTGAATTAACCTATTGGCGTAAGATTTTACAGCCCCTTTCTGTAGGTGTGATGATGATGCTTGCGTTATCTTTTATCTTCGGTTCATTACGTAGTGTCACTGCAGGAGCGAGAATCGTAACGGGGATTTGCTTTGGGTTCTTGTTCTATGTCGTCAATGAAATTTTTGGACAAATGAGTGTAGTATTTAATGCGCCGGCCTTTTTAGGTGCACTAATGCCAAGTCTCCTATTTATGGCAATCATTTGGTGGTTACTCGCGAGAAAACGAGATTAATTAACAAACATTAATTAAAAAGGCGAACTGATCAGTTCGCCTTTTTGTGAGCTAAAAAAGTTCGGTCAGAATTGACCGCACTTTAGGAATTTAATCTTCTTTAAATTCTCTCATCATTTCTTCTGCTTTTTTCACCATTTCTGCAGAACCAACAAAAAGTGGTACACGTTGGTGAAGTTCAGTTGGTTGAATATCTAAAATTCGATTGTAACCATCAGAGGCAATACCGCCCGCTTGTTCTGCTAAGAATGCAATTGGATTGCCCTCATAAAGTAAACGAAGTTTACCATTTGGGTAGTTCGTTGCGCTTGGATAAATATAGATACCACCTTTTAATAAATTACGGTGGAAGTCAGCCACTAATGAACCGATATAACGTGAAGTATAAGGGCGGTTAGTCGCTTTATCTTCCTCTTGGCAGTATTTAATGTATTTTTTTACCCCTTGTGGGAATTTGAGATATTGTCCTTCATTGATGGAATATATTTTTCCCTCTTTTGGCATCTTCATATTTTCATGAGAAAGACAGAAGGTACCGATAGACGGATCATAAGTGAAACCATTCACACCGTGACCAGTGGTATAAACCAACATGGTAGAAGAACCATACACGATGTAACCCGCCGCGACTTGTTTATTACCTGGTTGCATAAAATCTTCTAAGGTAACAGGTGAGCCAATAGGGGATACACGACGGTAAATAGAGAAGATTGTCCCAACCGAAACGTTCACATCAATATTGGATGAACCATCAAGTGGGTCGGTCAAAATAATATATTTGGCATTACGAGCGCGTTCAGTATCAAAACCGATAAAGCTTTCTTCTTCCTCTGAAGCAAAACCCGCTACCTCTTCACGCGACATAAGGGCTGCATTCATAGTGTTATGGGCGAATAGGTCCAATTTCATTTGGCTTTCACCTTGTACATTTTCGATACCAGACTGACCAAGGATATTGGTTAAACCCGCTTTGTTGATATCACGATGAATGATTTTTGCTAATAAACGAATAGAAGACAAAATACCACTAAGTTCCCCTTTGGCGTTTGGGTACTCTGCTTGGCGTTCAACAATAAATTCACTCAATGTTTTCATTTTTATTCCTTTTTTATCATTGTTAAGTAACAGACGTTTTAATTATACGCTATTTCGTAATTTTGATTGAGATCAAAATATGAATAATGAGATCTGCATCACACTTTATTTTCAATACAAAACCTTGACAAAACCTATAAATATCCTTTAAAAGAGAGGTACAACAAAAAAATAACAAACAACACAACATCACAATATAGGGTATCCTATGAATATAACCCCGATCAGCGAGTCGGCGGTGGTTTGCTCTTTACAGCCACCAGCTTCACTTCAACAACAACGCCAACTCTGGGCGTTTGCCAATCAACTACAGTCTGAGCAAGATATTGTAGAAGTTGTCGTGGGAATGAATAATCTTACGGTCTTCACTGATTTTTATGTGGATTTTGGTCCGTTTATTCAACGCTTGGAACAACATTGGACAGAATTGAAAGTCTCTACTTTTCAAGGTCGTCATATCGAAATTCCGGTAATTTATGGCGGTGAATTAGGACAGGATTTATGTGAGGTCGCCAAATTACATGACACAACACCGGAACGGATCGTTAAAATGCATAGTGATCCTATCTATACCGTGTATATGATTGGTTTCCAACCTGGTTTTCCATATTTAGGTGGTTTACCTGAAAGCCTGCATACGCCTCGCCGAGCCACACCACGAACACTTGTTCCAGCAGGTTCTGTTGGTATTGGTGGAGCTCAAACTGGCATTTATCCCTTTTCCTCTCCTGGCGGATGGCAATTAATCGGTCATACCAAGCAAGCACTCTTTGACAAAAATCAAGCGAAACCCACTTTATTACAAGCTGGCGATACAGTGAAATTTGTGGTGGAGGGCATTGAGCTATGATTTATGTTATTGATGTGCAATCCCGTGCCACAATTCAGGATTTAGGCCGTTTTGGTTTACGTCGATTTGGCATTAGTCATTGTGGGGCGATGGATAAATTAGCATTACGTGCAGGTAATATTTTACTCGGGAATGCTGAAGGAGCCCCAGCAATCGAAGTGCCTTTAGGTGGCATTACATTACAATTTCATCAAGATATGAATTTTTGTGTCACGGGGGCATTTTATGAAATGACCTTAGATGACAAACCGATTTTTGCTTATTGGCGTTATCAGGCGAGAGCGGGGCAAGTGCTGAAAATGGTACGTGCAAAAATTGGTATGTATGGCTATTTATGTGTTCAAGGTGGCTTTATCTTACCCCAAGAATTGAACTCTTGTAGTACGGATCTTCGAGCTCAAATAGGCGGTGTAGAAGGGCGTTGTTTACAAGTTGGAGATCAATTACAAACGGTAAATGATCCTATTTTACGTAGTGAAATTGGGATTGCACCCATTCCACTTAAACATACGATTCATGCGTTACCGTCCTCTGAATATCAGGCGTTTAAACGAAAATCCCAATATTATTGGTGGCGAAGTAAATGGACGTTGCAAAGCAGCAGTGATCGCATGGGCTATCGTTTTCAAGGGCAAAAATTAGAATTAAAACAACCGCTGGAAATGCTGTCTCACGCGATTCAATTTGGTAGTGTACAAGTTCCACCAAGTGGTCAACCAATTATTTTGATGGCTGATGCGCAAACTACGGGCGGTTATCCCAAAATTGCCAATGTGATCGATGCAGATCTAGGCGCGTTGGCACAAGTTCGTTTAGGCTCAACCATTCAATTTGAGGCAGTTAGTTTAGAACAGGCCACAAAATTACGTCGCAAAAATGAGATATACCTCGATCAAATTAGGAGAATTGCTGATGAAAAAAATTGATTTAAATGCCGATATTGCCGAAGGTTTTCCTTTTGATGAGGCATTATTGAAATTACTTTCTTCTGCCAATATTGCTTGCGGTTTACATGCCGGGGGAGCAAAAGAAATGCAAAGTGCGGTCAGATTTGCGAAAGAAAATCAGGTTCGCATTGGTGCTCATCCAGGTTTTCCGGATAGAGAAAACTTCGGGCGTACTCAAATGGATTTACCTGAACAGGAATTAATTGCGCATTTGCGGTATCAGCTTGGCGCCTTAAAAGCAATTTGTGATGGGGAAGGCACGGAAATTAGTTATGTTAAGCCACACGGTGCTTTATACAATCAAGCTGCTAAAGATGAAAAATTGGCCCGTTTAATTGCACAAACAATTCGTCAATTTGATTCTAATTTAAAATTAATGGGATTGGCGGGGAGCTTAATGTTACGCGTAGCTGAGGAAGAAGGTTTACAAACCATTTCTGAAGTGTTTGCGGATCGTCACTATATGCCTGATGGGAGTTTGGTACCTCGTTCGCAACCGAATGCCATGGTGGAGTCCGATGAGGAAGCCATTCAACAAGTGTTACAAATGGTAACAGAAAGTCAAGTCAAAGCTATTGATGGAAGCCTTGTGCCAGTGAAAGCAGAAAGTATATGTTTACATGGCGATAATCAACATTCTCTACAATTTGCAGCACGCATTGTGGAAGAATTAGAAAAAAATCATATAACAATAACGGCATAAGCCGAATAAACATAACACACAACATCAACTTAACAAGGGAGGTGCTTTATGGCATCAATCAATCACCGCCGAAATGCGGTGCTGGG
Source organism: Haemophilus parainfluenzae (assembly GCF_900450995.1). Lineage (NCBI taxonomy): Bacteria > Pseudomonadati > Pseudomonadota > Gammaproteobacteria > Pasteurellales > Pasteurellaceae > Parahaemophilus > Parahaemophilus parainfluenzae. Next base: position 278,302 of record NZ_UGHY01000002.1, on the reverse strand, counting down.
GCAGCATTTTTAATGGCGACTTCAGCAATAGGTCCGGGTTTTTTAACTCAAACGGCAACTTTTACAAACACCTTATTAGCTAGTTTTGGCTTTGTGATTTTGCTATCTATTTTGTTAGATATTGGAGCTCAGCTTAATATTTGGCGAATTGTGGTGGTATCAGGAAAGCGAGCGCAAGATATTTCTAATGCGGTTTTTCCTGGTGCGGGATATTTCCTTGCTGCACTTATTGTGATGGGGGGACTCGCGTTTAACATTGGTAATGTGGGGGGCGCAGGTCTTGGTTTAAACTCGATGTTCGGTATTGCGCCAGAAACGGGTGCAATCATTAGCGGTGTTATTGCCATTTTGATTTTCTTGCGTAAAGAAGCTGGATTATTAATGGATCGTTTTGCCCAATTAATGGGTTTTATCATGATTGCACTCACGTTTTATGTCATGTTTAAAACGGAACCACCTGTTGTTGAGGCGGCATATCGCACCTTTATTCCAGAGCAAATTGATCCTATCGCAATTGTGACATTAGTTGGAGGAACCGTAGGGGGATATATTACCTTTGCTGGCGCTCACCGCTTACTAGACGCGGGGATCCAAGGTGAAAAAGCCATGGCTGAAGTGAGCCGAAGTTCTGTTTCGGCTATTTTGATTGCTTCAACAATGCGAATTGTGTTATTCCTCGCAGTACTTGGCATCGTGGTAAAAGGCATTCCTCTTAATCCTAAAAACCCCGCGGAAACACCTTTTGAATATGTGGCTGGGAATTTGGGGCAAGTGTTATTTGGCGTCGTGATTTGGGCAGCTTCGATTACATCAGTGATTGGGGCGGCTTATACTTCAGTTTCTTTCCTAACCAGTCTTTGCCCAACCATTGAACGTAACCGTAATCGTTGGATTATTGCCTTTATTGTGATTTCTACAGTTATTTTGGTGACGGTCGGAAAACCTGCAGCGGTATTAGTCTTTGTGGGAACATTGAATGGTTTAATTCTCCCAATTGCACTCGCATTAATTCTGCTAGCAGCCTACCGAAGTGACATTGTTGGAAGTTATAAACATCCCATTTGCTTAGCTTTTGCGGGCTGGTTTGTTGTGATTATCATGGCAATATTAAGTGGAAAAACCATAATTTCTTATGTGTCCAGTTTCTTCAACTAATCATCAATACCCGCGAAAGTGCGGGTATTTTTTTATTTATTTTTTGATAAAACAATCAGCGCAAACGTTTGCTTTTGTGTTTTTGTCGTATTAGAATGCCTCAATTTTTTATTTGGGAGGAGATTATTTCATGAGTTCGGAAAATTTTAGTTTAAAACCTGTTCCTTTAAATGAGCGAAAAGGTGCGGTAGCGTTAACATTTGTCATGTTAGGTTTAACATTCTTTTCAGCGAGTATGTGGACGGGGGAGCATTAGGAACATCATTAACCTATAATGATTTCTGGCTTGCCGTTATTCTAGGTAACTTAATGTTAGGTATTTATACCTCTTTCCTCGGGTATATCGGAGCCAAAACTGGGTTAACTACGCATATTTTAGCACGCTATTCCTTTGGGGTTCGAGGTTCGTGGTTACCATCTTTATTGCTTGGGGGCACTCAAGTTGGTTGGTTTGGTGTTGGCGTGGCGATGTTTGCAATCCCAGTTAATAAAGTGACTGGTATTGATGTTAATTATTTAATTCTTGGCTCTGGTTTATTGATGACGATTACTGTCTTCTTTGGTATTTCGGCACTGACTATTCTTTCAACTATTGCGGTGCCAGCCATTGCCATATTAGGTTCTTACTCGGTTTACCTTGCCGTCACAAATGCTGGTGGCTTAGAAGTATTGCAACATATTGTGCCAAAAGAAAGCCTTTCTCTCTCAATGGCGATCACATTAGTTGTAGGATCCTTTATTAGTGCAGGTTCATTAACTGCCGATTTTGTTCGATTTGGTCGAAAAGCAAAGCAAGCAATCATTATTAGTATGATTGCTTTCTTTTTAGGTAACTCATTAATGTTTATTTTTGGGGCAGCAGGTGCGGCCGTGACTGGAATGTCGGATATTTCTGATGTGATGGTTGCTCAAGGTCTTATTATTCCAGCCATTATTGTGCTCGGTTTAAACATTTGGACGACAAATGATAATGCGCTTTATGCTTCAGGTTTAGGTTTTGCGAATATTACAGGATTAAGTAGCCGCACTTTATCTGTCGTTAATGGTATTATCGGAACCTTATGTGCCTTGTGGTTATACAATAATTTTGTCGGTTGGCTTACTTTCTTATCTTCGGCAATTCCTCCTGTTGGTGGTGTCATTATTGCTGATTATATTTTACGTCGTAAAGCCTATGAAAATTTTGAACAAGCTAAATTCTTAAATATAAATTGGACTGCTATCGTTTCAGTTATTGTTGGTGTGGCTTGTAGTAAATTGCTACCTGGCATTATCCCTGTGAACGCGGTGATTGGTGGGGCGGTTACCTATTTGGTTTTAACACCATTACTCGGTAAAAAATTAGCGATGAAATAAGGAAAACGGATGTTAGTTAAAAATGTACATATTCATAATCGAGAAGGGTTATGGCAGATTTTAATTGAAGAGGGAAAAATTAGTCGAATTTTTTCTCAAAATGAGGTTTTTAATTATTCGGGTGAGATACTCGATGGTGAAGAAGGTATTATTTATCCTCCATTTGTAGAACCTCATATTCATTTAGATGCAACACAAACAGCAGGGCAGCCTAATTGGAATCAATCTGGTACCTTATTTGAAGGGATTGAGCGTTGGGCTGAGCGTAAATCATTATTAAGCCATGAAGATGTAAAATCTCGAGCATGGAAGACATTAAAATGGCAGATTGCAAATGGAGTTCAGTATGTCCGTACTCATGTTGATGTCTCTGATCCAACATTAACAGCATTAAAAGCCATGCTTGAAGTTAAAAAAGAAATCGCCCCTTGGGTGGATTTACAGATTGTTGCATTTCCACAAGAAGGTATTTTGTCTTATCTAAATGGCGAGAAACTATTAGATCAGGCTATGGAGATGGGGGCTGATGTTGTTGGAGGTATTCCACACTTTGAATTTACCCGTGAATATGGAGTGGAATCTATGCATATCGCTTTTGATATTGCTAGTAAGTACAACAAACAGATTGATATCCATTGTGATGAAATTGATGATGAACAATCTCGTTTTGTTGAAACTGTCGCGGCGTTAGCCTTGAAATATGACATGGGGGAAAAGGTAACAGCAAGCCATACAACGGCCATGCACTCATATAATAATGCTTATGCATCACGCCTTTTCCGATTACTAAAAATGTCAAAAATTCATTTCGTGGCAAATCCATTAGTGAATATTCATCTTCAAGGACGCTTTGATACCTATCCAAAACGTCGTGGTGTAACACGAGTAAAAGAGATGCTTAAAAATAACATCAATGTTTGTTTTGGTCATGATGATGTGTTTGATCCTTGGTATCCGCTCGGTACAGCGAATATGCTACAGGTATTACACATGGGATTACATGTTTGCCAGTTAATGGGATATGGTCAAATTAATGATGGTTTGAAATTGGTCACTGAAAATAGTGCGAAAGCATTAGGTTTAACAGATTATGGAATCCAAGAAGGTAATAGTGCAAACTTTATTGTATTGCCTGCAGAAAATGGCTTTGATGCCGTACGCCGTCAAGTTCCTACTCGTTATTCTATTCGTCATGGTAAGGTGATTTCTGAGATACAGCTGGCAAAAACTACCATTCATTTATCCGATAGTGAACAAGTAAACTATCGTTAATTACTGAAAGTGCGGTAAAAATTTAAGAGAAATTTAAACCGCACTTTTTCTTTTTAAATTTTATATCAATTCCATTCATATAAAATTACAATAAAATTCACATCCATCTAGACGTCTAAACCTTTAATGAAGACGTTCATTTTGTTACACTCAGCCCGTCTTAGAATTAATTAAACATAGGAAAGCAAAATGAGTAAACTTTTTCCCAATGCCACTATTCGTACTTCTGCGCCATATCGTTTTGATATTGTAGGCAGTTTTTTACGTCCAGAGACTTTAAAACAGGCTCGTCATCAATGTAGTTGTGGTGATATTTCTTGTGCTGATTTAACGCAAGTTGAAGATGTAGAAATTGCAAAATTGGTAGAGCATCAAAAAAATGTCGGATTACATGCGGTGACTGATGGTGAATTTCGTCGTACTTTTTGGCATTTAGATTTCTTAGCCGCATTAGATGGCGTGAAAGAAGTGGATGCCGAAAAATTTTCAGTACAATTTAAACATGATAATGTACGTCCAAAAACATTAAAAATTGTGGATAAAATTGGTTTTTCAGAGAGCCATCCGTTTGTTGAACATTATCGCTCATTACAAAAAATTGCAAGGGAGACTGAAGTTAAATTAACGATTCCTTCTCCGTCTATGCTTCATTTAATTTGTACCGTACGTGCCACAGATTATCAGCCAATTGAACGTTATAAAGATAACAATCAGTTGTTATTAGATGAGATTGCTGATGCTTATATTGATGCAATGAATATCTTCTATAAATTAGGCTGTCGTAACTTACAGTTGGATGATACAAGTTGGGGCGAATTCTGTGCGGAAGATAAACGTAAAACCTATACTGAACGTGGTTTAGATTTAGATCAAATTGCTAAAGATTATGTGTATATGTTAAATAAAATCGTGGCAGCGAAACCGGCTGATTTAGCGATTACAATGCATATTTGCCGTGGTAACTTCCGTTCAACTTGGTTCTCCGCTGGTGGTTATGAGCCTATTGCAGAAACCTTATTTGGACACTGTAATGTGGATGGTTTCTTCTTGGAGTATGACAGTGATCGTGCTGGTGATTTCAAACCTTTACGCTTTATTAAAAATCAACAAGTGGTATTAGGATTGATTACCTCTAAATCTGGCGAGTTAGAAAACCGTGATGAAATTATTGCTCGTATTAAAGAAGCAGCGCAATATGTGGATATCAATCAACTTTGCTTAAGTCCACAATGTGGTTTTGCTTCAACGGAAGAGGGTAATATCCTGACAGAAGAACAACAATGGAAGAAACTCGAATTTATCCGTAGTATCGTGGAAGAAGTTTGGGGTAAATAATTTCAAATTGGAATGTAAAAGAGATAATCGTTAAGATGGTTATCTCTTTTTTCATAAAAGTGCGGTTAAAAATAACCGCACTTTTACAGAATAAAAAAGGAAGCCCGTAGACTTCCTTTTATGTTATTTTAATTTAATTATTTTTGACGCATTGCAGGGAATAGGATCACATCCCGGATAGATGGGGCATTAGCGTAAAGCATTGCTAAGCGGTCGATACCTAAACCTTCACCTGCTGTTGGTGGTAAACCGTGTTCAAGTGCAACAACGAAGTCATCATCTTTAAACATCGCTTCATCATCACCCGCTTCTTTCGCTGCAACTTGTGCATCAAAACGTTCGTTTTGGTCTTCGGCATCGTTTAATTCTGAGAAGCCGTTACCAATTTCGCGTCCACCGATGAATAATTCAAAACGGTCTGTTACTTCTGGATTTTCATCATTACGGCGTGCAAGTGGTGAAATCTCAGCTGGATGTGCCATTAAGAAGGTTGGTTGAATTAAGTGATGTTCAGCCACTTCTTCAAAGATAGCATTCACGATAGAGCCTAAGCCCCAAGATTTTTGTACTTCGATACCTAAGCGTTCAGCTGTTGCTTTTGCACGATCGAAATCATAAAGATCTTCTTTTACGATACCTTTATCAGCACCATATTTTACAGTTGCATCATGTAATGTAATACGCTCAAATGGTTTGCCGAAGTCAAATTCTAAATCACCGTATTTCACAATGGTTGTACCAAGAATATCAATGGCTAGTTTTCGTAATAATTCTTCGGTGTTATCCATTAAATCATGATAATCCGCATAAGCTTGGTAGTATTCAAGCATAGTGAATTCAGGGTTATGACGAACAGAAACCCCTTCATTACGGAAGTTACGGTTTAATTCGAATACGCGTTCAAAACCACCAACTACTAAACGTTTTAAGTAAAGTTCTGGCGCAATACGAAGATACATATCAACGTCTAATGCATTATGGTGAGTGATAAATGGACGAGCAGACGCACCACCTGGAATCACTTGTAGCATAGGCGTTTCAACTTCCATGAAGCCTTTAGAAATAAAGAACTCACGAATACCCGCCACCACTTTTGAACGAATCACAAAAGTACGACGAGATTCTTCATTAGAAATTAAATCTAAGTAACGTTGACGATAACGTGCTTCCATGTCGGTTAAACCATGGAATTTGTTTGGTAACGGACGAAGTGCTTTGGTTAAAAGTTGAACTTCAGTTGTTTTGATGGTTAATTCATTGGTTTTAGTTTTGAAAAGTGTACCTTTCACGCCAATAATATCACCTAAATCCCAGCTACCCACATCTTCAGCATAAACGCCTTCAGGAAGGTTATCACGAGCAACGTATAATTGAATTTTGCCACTCATATCTTGTAAGGTAATAAAGGTGGCTTTCCCCATTGCACGACGAGTCATAATACGACCGGCAACGGCTACTTCAATGGCTTTTTCTTTTAATACTTCGCCCTCTTCGGCTTCGTACTTATCATGTAAATCTTGGGCAAGGGCGTCACGACGGAATTGGTTTGGAAACGCATTACCTTTTGTGCGTAATGCGGCTAATTTTTCACGGCGAACGAGCATTTCGCCATGGAGATCTAATTCTTTCACTTCTTGTTCTGACATATCCTTTACCTCGTTAGTTTTTACTTAGAATGTGATTTATTAAAAATAGAATTTCCTTATTCTACCTATAGCATTGTTTTTTGTTAAGCCTTTTTTAATTAAGTCATCTTTTTTAGTCAGAAAGTTTAACAAATTGAATAGTAGCAAGAGAAATCATGTAATTTTATAGCATTAATACTTATTTCTAGATTGTGGGCTACTATATAAAAATATAAATAAAAAAGTGCGGTCAATTTTATCAGCGTTTTTAAAAACGTTTGAAAAGTTGAGCGCACTTTTAGCGATATTAAGAATTATAGATCGAAATTATCAAAATCTTTGGTGTCTACTTTTGAGTCAATTTGACCCACAAGGTAAGAACTCACTTCCACTTCTTGTGGCGCCACTTGTACGTTGTCAGAAACAAGCCATGCATTAATCCATGGAATTGGATTAGAACGTGCACCAAATGGTAATGGAAGACCAACGGCTTGCATACGGATATTGGTGATATATTCCACGTATTGCACCAAAATGTCTTTGTTCAAACCAATCATTGAACCATCTTTGAATAAGTAATCTGCCCATTCTTTTTCTTGTTCTGCTGCGGCTAAGAATAAATCATAGGCTTCCTGTTTACATTCTTCCGCAATTTCTGCCATTTCAGGATCGTCTTGGCCTGCAGCCATAATGTTTAAAATGTGCTGTGTACCCGTTAAGTGTAAAGCTTCATCACGTGCGATAAATTTAATGATTTTTGCATTACCTTCCATTAATTGACGTTCTGCAAAGGCAAACGAACAAGCGAAAGATACGTAGAAACGAATTGCTTCAAGTGCGTTCACACTCATCAAGCAAAGGTAAAGTTGTTTTTTCAAATTACGTAAGGTGACGATACATTCTTTGCCATCTACAGCGTAAGTGCCCTCGCCGTACAGGCTATAAAGTTGGCTGTCGCGGATTAAATCATCGTAGTAAGAGGAAATATCACGTGCGCGTTTGATGATTTCTTCGTTAGTTACGATGTCATCAAACACGACAGACGGATCGTTCACAATGTTACGAATAATGTGCGTGTAAGAACGGGAGTGGATGGTTTCGGAGAACGTCCAGGTTTCGATCCAGGTTTCTAATTCCGGAATAGACACCAACGGCAACAACGCCACGTTTGGACTACGACCTTGAATAGAATCCAACAGGGTTTGATATTTTAAGTTGCTGATGAAAATATGTTTTTCATGTTCAGGTAACGCCGCATAGTCGATACGGTCTTGCGACACATCCACTTCTTCCGGACGCCAGAAGAAAGAAAGTTGTTTTTCAATGAGCTTTTCAAAAGTCTCATATTTTTGTTGATCGTAACGCGCAACGTTAACGTTTTGACCAAAGAACATCGGTTCTTTTAACTGGTCGTTTTTGTTTTGTGAGAAAGTGGTGTATGCCATTTTTGTTTGTCCTTTAATCTTATGAGTAAAGTGCGGTCAGTTTTTAAAATGTTTTTTCATGCTGGCGCAAGCGTCTTCGCTTGTGCCTTTAGTTTATTTACTTAGCACAAGCGTGGACGCTTGCGCTATCAGATGGGTTTTCTTTTACAAATTGTTCCCATAATTGGGGCAACAATCGCCCTATAGTGATACAAATTGTACGAATCGGTTCTTCCATTGCTGGATAGGCAATGTAAGTTAATTCTGACAGATTTACGGATGACAAATAAATTTGTCCTAAAGATCTAATTTTTAATTGGCAATCAGGATAAATTTTAGCCACTTTATTTTGAGAAAAACGAATAAACTCTTCTAAATAGCTTTTAGAATAACCAGTTAAAAATTTAGAGCTAAAAGATAATGAAATTATCATGTTATATCCTTAAAACTAAATCTTACACGCCCCACCAGCACAGCCGTCATCTAAATCTTCTTGGCTGTCTTCGGCACCATCACGGGTGTTTTGATAGTAGAGGGTTTTTAAGCCGTATTTGTAAGCGGTTAAAAGATCTTTTAACAACACTTTCATTGGCACTTTACCGTCTTCAAAACGTTTCGGATCGTAGTTTGTATTTGCAGAGATCGCTTGGTCTACGAATTTTTGCATAATGCCCACTAAGTGTAAGTAACCGTCATTGCTTGGAATATCCCAAAGCAACTCATAGTTATCACTTAAGTTTTCATAATCCGGTACAACTTGTCTTAAGATACCATCTTTTGATGCTTTAATACTCACATGACCACGTGGAGGTTCGATACCATTTGTTGCATTAGAAATCTGTGAAGAAGTTTCTGACGGCATTAATGCGGTCAAGGTTGAGTTACGTAAACCGAATTCTTTGATTTCTTGGCGCAATGTTTCCCAATCATAATGCAATGGTTCTTGCGTTAAGTTATCGATATCTTTCTTATAGGTATCGATTGGTAAAATACCTTTAGCGTAATTGGTTTCATTGAAGTATTCGCATGCACCTAATTCTTTCGCTAAGTTCATGGAGGCTTTCAATAGATAGTATTGAATCGCTTCAAATGTGCGGTGAGTTAAATCGTTCGCTGAGCCATCAGAATAACGCACGCCATTTTTCGCTAAGTAATACGCATAATTAATGACACCGATACCCAGTGAACGACGACCTAATGAAGAGCGTTTTGCCGCTGGAACAGGGTAGCCTTGGTAATCTAGTAATGCATCTAATGCACGTACTGCAAGATCTGCCAAGTTATCTAACTCGTCTAAATCATCTAATTTACCCAAGTTAAATGCAGAAAGTGTACAAAGGGCAATTTCACCATTTTCATCATGGAAATGTTGTAATGGTTTAGTTGGCAATGCAATTTCTAAACATAAGTTAGATTGACGCACTGGTGCAACAAGCGGATCAAACGGTGAGTGAGTATTACAGTGATCGACGTTTTGGATATAAATACGACCGGTTGATGCACGTTCTTGCATTAATAAAGAGAATAACTCAATGGCTTTTACAGAACGTTTACGGATATTTGGATCCTGTTCGTATTTCACGTAAAGTTCTTCAAATTTATCTTGATCTGCAAAGAAAGCTTCATAAAGTCCAGGTACGTCTGAAGGGCTGAATAAAGTAATATCTGCACCTTTAATTAAGCGTTGATACATTAATTTGTTTAACTGTACGCCGTAGTCCATGTGACGAACACGGTTATCTTCCACACCACGGTTATTTTTCAATACTAATAAGCTTTCAACTTCTAAGTGCCAAATCGGGTAGTAAACTGTCGCCGCACCACCACGTACGCCACCTTGTGAACAAGATTTGACGGCACTTTGGAAGTGTTTATAGAATGGAATACAACCAGTATGGAATGCTTCACCACCACGAATTGGGCTACCTAACGCACGAATTGCACCTGCATTTACCCCGATACCTGCACGTTGTGAAACGTATTTCACGATTGCTGCAGAGGTAGCGTTGATAGAGTCTAAGCTGTCACCACATTCAATCAATACACAAGAGCTGAATTGACGCGTAGGCGTACGAACCCCCGCCATGATAGGCGTTGGTAAAGAAATCTTAAAGGTTGAGGTCGCATCGTAGAAACGACGAATATAATCCAAACGGGTTTCTTGTGGATATTTTGAGAATAAGCTCGCTGCAACTAATAAATAAAGGAATTGCGCAGATTCATAGATCTCACCGGTTACCCGGTTTTGAACTAAGTATTTTCCTTCTAATTGTTTTACTGCGGCATAAGAAAAGGTCATATCACGCCAGTGATCAATAAACCCATCCATTTCATCCCATTCTTCACGAGTATAGTCGGCTAAAAGAGCAGGATCATATTTGCCCATACGCACTAATTTTTTCACATGATCGTATAAACGTGGCGGATCAAAATGGCCATACGCTTTTTTGCGTAAATGGAAAACCGCAAGACGTGCAGCAAGATATTGATAATCAGGAGTATCTTTGCTAATTAGGTCTGCTGCCGCTTTAATAATCGTTTCGTGAATATCAGACGTACGAATGCCTTCATAAAATTGAATATGAGAACGCAATTCAACTTGAGAAACAGACACGTTTTCCAAGCCTTCAGCCGCCCAAGTAATCACACGGTGAATTTTGTCTAAATTGATTTGTTCAAGCGTGCCATCGCGCTTTGTAACCATTAATCCTTTGTTCATGGAAGATAAACCTACTAGAGAAACGAATTGAATAAAACACAAGATATAGTGTTAGGGGAAATAATGGTGCACAAGATAGAGTGTTTTAAAATTGAATTCAAGCGGTAAATTTTTTACTTAGATTATTGACAAAAGATAAGTCATTTAAAATAAATGACTTATCTTTAAAGTGATGTTTTTTTAGGCAGGATCTTTTTTGTAAATCTTTGTAAAGAAAAAAGTGATCTGCCCCCAAAAACTGTCCAACTTTTGGGGGCAGATCACTTAAATGTTTAAAAGTTTAATTAATTCAAGTATTTAAATACTTTGACGACTTTTTGAACACCGGTAACTTTACTTGCAATTTCTGCCGCTGAGTCTGCTTGTGAGCGGGTAAGATTGCCGAGTAAGAATACTTCGCCATTTTCGGTGATCACTTTCACATCTGTTGCTTTTACATTATCGCCAACGAAGAGTTTTGATTTAATTTGTGTGGTAATCCAACTGTCTTTAGTAATTTGACCAAAGTTAATTTTATTGCCCACACGTAATTCGTTATAGACATCATTCACACCATCTACGCCTTTAGTAAGACTGGTTGCAATTTCTTTTACGCCTTCACTCGGTACTTGACCAATTAATAATACACGGCCACTATAAGAAACGGCATGTACACGACCTTCCGATTTAATTTGTGCATCCTTATCTAATGCATTTTCAACTTTTACTTCTAAAGTTTCATCATCGACTTGCGTCCCCATTGTACGAGGATCTGTTGTAACTTTAGCACCTGCAGCCGCACCACCAAGCACAGCAGCTACACAGCCTTGTAACATAATCGATGCACCAAGTACGAAGGCGAGTTTTTTAAATGGGGTTAATTTCATCATTAATCTCCTTTTTATAAATGAGTGAGTTAACTAATTAGTCAATTAATTTTAGAAATAGTTTGGTTGGAAAAGCCTTTAATGTCAAGCTCTTGGGAAAAGTGTGCTATCAACAAGCTCACACAGTGCATTTATGACGAATAAATGATTTTCCAAAATACGCGCTTCTTTCGTTGCGGGAATAGAGATTTCTAAATCTGCTTCAGCTAACACACCTTGAATCGCATCATTGTTTGCACCGGTTAAGGCAATGACCTGAATTTCTTTGTTGACGGCATTAGCAATTGTATTCAGCACTGCTTTTTCTGTACCAAGCGGAGCAAAAGCGATCAATAAGTCACCGGGCTTCGCGATAGCGTTGAATTGATGTTGATAAAGCTGCTCGATAGGTTGATCAAAAACCAGTGAAGAACCGACCGCACTTTCAAGGCTAAGGTGTACGGATGGTAGGCTAGGACGCTCAAAATCGTAACGATTAAGCAAATTTGACACTAAGAATTGCGCATTCGCGTAAGAGCGAGCGACGCCACAGGCAATCACTTTATGACCACTTAACAAACATTGCATGACCATTTGTGTGGCAGTTGCAATATTTTCTGATAATAGGCTTGAAGCAGAGATTTGAATCTGAATACTTTCGCTATAAATATCTTTAACTTTTTGTAACATAATCGGAAAAGGTTAATCGAGAAAATTAGGAATCCATTGGATATTACTGGCAGTTTTTCCAAAGGCGACAAGATCAAAACGACAATCAGCATCTTCGAGGCTTAGGTTGTGTTTGGCAAGCCATAAATTTGCAGCATTGAGCCATTTTTGTTGCTTTTGCCAATCCACACTTTCAACAGCAGATCCAAATGCTGAGCTAGATCGTTGACGTACCTCAACAAAAACAATGGTTTGCCCGTCTTGCATAACGAGATCTAATTCACCGCATTTGAAATGTTGATTCGCGGCGATGAATTTGAGACCTTTAGACTCTAAGAAAAGGCGGGCTTGATGTTCAAAGCCCGCCCCTTGTTGACGTTTTAATGAAAACATGTATTAGTTCGCAATCGCTACCACATTACCATCTTGTACTTGATACCATGTCATATCACGGTCCACATCACAGTTTGAATCAGCGCTAAGCTGACCAGTTAAACCACTTAAGGTGTAACCTGGTACTTGGCGTAATTCATTAAAGTGATTGATGAGCAACCATGCATCAGAACCCATTGCATATAAACGCATTAATTGGAATTCACCACCGGTTGAGCCAACCACTTTTTGATATTGCGAAGAATCGTTTTGTTTAAAGAATGGAATATCACTAAATTGAACGCCATTCATTTTTGCATAGTATTCAGGGGTATTGCTTGCTGCGTTAGAACGAGAACTTGCATAAATACGGACATTCGGATTACTGGTATCTAAATAACCTTTAATTTCAGCCAATTCATCTGGTGAAGAGATGACATAAAGTGCACTTGTACCTTGCGGAGCACCTTGGAAGAAGTAGGTAATATCAGCTGGTAAGTTATAGTAGCGAATATTCGCATCTGTACCCGCTAAACGTTGCCAACGTACATTGAAAGCATTACCCACACGTTGTCCTAAATCATTTTGCGGCATTGCAACGATTGGATTGCGAATACCATCTTTCCACATTTTGTTAGCAGCGGACTCAGCTTCATTTTCTGGAGATAAACCGTAATAACAGACTTGGTTAATCGCTTGTGTATTTGCTGTTGCATTTAATGTGAGTACATCCATGCCTTGTACTGCGCTTGGATTCGCAATGATGGCATCGACATTTTGTTTAAGCAATGGCCCCACTAACGCTTTAATACCTGATGCTTTTGCTTGTGCAATAATGTCGTTAATTGGTGTAGTTGATGAGTCAAATACTTGTACAGGGATGGTTGAGTCACCTTTTGCATCATTGAAACCGGATTGGATAGTTGTACCTAAAATTTGGCCATCGCCGCTTAAAGGTAAGACTAAACCAATTTGAGCTAAATTCGTTTGTTGGAAATTCAACAAGCTTTCTAGCTCTTTAGGGAAAAAGGTTGCTGCAACGTGATTTGGATAAGCTGATTTCCAGCTTTGTAACGCTTGGCTTAATTGTACTGGCTGACGAATGTTGTCATTATAAGCTTTAATTAAGGTGAGCCAACCGCCTAATGCCACGCTACCTTCATCTGAGGCATTATTGATGACAGCGGTATTCGCAGAACGGAGTAACGACCAAGTTTTATCAACATTATCTTTACGACGTTGCATGTCTGTTAAGTTTTCATCTATTTTGATGCGCGCTTTCACCGCTTCAATCACGTCTTTACGATTTTCTGCTGTTTGAGCAAAGGTTTCGTAATAACGAGATTTTTGTGATGGACTTAATTTAGTCATATCGAGTGCACGTAATTTACCTTCAGCCACATCATTATTATCTTTTGCAGCGGTGATACGAGCTTCAATTAACGTACGATCTAATTGTTGCGCTTCGTTTAAGTCAACTAATTCAGTTAATAGCTCTTCCGCTTGGGGTACTTTATTTTCAGTAATTAATACACGTGCGGCTAAGAGTTTGTAAGTTTGTTGATCTTCTTTATCTTGTGCTTGTCCTAATTTGTTCATATAAAATTCAGAACTTGCATTAGCATCACGTTGTAATGTTTGGGTAAAGCTGCTACCAAATAAGTTAGAACAACCGGCTAACGCAACAGACAATAAAATCGGCATTAAACGTTTTTTAAAACGACCGCCTTGTAATAGAATAGACATATTCGCTCCATAATGAATAAATCAATAATGGTCGATCTTACTTATCTCACAATGTAAAAGCAAACAAAAATGAATGATTTAACCGGAATTTTATATATTGTCGCCACGCCAATCGGGAATTTACAAGATATTACACAACGTGCTTTAGAGACCTTTTCACAAGTGGATTTAATTGCTGCGGAAGACACGCGCCACAGTGGTTTATTGCTCAGTCATTATGGTATCAAAAAGCCTTTTTTCGCCTTGCATGATCACAACGAACAAGAAAAAGCCCACGTATTGGTAGAAAAGTTAAAACAAGGCACCAATATTGCATTAATTTCCGATGCAGGGACACCCTTAATTAGCGATCCAGGTTTTCATTTAGTGCGTCAATGTCGTGAGGCAGGCATTAAAGTAGTGCCATTACCAGGCGCTTGTGCAGCGATTACTGCATTATGTGCATCGGGCATTGCGTCAGACCGTTTTTGCTTTGAAGGTTTTTTACCAGCCAAAACTAAGGCGCGTAAAGATAAGTTAGAAAACATCACAGAAGAAGACCGCACTTTAATCTTCTATGAATCAACTCACCGCATTTTAGATACCCTTGCCGATATGCAAGATGTACTAGGTGGTGAACGCTATGTTGTACTTGCACGTGAAATTACAAAAACGTGGGAAACTATTGCCGGGGATAAATTAAGTGATCTTCGTCAATGGTTAAGTGAAGATCCGAATCGCACAAAAGGTGAAATGGTATTAATTGTAGAAGGCAAAGCCAAATCAGAATATAGCGAAGAATTTTCACCACAAGCAATTAAAGCGCTCACTTTGATTGCCAAAGAACTCCCTTTAAAAAAGGCTGCGGCGATTGTGGCTGAACTTTATGGTTATAAGAAAAATGCCTTATACCAATTTGGATTAGATAATTTAGATTAGTCAAAAAACTATCTCCCTCTTTAGCAAAGAGGTGCTAGGGGAGATTTGGCAGAATTAATTTTTATAAATTTCGGAGAACAAATGTTAAAACAGGTTTCAGATACCTTACTTGCACCAAGCGATTTATCGCATCAATCATTGCTTAATATTTTTGATGTGATGTCACATCGTCATATTGATTATGCGGATCTTTATTTTCAATTAAGTCAAGATGAAAGCTGGGTATTAGAAGACAGCATTATTAAAGAAGGTGGCTTTCATATTGATCGCGGTGTTGGTGTGCGCGCCGTTTCTGGAGAGAAAACAGGCTTTGCGTATTCCGATCAAATTAACTTAGCGTCATTACAACAATGTGCAGAGGCCGTAAAAGGTATTGCACAAGTTAAAGAAGGCAATTTAATTTCGCCTCAGGCATTTAATGCGGTGAATGTGGTTCAGCGTTATGCGGCGATTAACCCGTTAGAAAGTTTAAGTAAAGAGAAAAAGATCGAGTTATTACACTTAGTGGATCGCACAGCGCGATCTGAAGATCCTCGTGTTACACATGTTTCTGCAGCATTAAGTTCGATTTATGAAGAAGTGTTAGTAGTCGCAACAGATGGCACACTTGCCGCAGATATTCGTCCGCTTGTGCGTTTATCCATTTCTGTTCTCGTGGAAGAAGATGGTAAGCGTGAGCGTGGTAGCTGCGGTTCTGGTGGACGCTTTGGCTTAGATTGGTTCTTTGAAGTGGTAAATGGGGATATTCGTGCCGTTAATTTTGCAAAAGAAGCGGTTCGTCAAGCCCTTGTCAATTTAAGTGCGGTCGCTGCGCCAGCAGGATTAATGCCTGTGGTATTAGGGGCTGGCTGGCCTGGCGTATTGCTTCATGAAGCAGTGGGACACGGTTTAGAAGGGGATTTCAACCGCAAAGAAAGCTCTTTATTTACAGGAAAAATTGGTGAGTTAGTGACGTCACCATTATGTACAATTGTGGATGATGGTACATTGCAAAACCGTCGTGGATCTTTAACCATTGATGATGAAGGCGTGCCAAGTCAGTGTAATGTTTTAATCAAAGACGGGATTTTGCAAGGTTACATGCAAGATAAACTCAATGCACGATTAATGGGTGTGAAACCAACAGGGAATGGTCGCCGTGAATCTTATGCTCATTTGCCAATGCCACGCATGACCAATACTTATATGTTGGCGGGCCAAAGCAAATTTGAAGATTTAGTGGCTTCTGTAGATCGAGGTATTTATGCCCCGCACTTTGGTGGTGGTCAAGTGGATATTACTTCGGGTAAATTTGTATTCTCGACGTCTGAAGCTTATCTCATCGAAAAAGGCAAAATCACCAAACCGGTTAAAGGAGCAACGTTAATCGGTAGTGGTATCGATGTGATGCAAAAAGTCTCTATGGTCGCAGATAAAACAGACTTAGATCTTGGTATTGGTGTATGCGGCAAAGATGGCCAAAGCGTGCCAGTCGGCGTTGGTCAGCCTGCCTTGAAAATCGATGAAATCACCGTTGGTGGAACCAATTAAACATACAGCCCGATAAACCATGTCGGGCTTTTTGTTCCTCCATTTAAGTGCAGTCAATTTTTTAGATATTTTTATTAATTGATTTTTGATGAATAATCATTGAGTTATGTGAAAAACTAAGCGCACTATATTTCTATTTCAATCCTTTTGTGATCCCTATCACAATATCTTGTAAAACCAGTTAAAAATTTCCCCAAACAATCCCAATAAGTGGTAC
Source organism: Haemophilus parainfluenzae (assembly GCF_900450995.1). Taxonomy (NCBI): domain Bacteria; kingdom Pseudomonadati; phylum Pseudomonadota; class Gammaproteobacteria; order Pasteurellales; family Pasteurellaceae; genus Parahaemophilus; species Parahaemophilus parainfluenzae. Next base: position 261,119 of record NZ_UGHY01000002.1, on the reverse strand, counting down.
ATTTACCGTGCATGACTTTTTGTCATTTAAGAGGTAGAGACAGGCGTGAGTTTGTCTGAAATTTTATCAACTAGAGGGAAACATTTATGTTAATTGGTGTACCTAGAGAACTGCTTGATAGCGAAAATCGTGTGGCGGCGACGCCAAAAACGGTTCAGCAGATCTTAAAACTGGGCTTTGATGTCATCGTAGAACACGATGCGGGATTCAAAGCAAGTTTTGAAGATCAAGCATTTATCGACGCCGGCGCAAAAATTGGCTCAAGTTCAGAAGTGTGGCATTCGGATGTGATTTTTAAAGTGAATCCACCAACGGATGCAGAAATTGATCAAATGAAGGAAGGTGCAACACTGGTGAGCTTCATTTGGCGCGCACAAAATCCGGATTTAATGAAAAAACTCACGTCGAAAAAAATTAATGTATTAGCGATGGATTCCGTGCCGCGTATTTCCCGTGCGCAAGCGCTTGATGCATTAAGCTCTATGGCGAATATTTCTGGTTATCGAGCAGTGATTGAAGCCGCTCATGAATTTGGTAGTTTCTTCACCGGACAAATTACTGCGGCAGGTAAAGTACCACCAGCAAAAGTGTTAGTCATTGGTGCGGGTGTCGCAGGTCTTGCCGCGATTGGTTCAGCCAATAGCCTTGGTGCGATTGTACGTGCTTTTGACTCTCGTCCAGAAGTAAAAGAACAAGTGCAAAGTATGGGCGCGTCTTTCTTAGAAATTGATTTCAAAGAAGAAGGCGGTAGTGGCGATGGTTACGCGAAAGTAATGTCAGAAGAATTTAACCGTCGTGCGATGGCGCTTTATGCGGAACAAGCGAAAGAAGTGGATATCATTATTACCACTGCAGCGATTCCAGGTAAACCAGCCCCTCGCTTGATCACGAAAGAAATGGTTGATTCCATGAAACCAGGTTCTGTGGTGGTGGACTTAGCGGCCGCAACAGGTGGTAACTGTGCTTACACTGAAGCAGGTAAAGTCGTAACCACTGAAAACCAAGTGAAAATCATTGGTTACACCGATTTCCCAAGTCGTTTACCAACACAATCTTCCCAACTTTACGGAACAAACTTAGTTAATTTATTAAAACTACTTTGTAAAGAAAAAGACGGCAAGATCAATATCGATTTTGAAGATGTGGTATTACGCGGCGTGACTGTGGTACGTGATGGGGAAGAAATTCCACCAGCACAAATCCAAGTATCAGCACAACCAAAACAAGAAGCGAAAGTGGCACAAAGTGCGGTTAAAAAAGAGGAAGAAAAACCAGCAGATCCTCGCATCAAATACGGTGTGATGGCGGGTGTAGGTGTGTTATTCCTCTGGCTTGCATCTGTGGCGCCAGCGGCATTCCTTTCTCACTTCACCGTATTCGTATTGGCTTGTGTAGTCGGTTACTACGTGGTTTGGAACGTTAGCCACGCTTTACACACACCACTTATGGCGGTAACCAATGCGATTTCAGGTATCATCATTGTGGGTGCATTACTGCAAATTAGACAGCCAACAGGCAATTTCTTTATTGATGCCTTAGCCTTTGTGGCAATTTTGGTGGCAAGCATCAACATCTTTGGTGGCTTCCGTGTAACTCAACGTATGTTGGCGATGTTTAGAAAAGGTTAAGGAGAAGACGATGTCTGAAGGTTTAGTACAAGCAGCCTATATTATCGCTGCATTACTTTTCATTATGAGCTTAGCCGGTCTTTCTAAACATGAAACGGCAAAAGCTGGTTGTTGGTATGGTATTGTCGGTATGACAATTGCCCTTGTTGCAACCATTTTCGGCCCACAATCTGAAGGTACATTATGGATCATTATTGCAATGATCATCGGTGGTGTGATTGGTGTTCAACGTGCATTAAAAGTTGAAATGACTGAAATGCCTGAACTCGTTGCGATCCTTCACAGCTTTGTAGGTTTAGCAGCAGTGCTCGTAGGCTTTAATAGCTACGGTTTAACACACGAAACCGATCCTGTGTTAATGAATATCCATAACGTTGAAGTATTCTTAGGGATCTTCATCGGTGCGGTAACATTCACGGGTTCTATCGTAGCATTCGGTAAATTAAGCGGCAAAATCAATTCAAAAGCGTTAATGTTACCACATCGCCATAAATTAAATTTAGCGGCATTAGTGGTTTCTGCTTTCTTGATGGTGGCATTCTTAAACAGCCCGGATAATATCTTCCCAGTGTTACTCATGACTGCGATTGCACTTGCGTTCGGCTGGCACTTAGTGGCATCTATCGGTGGTGCGGATATGCCGGTTGTGGTTTCAATGCTTAACTCTTATTCTGGTTGGGCAGCGGCTGCAGCAGGTTTCATGCTAAGCAATGACTTGCTTATTGTTACCGGTGCATTAGTGGGTTCTTCAGGTGCGATTCTTTCTTACATTATGTGTAAAGCGATGAACCGCTCATTCATCAGCGTTATCGCAGGCGGTTTTGGTAATGATGTTCAAGTGTCTTCAGATGAAGAACAAGGTGAACACCGTGAAACAACTGCAGAAGAAGTGGCTGAATTACTCAAAAATGCAAGCTCTGTAATCATCACGCCAGGATATGGTATGGCGGTAGCACAAGCGCAATATCCAGTGGCTGAAATTACAGCAAAATTGCGTGAGCGTGGTATTAACGTGCGTTTCGGTATTCACCCTGTTGCAGGTCGTTTACCGGGTCATATGAACGTACTTTTAGCGGAAGCGAAAGTGCCTTATGACATCGTGCTTGAAATGGATGAAATCAATGATGATTTCGCGGATACCGATGTGGTATTGGTTATCGGTGCAAACGACACCGTAAACCCAGCGGCAATGGAAGATCCAAACAGCCCAATCGCAGGTATGCCAGTGTTAGAAGTATGGAAAGCACAAAACGTTATCGTATTCAAGCGCTCTATGGCGGTAGGTTACGCAGGCGTTCAAAACCCATTATTCTTCAAAGAAAACACTCAAATGCTCTTTGGTGATGCAAAAGAACGTGTTGATGATATTCTTACTGCATTAAACAAATAAGCAAAAAACTGAAGTAAAACTGACCGCACTTTGAGAGATTAAAGTGCGGTTTTTTATATGTTTTTTAGTGCTTATATGATTAAATAACCGAACTTTAAGAAGTAATACACTAACTTCCCAAAATCAAAATAGGCGAGGGAGCTATAAAATGAGATTTATATTACTACTATTATTATCTCTAACTTTGTTTGGTTGTTCTTTTGGTGGGTTTCAACCTCCACCACCACATGATCATTGGCAGCTACATAATGAGAAAGCATTATTTCCGAACTCAGATCCTGATGTTTTAACTAAATATCTTGCTAGAAGAAAAAAAGATATGAAGGATTGTGGTATGGATTATGTGGTAGGAGAAAGTGATAATCCGGAGGTCAATCTTTGTTTAGAGAAAAAAGGTTGGTATCTAGAAGCTGGGCCGATCTGTGAAGAAAGAACAATGTGGAATAGACCTGCATGTATCCAATGGCGAAAAAAACATAGCAAGCCTGATGCTAAGCCTTGGGGTAAGTATTAGGTATTATAGCTTTCTTTTACCCTTCGATTTCTTTCCATAAAATATAAAAGTGCGGTCAATTTTGACCGCACTTTTTTACATTAACGTTGAATCAAATAGCGTAATTTGGTGCCATCTTGTTCTACGCTTAATAGAGTGTAACCGTGGTTTTTAGTATCAACAGGAATGTTGTTGATAGATTGAGCACAGTCACTTAATAGCTCTAAAATTTCGCCTTTTTGTAATTGGGGCATGGTTTCGAGCATCACAATTGCTGGATACGGGCAAGGTTCACCTAATGTATCTAACGTGTAATCTGGGGTGATGTCTTTTGGATCTTTATCTAATTTTTGAACAACGGTAAATGCCATAATAATGTCCTCTTTTTTGAATGAATTCGTTAATATTTAATTAGCAACCACAAGCTTGCGGATTTTCTGCTGCAATTTTTGCTTTGGCTTTTTTCAAGAAATGGTGTTCCCACCAAACAACAGCGATTAAGCAGAGAATAAGCAAGCCGTAATTTACTAATAAACCGCCAACTGGGCCAAAGGATTTTAATAAGTTAAGTTTTTCGTAATCTAACGCAAGTACAGGGGCAAGATCGTCCCATGCATAGGCTAAATAAGTTGAACCGATAACATTGCCTAAGCCCACCCACATAAAGTGAACTTGACCTTCCATTGAGCGATACATCCAACCGGTTTCACATCCACCCGCTAATACGATACCGAAACCGAATAATAAACCACCGATAATCGCATTTGGGCCCGCCCACATGATTTTAGCTGGTACGCCTAATTGAATATAGCTGAATACGCCAAGCGTACCCACGATAATACCGAAGATGATGGCTTTTGCCATATAAGCACGGCCCGTTACCCATAAATCACGGAAGGCAGAAGTAAAGCAAATTTGAGCTCGTTCGATTAACAAGCCGAAAGCTAAACCGCAAAGCATTGCAAAGCCCAGTTTGACTGAGTTTGTCATCACATAAAGGGAAGCGATAAGATAGGCAAAAAAGACAACCATACCAATCCAGAAACGACGATTAGCTTGTTTCGGGTCAGTTTCTTGTAATTTTGCTGCGCCTTTTTTCAATTCTAATTTCACGCGGAATATCGGAAGTAAGGTGACTTTTACCCCTGCATAAGTACCTACAGCAGTGGCAATAGTAAAGAACCAAGCGTGAACAGAAAATTGTGGGATACCAGTAAAGAGGGAAGCAAGGTTACAGCCCATTGCTAAACGTGCACCGAAACCGGCTAATGCACCACCAATAAGGGCTTGAACAATACGACGTTTGTGTGGCTGGTTACGCCATTTCACATTATTTGCCCAAAGCGCAGCAGAAATACAACCGGCGAACATGCCTAAGATCATTACACCATCAATACGGGTGAAGATCGTGCCTTGCATACCGATAATTTTATAATAGCTCCAGTCGGATACATCCACGCCTAGCGCTTGCAAAGCATGTCCACCCCAACGGGTAAATTCCCCGGTAACCGCCCAATAAGTGCCAGTTACCCCAAAGTAATAAGCTGAAATAAGTCCCGCAGCAATAACTGCCGCGACAGGATTCCAGTATTTGATCAGATAATTTTGTTTAAATTGCTGCAAAATCTCTTTCATGAGTGAGTAAATCCTTAAAATGAAATGATGATTTGCAAGTGAGGTATAAAATGAAGATATTTTGAAGTGTCTGCCATTTTCCTATACACAAAACTTGCGATATAAGACAAATGAATTGTCGAGCGAAATAATAGCATTTGTTTTTTGTTAATGCACGAGGGGAGGGATAATTATTTGTGGGTAATTTAGGATTTAGACAGACTTGCTGTCTGTCTAAATATTGATAGAAAAGTTAAACAGGCAATTTCATTTCTCTGATACGCATGGTTAATCCATCGATTAACAATAAGCGTCCACATAAATTTGAACCGATTTTTAACCGCACTTTGATGGCTTCTAAGGCTTGAATTGAACCCACAATCCCCACGATTGGCGCCAGTACGCCCGCCTCTACACAGCTTAAAACGTTTTGTCCAAAGAGTTGGCTAAGTTGGCGATAGGTTGGGGTATTGGGTTCATAAGTAAAGACGGAAACCTGTCCTTCTAAACGGATCGCAGCACCAGAAACAATCGGGATCTTCGTTTGTTCGCACCCACGATCGAGCGCATTACGAATATCCACGTTATCGGTACAATCTAATATCACATCAAAGTGCGGTATGATTTCCGCGAGTTTTTCTTCGGAAAGTTGTGCATTGATGGTTTCAATTTCTACGTGTGGATTAATCTGTTGTAACGCAATTTTTGCTGATTCCACTTTAGGCATATTTAATCTGCTATCGGTATGTAATACTTGACGTTGCAAATTAGAAAGCGATACCGTATCAAAATCCAACAAGGTTAAATGACCCACGCCAGCGGCGGCAAGATATTGGCTTGCAGCACAGCCTAAACCGCCTAGACCGACAATTAACATTCGGCTGTCTTTCAGCTTTTCTTGCCCGTCAAAATCAACCGCTTTTAAGATAATTTGGCGGTTATAGCGCAGTTCTTCTTCGTAGCTTAATTCAGCCATTATTGCCCCAATAGGTGATTAAACGGTTCAATGGTGACGATTTCGCCCGCAGCTACATTGCCACGATCTTTTTCGAGGCGAATAAAACAGTTACTTTTCACAAAAGAACTGAATAAATGGGAACCTTGGAAACCCACTGGTTGCACTTCAAGTTGACCATTTTCATTAATTTGATAGAAACCGCGTTGAAAATCTAAACGACCTGGTGCTTTTTTCAAATTGGTTTGAGCAATCGCTTGAAAGTGCGGTTGTTTTTTCGGATGTTTTTTACCGCTTAATTTGGCGATAGCCGGTTGCACTAATTGATAGAATGTCACTAATGCAGAAACGGGATTGCCGGGTAAGCCACAGAACCAGGCATTTTCTAATTTACCAAAAGCAAATGGCTTGCCAGGTTTCATCGCAATTTTCCAGAAATTCACTTGGCCCACTTTTTCTAACACGGTTTTCGTAAAGTCAGCTTCACCCACAGAAACACCACCACTCGTGATGACAAGATCTGCCTGAGCTTGTGCTTTCACAAAAGCCGCTTCAAATTCTGCCTGATTATCTGGCAGAATACCGAAGTCGAGCACGTCACAATTTAATTTTTCTAGCATTAATTTGACGGTGAAACGGTTGGTATCGTAGATTTGTCCCGCTTGTAATGGTTTGCCAACAGGCACTAATTCATCACCCGTTGAAAGCACTGCCACTTTTAATCGTGGGTAAGCTTTCACTTCAGCGATGCCTAATGATGCAAGTAAAGGTAAAGAAACGGCATTTAACTCATCCCCTTGATGTAATACCACATCACCTTTTTTCACATCCTCACCAATACGACGGATATTTTGATTGGCTTTAGGCAAGGCAGAAAAGGTAACAGAACCATCTTCATTGACGGTGACATCTTCTTGCATAACCACCGCATCGGCACCTTCGGGAATCATCGCACCCGTCATAATTCTGACCGCACTTTGTGCTACCCATTCCCCTTGAAATGGATTGCCTGCAAAGGATTTTCCCGCAACAGAAAGTGTCATGGATTGCTGTAAATCGGCTAAACGAACTGCATAGCCATCCATCGCGGAGTTATCAAAAGAAGGCACATTAATCGGAGAAATAACATCTTCCGCACACACGCGATCTGCCGCTTCAGTTAAAGCTAGCGTTTCAGTTTCTGTTGGAAAGGGAAGTTGGTGGAGCATTTGCGCCAAGGCATCTTCAAGTGGCAACATAATTAATCCTTTGGGTTAATCAGAATAAAAGTGGATATATTGTAGCCCGAAATACAATATGAAGGAAATTAATAAATTAGGGGGATTTTTCGCATTTTACGAATAATTCATCTTTTGCTAAAATGCCGCATTATTTTTTTATAAATGGAAAGTGAATGAACGCGATTTCACCTGATGCGGAAAATGTCCGCCTAGCCTTGGTAGCCAAAGGCATCGAAACCCCGATGATTGATCCAACACAATGTAAAGATGAGCGCCGTGCATCGATTGCTTTGCATATGCGTGAAGTGATGAAATTGATTGGATTAGATCTGCATGATGATAGTTTAGAAGAAACCCCAAATCGCCTCGCAAAAATGTTTATTGATGAAATTTTCAGTGGAATGGATTATGCCAATTTCCCGAAAATGACAAAAATCAAAAATCAAATGAAAGTGAGTGAAATGGTGCAAGTGAATGACATCACGTTGACCAGTACTTGTGAACATCATTTTGTGACGATTGATGGTAATGTTGCCGTGGCATATTATCCAAAAGATTGGGTGATTGGCTTGTCTAAAATCAATCGCATTGTGGCGTTTTTTGCGCAACGCCCACAAGTGCAAGAGCGTTTAACTGAGCAGCTTTTAACGGCATTTCAAACTATTTTAGAAACCGATGATGTGGCAGTTTATGTGAAAGCGACACATTTCTGTGTGAAAGCTCGCGGAGTAAAAGATACTCACAGTTATACTGTGACATCAGCCTATGGCGGGGTCTTTTTAGAAGATCGCGAAACTCGCAAAGAATTTTTATCTTCGATTCAGAAATAACGAAAAAAGCACCGAATACTCGGTGCTTTTTTTATGTGTTTTTAGCTTCGAACACTTAATTTCTCAAATTCATCGAAGAATGTTGGGAAGGTTTTAGCTGTACATTTTGGATCTAAAATCGTGACGGGGGTACCCGATAAAGCAATCAACGCAAAGCACATTGCCATACGGTGATCATTATAGGTCTCAATTTCGGCATGCTTAAATTGAGAGAGAGTAAGTGGTTGAATACGAATAAAATCCTCGCCTTCTTCAACTTCTGCACCGACTTTTCGTAACTCAGCAGCCATTGCAGCAAGGCGATCAGTTTCTTTCACACGCCAGTTATAAATATTGCGAATAACGGTTTCACCCTTGGCAAATAAGGCGGTTGTCGCAATCGTCATGGCTGCATCAGGAATGTGGTTCATATCCATATCAATGCCATGGAGCTCAGCTTGTTCTGCTTGAATAAAATCTTCACCCCAAGTGATTTTGGCTCCCATTTTTTCTAGCACGTCAGCAAATAGGCGGTCGCCTTGAATGGAATGTTTGCCAATTCCCGTCACTTTTACGTTGCCTTTAATCGCGGCAGCGGCAAGGAAATAAGAGGCAGATGAGGCATCACCTTCTACCATATATTTACCTGGTGAGAAATAGGACTGGTTACCTTTCACTTTAAACACTTGATAATGTTGATTTTCAACTGAAATACCAAAATCTTTCATCATCGCGAGGGTAATATCAATATAAGGTTTTGAAACTAAATCCCCCACAATATGGATATCTAAATCGCCTTCAGCAAGAGGTGCAGCCATTAAAAGTGCGGTCAAAAATTGAGAAGAAATTGAACCATCAATTTTTACTACGCCACCTTTAATCCCTCGATTGCGAATCGCAAGCGGTGGGTAACCGTCATTTTCTAAATAACGAACATTGGCACCCGCTTGAAGAAGCGCATCCACCAAATGTTTGATTGGACGCTCCTTCATACGTTGCTCACCAGTCAAAATGACTTCGCCTTCAGTGTTACCTTTTAAACAAAGCGCAGCCGTTAAAGGTCGCATGGCTGTGCCGGCATTACCTAGAAACAGTGATAAACCATTTTCAACTTGAAATGCGCCACCTAAGCCTTCAACTTCACAGCAAGTTTTGTCTTCGGATAGTTGGTAATTCACCCCTAAAGCTTTAAGGGCGTTTAGCATATGACGAATGTCATCACTGTCTAACAAGTTAGTGACCGTTGTGGTGCCTTTAGCTAATGCGGCTAATAATAATGCACGGTTTGATAAACTTTTCGAGCCTGGTAAGTTGATCTCACCTTCAATACGAGAAATTGGCTTTAAAGTGATTGCTTTCATTACAAGACCACCGTTTTGTTTTTATAGACAAAAATACGATCATGTAAGGCAAGATCAAGCGCACGGCTTAATACTGTTTTTTCCACATCACGGCCTGCACGCATCATGGCATCGGCAGAGTAAGTGTGATCCACGTTAATCACGTTTTGCATAATGATCGGACCTTGATCTAATTCATTATTAATAAAGTGAGCCGTTGCACCAATAATTTTTACCCCACGTTCATAGGCTTGTTGATAAGGTTTTGCCCCAATAAATGCGGGTAAGAATGAATGGTGAATATTAATCACACGATTTGGATAACGAGCGACAAATTCTGGATTTAATACACGCATATATTTAGCTAAAACAATATAATCAGGTGCATATTCATCAATTTTTTTAGCGAGTAATTTATCGTGTTCCACACGAGTGAGCCCTTCATGACTGACACAATGGAATGGAATATCAAAGCGTTCAACTAATTCGCGTAAATTATCGTGATTTCCAATTACTGCCGCAATTTCTACATCTAATGCACCGTAGTAATTTTTCATTAAAATATCACCTAAACAGTGTGCTTCTTTGGTCACTAAAATTACGATACGTTTACGTTTAGTGCTGATTAGGCGGCAATTTGTCCCCGCCGGCAAACTATAATTTAAGTCAGCTAATAAGGTTTCTTCATTAAAAATGCCTTCCAATTCGGTACGCATAAAGAAATGCTTCGTTTCGAAATCAACGAACTCATTATTATGAAGGATATTTAATTGATGTTTGTAACAAATATTGGTGATTTTGGCGATTAAGCCTTTATCATCAGGACAGTCGGTTAGTAATATTTTCTTTTCTAACATAATGAATATTTTGCAAGATAAATAAAAAAAGAGAACCCATAAAAATGGGTTCTACATAGTTGATAATGAAATTAGATTTCGAAAGAAGTTAAAGAGGCACCTTTATCTAAGGCCTTTTGAATCACACGAGGTGTACGACCTTGGCCAGTCCATGTTCTTTCTTGACCCGTTTCATCAGTATATTTGTATTTTGCTGGACGAGGTTCACGTTTTTTACGAATTGAAGAAGGCGCAGCACCAATAATTGCAGTTAATTCTTCTGCCGTGATGCCTTCTTGTTTTATTAATTCTTTATATTTTGCGATACGTGCGCGACGTTCTTGTTCTGCTTGTTCAATTTCCGCGGCTTGAGCACGTTTTTCTTCAACTGCAGCTTGTAATTTTAAAAGTGAGCTTTCGGCTTGTTCTAATGCTAAATCACGTATAGCAGCACGTAAACTACGAAGGTTCGTTAAACCTTTTGTTAATTCGTTCATAAATAACCTCTAAATGATGCGTGAATATTTAATTTATCTATGTTCAGTATAATAACGAAAAGTAGATGTTAGGTAAATATTAAATTTTGCAATTAAAACTCAAAATTAATTGGTCAGACTTCATTATTACAACAATGAATATATCTTACCTTGTAATTGATTACGTATTGTAAAAATAGTTCATAAAATGTTAGCAATAAGTATAACTTTTCTGAAAAAGAAAGGAAAAGTTATCTTAGATGATCAGATTTTATTGGTAATTTTATTCATTTTAATGTAATCTTTCACCATCCTATACAACAGTAGAGGTGCGGTCATTATAAGTATTTTCCTAGAGTGGATAGCGTTGAAGGGAAAGGAAAGGAATGATTGCCGAAATCGAATAGGCGTCATCTTATTCGGTTGGTCACGTCTTCGAAAGGAACGTGACTGTCATAGTTTTTGTGTATTAACTATGGAGCGCTACGGTTCGGTCTGGTCATAATTGTGTCTTTTCTTGCCGTTGTCTCCATTAAATTATTAGGTATAACTTAATGGAACTAGTCGATTATTCTTCATCTATTTATTCAATTATCCCCGCATTACTTGCGATTATTTTAGCAATTGCAACTCGTCGGGTTCTAGTGTCCCTAAGTGCAGGGATTGTTATTGGTGCATTAATGTTGGTTAATTTTAACCCATTGAATGCATTCATATATCTAAAAGATAATGTTATTGCATTAGTTTATAGTAGCGAAGAAGGCATGAATTCAAATATGAATATCGTGTTTTTCTTAGTTTTGCTTGGCGTATTGACCGCTCTTTTAACTGTGTCAGGCAGCAACCGTGCGTTTGCTGAATGGGCACAAAATAAAATTAAAGGTCGTCGTGGTGCGAAATTATTAGCGGCATCTTTAGTGTTTGTGACATTTATCGATGATTACTTCCACAGTCTTGCGGTGGGTGCAATTGCACGTCCAGTGACCGATCGTTTCAAAGTGTCTCGTGCAAAATTAGCGTACATTCTTGATTCTACTGCTGCACCAATGTGTGTCATGATGCCAGTATCAAGCTGGGGTGCATATATTATTACTCTTGTGGCCGGTCTATTGGCGACTTACTCTATTACCTCTTATACCCCAATGGGTGCATTCGTTGCAATGAGCTCAATGAACTACTATGCGATTTTCTCATTATTAATGGTGTTCTTTGTTGCTTATTTCTCATTTGATATTGCATCAATGGCCCGTCATGAAAAATTAGCCATGGAACGTGATTATAAAGAGGAAGTCATTGAAGGTGTAAAAGGTAAAGTTCGTAATTTAATTTTACCGATTGTAGTTTTAATTGTCGTTACTGTGTTTATGATGATTCATACGGGTAGTGAAGCCTTAGCCGCAGATGGAAAAGCATTTAGTCTCTTAGGTGCATTTGAAAATACAACCGTCGGTATTTCGCTTGTGATTGGGGGGGCAAGTGCGGTTGCAATGTCAACATTATTGATTATTCTTGAGCGTCAGGTTTCTTTACAAGAATACGGAAAAGCGTGGATTGCGGGTATTAAATCTATGTTAGGTGCAATTGCAATCTTATTCTTTGCTTGGACAATTAATAAAGTGGTAGGTGATGCACAAACCGGTAAATATTTATCCTCTTTAGTGAGTGGCAGTATTCCAGTTCAATTTTTACCTGTAATTTTATTTATCCTTGGTTCAGCAATGGCATTCTCAACGGGGACAAGTTGGGGGACATTCGGGATTATGTTACCAATCGCTACAGCAATGGCGACCAATTCTGCTCCAGAGTTATTACTTCCTTGTCTATCTGCAGTCATGGCTGGCGCGGTATGTGGTGACCATTGTTCACCGGTTTCTGATACAACAATTTTGTCATCAACTGGCGCAAAATGTAACCACATGGATCACGTCACCACACAGTTGCCTTATGCGGCAACAGTCGCCACGGCAAGTGCAGTAGGATACATTGTGGTTGGTTTTACAGAATCTGGTTTAGCTGGATTTGTGACAACTGCGGTTGTTTTAGTGGCTTTAGTGTTTATCGTGAAAAAACGTTAATCGATAAGTGAAATAAGAGAGGGCGTATCACATGATACGCCCTTTTTGTATCGATTATAAAATTATAATAATGGACTAAACAAGAAAAATAGCCGTTCGATAATTAGATGATAGAAAGGTCGATTGAGCCATTCTTGCATATTGAGTTCAGATGAATTCGCTAAATAATTTTCGTGGAGTGTTGCAATTTCATTCGCAAAATTACGATCTTCTACAGCAATAGTGATTTCAAAGTTAAGCAAGAAGCTGCGTAAATCCATATTTACTGTGCCAACAAGTGCAAGTTTATTGTCAATCAATATACTTTTTGTATGTAGAAGTCCCGCTTCAAAATGATAAATTTTAACACCGGCTTCGAGTAAATCATCAAAGAATGTTCGACTTGCCCAACGAACCATCAAGGAATCGTTGTTTTTAGGTAAAATGAGCGTGATATCAACGCCACGGAATGCGGCAATACGCAATGCTTCAGCAATATTGTGACTTGGTACAAAATAAGGTGAAGTAATCACAATACTTTCTCTTGCTGCATAAATGACTGTTGCAAGAGACTGCGCAATTAAATCATCTGGGAACGCGGGACCACTCGCAATCACTTGTACAGAGTGGGTGTCATTATCGTCAATTTCCACAAGTGGGCAATTGGGTAATAAAAGGGGTAATTCTTCAGTAGTTTCAATTTCCCAGTCCCAAGCATGTAGACTATTTAAAATTGGCGAAACAGGACCGTTGATTCGCACCATCACATCTATCCAATTACCAACATTGCTTTTTTGTTTAAAGAAATTCGGATCCACCATATTCATACTGCCAGTGTAAGCAATTTGGTTGTCAATCACGATAATTTTACGGTGTTGGCGTAAATCAATTCGGTTGAAGAACATTCGGAATAAATTTACGTGTAGCGCCTCAGTAATTTCAATGCCTCTTTCTCGCATTTCTTTACAAATAGGGCTTTTCAAAAAAGCATTACTGCCAACGTAATCGAGTAAAAGACAAACTTTTACTCCACGTTGTACAGCTTCCTCTAAGGCTTGTTTAACTTCATTAATCAGACCATCATTGCTCCAAATATAGAACACCATATTAATAGAGTGATGTGCTTGTTGAATATCACTAATGATGCTTTGAATAATGGTTTCCGGTGTATCGAGAATATGTAATTCATTTCCTCGGATATTTGGAATACCTAAGCGTTGGTGGACTAATTTAAATAGGGCTCGATAACGAGGATCTTGGGAATGTGTAACCAGATCTTTTTGTTCTGAAAGTTGCTGAAGCCATTGCATATATTTAGGTTTTAATAATTGAAATACTTTGGCTCGTCGAGCTCCGAGTTTAATCTCTCCAAAAATTAAATAAGCAATGATGCCAATTAGTGGTACAAGGTAGATAATCATCAGCCATGACAACGTAGCTGAAACCGCTTGTTTTTTGACGAGCAAACGTAATGTGACAGAAATAACAGCTACCCAAATTAACACGGGAATAATATAAACCAGTATAATATGTTCAAAACTCATTAATTTTTAACCGCACTTATGAAATTAGACATTGTTTATCAGACCGATGATTTTATCATTATTTACAAGCCTTGTGGGTTGAGTGTACATAAAGATCAAAGCGAAATTGGTTTAACCACTTTAGTTGCTAAGCAGCTTGGTGTGCCACAGGTATGGCTTGTACATCGGTTAGATAAAGTGACATCAGGTTTACTCATTTTGGCATTGAATGCCGAAAGTGCGGCTGAATTTTTCCGACTTTTTTCTGAACATCATATTCAAAAGACTTATCTTGCACTCAGTAATCAAAAGCCAAAAAAGAAGCAAGGATTGATCGTCGGCGATATGCAAAAGGCTCGTAATGGGGCTTGGAAACTTTGCCAATCGAAAGAAAATCCCGCAATTACGCGTTTTGAAAGTGTGAGTTGTGAGCCTAATTTACGATTATTTATCTTAAAGCCACAAACCGGTAAAACCCATCAATTGCGTGTGGCGATGAAAAGCTTAGGGAGTCCGATTTTAGGCGATACGCTTTATGGTAAAAACACTGAAAATATTGACCGCACTTATTTGCACGCTGCAAGATTGCAATTTGAATTTAAAGGTCAGGCATTTGATGTGTTTACTTTTCCTAAAGAAGGGGAGTGGTGGCATCTTGACGGTGTCATGTCTCAGATTCAAAAAATTTGGCTCAGCAAATGCTGAGCCAAAGAAATAAACTTTATGGATTATTTTGCTAATCCGATACCTGTATAGCCTCGTTCACGCATGGTTGCTTCTTTTGATTTACGAATTAGGGTCTCAATTGTTATGCCTTGCACGAGAATTGAGAATGCCACTACTGCATACGTCATGCCTAAAATAAGATCGCGAACATCCATTTCTAATCCTTCAATATAAAATTGACCACTTGGAATAGAAAGTGCCATAGCCAGCGCTAATCCACCTCGCAATGCGCCCCAAGTGAGTACTTTCATGGTGTAAGGGTTGTATTTACGGTAGCGTTTCATGACTTGGAATGGCAACCAAACACTTGCATAGCGGCAGATTAAACAAACCGGAATAGCGAGGAAAATTAAGATTAAACCTTGCCAAGACACATGAATCAATAAAATCGCTAAGCCTATCAATATGAAGAGTAAGGAATTGAGGAAGTGATCAATCATTTCCCAAAAGTGATCTAAATAGCGTTGGCTTTGTCGAGAAAATCCAGTGTATCTCGTCCAGTTCCCGATTAAAATCCCTGCAACAACCATAGCTAATGCACCTGAGACGTGCAAGAGATTAGCAAGCATAAAGCCCGCGGTTGGTACGATTAAGGTTAAGAGAATTTCTAATGAACCATCATCGGTAGCTGAAATCAAATAATGGGCGAATAGGCCTAAAACCAATCCAAATGCAATTCCACCTAAAGCTTCTTTAAAAAATAAATGGAGAATACTGCTTGCTGTGGGCTCATGTCCGCCAAATGCGACGGCAAAAACCGTGGTGAAAATGACCAAACCAATCCCATCATTAAAAAGTGATTCACCTTCTACTTGCATAGATAGGCGTTTTGGTGCTTTTAAGTTTTTGATAATAGCGAGTACGGCAATCGGGTCATCAGGCGATATTAGTGCGCCAAATAAGATGCAGTAAATTAAATCAATATGCCATCCGAAAAGTAAGGCAATGCCATAAAGTAGAAAACCAATAAAGAAAGTAGAGGCAAGTGTTGAGAACAGGGCGAAAGTGGTAATTTCCCATTTTTGATTATTTAATACAGGAAGTTTAATCCCTAAGGCTCCAGCAAAGAGTAAAAAACCTAAAATTCCATTTAATAAGAAATCTTTAAAATCAATACGTTCAATAACACGAGTTGCAATATCATCTAAATTAAACCAGTTGAAATAACCTAGCAAAACGAGAAACAGTGATCCTGCCATGGAAGTGGCTGTGATAGCGATCGTATATTGGATATTATCATTCAGTTTACGGGTGATAAAACTAATAAGAATGGCTATTGTGGTAAGGAAACACAAGTAAGTATAAGTATTCATAAAATGATCCGAGTGAGTAATAAAAACATTGTAAGTATAAGTAAGTTACTTTTATTTATAAAGTGCATTTCTAGGAAAAATTTTAATGAGAAAAAAGGATAAAATTTATTTGATTGCAACTGAAGAGTAATTACATTAATAGGCGTAACTTCTTCCGTTACAAGAGGAAAAGTGCGGTTAAGATTTCAATTATTTTGTATAATAGACTCAATTTTTTACATTAGGAACAAAAATGAAATTTATCTCTTTTAATATTAATGGTTTACGTGCTCGCCCTCATCAACTTGAAGCAATTATTGAAAAATACCAACCGGATGTGATTGGTTTACAAGAAATCAAAGTAGCGGATGAGGATTTTCCTTATGCAATTACTGATAATTTGGGTTACCACGTTTTTCACCATGGGCAAAAAGGTCATTATGGTGTCGCCTTGTTAACGAAACAAGAACCGAAAGTCGTGCGTCTAGGTTTCCCAACAGATAATGAAGATGCGCAAAAACGTATTATTATGGTGGATTTAGAAACACCATTTGGTTTATTAACGGTAATTAATGGCTATTTCCCACAAGGCGAAAGCCGTTCACATGAAACTAAGTTTCCGGCAAAAGAAAAATTTTATGCGGATCTTCAACGCTATTTAGAGCAAGATCACGATAAGGCCAATCCAGTTTTAATTATGGGTGATATGAATATCAGTCCAAGTGATTTAGATATTGGTATTGGCGATGAAAACCGCAAACGTTGGTTGCGTACTGGCAAATGCTCATTCTTACCAGAAGAGCGTGAATGGTATCAACGCTTATATGATTATGGATTGGAAGACACGTTCCGCAAATTAAACCCAACAGTCAATGACAAGTTCTCGTGGTTTGATTATCGCTCAAAAGGTTTTGATGACAACCGTGGATTACGTATCGATCATATTTTAGTTAATCATCAATTAGCAGAGCGTTGCGTTGATGTCGGTATTGCATTGGATATTCGTGCGATGGAAAAACCGTCAGATCACGCACCAATCTGGGCAGAGTTTAAATAGGAAAGCAGCATGGATATGGCAAATTGGCAGAATTACCGTTCACAAGTGAATGGCATGCCTGCCGTGTTTACCGCAAATATTGAAGATTTAGATGTTTACCATGGTAAACATCTCAGTAAGGTTGTGCAATTTACCGTGCCTTATCTGGGAGATGAGGATGGTTTACCGAATGAAGACGAATATGAAAAATTGATTAATCGCCTTTTTAAAATCCTTGCACAATTGACCGCACTTCCAAATGTATTCTTTGCAGGGCATTTTATTTGCAACCATCAGGCAAAAATGCATTTCTATTGTGAACACGATGCTTTGCTCAAAGAAACTCTTCAACAACTCGATTTTGTTTCAGAGATCAATGTGCAGGATGATCCCAATTGGGATACTTATTTCGATTTCTTATTGGCTTCACCATTGGAAATGAAATTAAATGCGACAGAAGAGATTTTGAGTATGCTAAATAGCAAGGGGCGCAATTTAAGCGATAGTTATTTGATTGAGCATACTTTTCATTTTGACGAAGAAGAAAAAATGTTCCCCTTCATGGATGAATTAACACTTGGAAAAGTATCTTTTAACACCCTTAAATATTCTAGCCAAGCGGTTCAAACAGAAGAAGATGAATATCCTTATTTCATGGTGAAATTGGAACAAGAGCTTCAATTAGATAGTAATGAGATTTTCGAATGGGTAGAGCGCTTTGAAAAGTTAGCTACAGAGTTTTCCGGTGATTATATTGGCTGGGAATGTGATAATTTAATCGATGACCGGTCATCATTAAATTAGCCTGACAATTCATTAAATAATCATTGATTAGATAAAAATAAAGCCCATCAACATGATGGGCTTAAATTCTTTTGGCTACTAATTTAGAATTCGTAAAAGGAGACAAACGAAAGCTAAACCAAAAGAGAAATTTGGCTCCTCCTGCGGGACTCGAACCTGCGACATATGGATTAACAGTCCACCGTTCTACCGACTGAACTAAGGAGGAATAAATTTGGTATCACAAAGAATAGGCGCGCATTTTAATTATCCTGAAATACCTTGTCAAGAAAAAATCTATATTTTTTAGCAAGTAATACATCAAATCATTGTAATGATAAACACTCACACATATCCCCTTTATTGATCCTATAACTCTTTACAATTCTTTACAAAAAAACAATATTCTTATTTTTACTTTTATGGCAAAATGCTCCGATTTTGTTTTAAATTTAGCCTTGTTAAAACAAAATAAAAATAATTCAGTAACCCACAAATAAATTTCAACAACTTAAAGATCACCCTATGAACAACATTTTTAAAATTATTTGGAACAAAACCACTCAACGTATAGAAGTTGTATCAGAATTGGCAAAAGGTGCTGTAAAAGCATCTTCTGGCAGCCATCAATTTAAATCTATAGCAATTAAATCGACATTAAAGCTATCATTACTATCCCTTTGCTTGGGATTCACAAACGAAGCGATGGCTTTAGCAAATATTGATGGAAAAACAACCTTTCACGCACCTCAAGGCGGAGTGCTTAAACAAAACGGAAATGGTAAATATGCTGTAGGCGTGTACGACAAAGAGTCGGGCTCGTTCGCTTTTGGCTATGCACAAGCAGGACATAAAGATCCAACACCTAATGAACCAGAGGCTGTGGGAAATAAACAGTTGGCAATAGGTAATGACAATCTTACATCATCAGGCCATAGTTCTATCGCGATAGGTTCTAATGTTGGTGACAACCTTGCACCGAATGACGGAACAAAATTCCGTAAAGGTGGTGCCCAAGGTATGTATACTGTGGCTATCGGTGCAGGAATGCAGGCAATTGGTCGTAATGTTGTTGCGATAGGACGAGAATCAGGTAATGGTGGGGCATATAATGGCTATGATGATGCTGTTTATCTTGGATCATATTCACGAATTAACCCGAAGGGGCAAGGTCAAGCTGACAATATAAATACGTCAGCTCTTGAAAATACATATACTACCGCTGTAACAAATTATAACGGACAAAACAATGAAACAAATCTCAATGCTATTATTAACGCAGGTAGAGCAATCAACAATGTTGCATTAAATAAAGTAGATAAAATGACTATAAAGTATAATGTCAATGAAAATAGTCAATTAAATACGAAAGAACAGGATATAAAGCCTGTAAATGCATCAGAAGATAAAACAACAGTTTCCATCCTCTCTATAGGAGGAGAAAATGGCGATAACAAAATGTATCGCCAAATCCAAAACGTGGCTGCAGGTCGTATGTCAGCTGATAGTTTCGATGCGGTAAATGGTTCACAACTTTACTATGTGAGAAATTATACCGGTTGGAATATTGGCCACAACTCAAATAATCAAGATACAGTAACAGGCCGCGTGAATAACGATCACACTGTTATTTTTAAAGCAAAGGATAATTATGTAAACGTATCAACGACTTTAGACTCCACGAATAAAAGTACCGTTAACATTGGCGTAAACACCAGTGATATTAGTGTAACTAAAAATAACGAACAACGCATTACAGCTGTAGCAGTCAATAATCCAACAAATACAGTTGCAACAAATACAGTTGCAACAGCTACAAGTGTAAAAACAGCATTAGATACATTCAATGAAGTTAAAGCTGATAAAGTAGATATCATGGGATATTCGCATGTTAATTCCAATGGAAATACTAGAAATGAAGCGTTATTAAAAGCTGATGGTACTAAAGCAACATTCAATTATGAAGGACGAAATAATAGTAGCATCACCAATGCATCGGATGGTCAAACAAAAGACAATAATGGTAAATATGCCGAAGCAAGTGGGGCACAAGCAGATCGCTCTATAGCTTCGGGTGTCTATGCAAATGCTTTTGCTAAAGATTCTATTGCGATTGGTACTGGAGCAAACGTTAATAACTATTGGGGAAGCCAATTTAGTGAATCAATTAATGGAATTGCCATTGGTAAGCTTGCTCAAGTTGAGGGTTCAGCTGGCGCAATTGCTTTTGGTGCAGGCAGTACTATTCTTCGTAATCTGTCATACAATGTGGGTTCTGCAAATGCTATTGCGATTGGTAATAATAGCAAAATTACAGCTGCAAGCGGTGCAATTGCGATTGGTAACGACACCAATATTACTGCAATAGATACAGGTGTTGGTAATGGCGCAGTGAATGCAATTGCTATTGGTAATGGTGCAACAGTTGAACGCAGAAATTCCATTGCTTTAGGTCAGGGTACGAAAGCGAGCGCTGAAAGTTCAATTGCTTTAGGTAACGCAACAAAGGTAAGCGGTACAAATACGGTTGCTATTGGTACAAGTGTTACTGCAACAAAAGAAAATACCGTTGCTATTGGTACAAATGTTACTGCAGCAAAAGAAAATTCTGTTGTTATTGGTCAAAATGCAAGCGCAACGATGGAAAGGGTTGTCGCCATTGGTGCTTACGCAAAAGCAGATGGGGATAGAACAGTTGCAATTGGCCCGGAAGCGACAGCCGGTGCCTCAAGATCCATTGTAATTGGTGGCTTGGGCGATGATGCAAAAGATAATCAAGCAAAATCGGAAAGTGGTGCAACTCAAGCTATTGTAATTGGTAATGGTGCGCAAGCGAAAGCAGCTGCAAGTTATTCTATTACTTTAGGTAATAGTGCTAAAACAGAGGCTGCTACAGGGATTAGCATTGGTGATCGTGCTAAGGTTGCCTCTGGCGCAACTTCTGGTATTGCCTTGGGTAAAAGTGCAGTTGCCAATAAATCTGGCGATATTGCTATTGGCGAATCTTCAAGTACATCGGATAAACATACTGTAAGTGGCCTCGCAATTGGTAACACAACCTTATCTACAGGCGTTGCCGCAACCGATGGTGGCACTGTAAGTTTTGGTAATAACACTATTAAACGCCAGATCCAAAATGTTGGAGCTGGTGAGATCTCTGAGACATCTAGTGATGTAGTTACTGGTTCACAACTTTACTATGTAATCAAAGCTGCCGATGAAATTGCTAAAACGGAATATAACTTCCAAGTAAATGGCACAAATATTAAAACCATGCGTAACAATGGCACATCAACAGCTAATAATGCTAATAATGTGCTTAATTTCAAAGCTGGCGATGGGTTAGATGTTACACATGAAGGTAATGCAGTAATTTACAAATTAAATGCTGAATCCAAGAAATCTATTTCTGATGCTAAAGCAGCAGCAAAAACAGTAAGTGACAAACTAGTTGAGATCAATAAGTCAGTTGAACGAGCAGAAACAGCTGCAACATCTGCTACAACTGCCGCAACTAACGCAGCAAGCTCAGCAACGGAAGCAGGTAAATCAGCAACCTCTGCCGCAAGCTCAGCAACGGAAGCAGGTAAATCAGCAACTTCTGCAGCAAGCTCAGCGACTGAAGCAGGTAAATCAGCAACCTCTGCAGCAAGCTCAGCAACTGAAGCAGGTAAATCAGCCCAATCAGCTGCAAGCTCAGCGACTGAAGCAGGTAAATCAGCAACCTCTGCAGTAAGCTCAGCAACTGAAGCAGGTAAATCAGCAACTTCTGCAGCAAGCTCAGCGACTGCCGCTGATAAATCAGCCCAATCAGCTGCAAGCTCAGCGACTGCCGCTGATAAATCAGCCCAATCAGCTGCAAGCTCAGCGACTGAAGCAGGTAAATCAGCAACTTCTGCAGCAAGCTCAGCGACTGAAGCAGGTAAATCAGCAACCTCTGCAGCCAGCTCAGCAACTGAAGCAGGTAAATCAGCAACTTCTGCAGCAAGCTCAGCAACTGAAGCAGGTAAATCAGCAACCTCTGCAGCAAGCTCAGCAACTGAAGCAGGTAAATCAGCAACCTCTGCAGCAAGCTCAGCAACTGAAGCAGGTAAATCAGCAACTTCTGCAGCAAGCTCAGCGACTGCCGCTGATAAATCAGCCCAATCAGCTGCAAGCTCAGCAACTGAAGCAGGTAAATCAGCAACCTCTGCAGCAAGCTCAGCAACTGAAGCAGGTAAATCAGCAACTTCTGCAGCAAGCTCAGCGACTGCCGCTGATAAATCAGCCCAATCAGCTGCAAGCTCAGCGACTGCTGCAGATAAATCAGCCCAATCAGCTGCAAGCTCAGCGACTGCTGCAGACAAGTCAGCCCAATCAGCTGCAAGCTCAGCGACTGAAGCAGGTAAATCAGCAACCTCTGCAGCAAGCTCAGCAACTGAAGCAGGTAAATCAGCCCAATCAGCTGCAAGCTCAGCGACTGCCGCTGATAAATCAGCCCAATCAGCTGCAAGCTCAGCGACTGAAGCAGGTAAATCAGCAACTTCTGCAGCAAGCTCAGCGACTGAAGCAGGTAAATCAGCAACCTCTGCAGCAAGCTCAGCGACTGCCGCTGATAAATCAGCCCAATCAGCTGCAAGCTCAGCAACTGAAGCAGGTAAATCAGCAACTTCTGCAGCAAGCTCAGCAACTGAAGCAGGTAAATCAGCAACTTCTGCAGCAAGCTCAGCGACTGCCGCTGATAAATCAGCCCAATCAGCTGCAAGCTCAGCGACTGCCGCTGATAAATCAGCCCAATCAGCTGCAAGCTCAGCGACTGAAGCAGGTAAATCAGCAACCTCTGCAGCAAGCTCAGCAACTGAAGCAGGTAAATCAGCAACCTCTGCAGCAAGCTCAGCAACTGAAGCAGGTAAATCAGCAACTTCTGCAGCAAGCTCAGCGACTGCCGCTGATAAATCAGCCCAATCAGCTGCAAGCTCAGCGACTGCTGCAGATAAATCAGCCCAATCAGCTGCAAGCTCAGCGACTGCTGCAGACAAGTCAGCCCAATCAGCTGCAAGCTCAGCGACTGAAGCAGGTAAATCAGCAACCTCTGCAGCAAGCTCAGCAACTGAAGCAGGTAAATCAGCAACTTCTGCAGCAAGCTCAGCGACTGCCGCTGATAAATCAGCCCAATCAGCTGCAAGCTCAGCGACTGAAGCAGGTAAATCAGCAACTTCTGCAGCAAGCTCAGCGACTGAAGCAGGTAAATCAGCAACCTCTGCAGCAAGCTCAGCGACTGCCGCTGATAAATCAGCCCAATCAGCTGCAAGCTCAGCAACTGAAGCAGGTAAATCAGCAACTTCTGCAGCAAGCTCAGCAACTGAAGCAGGTAAATCAGCAACTTCTGCAGCAAGCTCAGCGACTGCCGCTGATAAATCAGCCCAATCAGCTGCAAGCTCAGCGACTGCCGCTGATAAATCAGCCCAATCAGCTGCAAGCTCAGCGACTGAAGCAGGTAAATCAGCAACCTCTGCAGCAAGCTCAGCGACTGCCGCTGATAAATCAGCCCAATCAGCTGCAAGCTCAGCGACTGAAGCAGGTAAATCAGCAACTTCTGCAGCAAGCTCAGCAACTGAAGCAGGTAAATCAGCAACTTCTGCAGCAAGCTCAGCGACTGCCGCTGATAAATCAGCCCAATCAGCTGCAAGCTCAGCAACTGAAGCAGGTAAATCAGCAACTTCTGCAGCAAGCTCAGCAACTGAAGCAGGTAAATCAGCAACTTCTGCAGCAAGCTCAGCGACTGAAGCAGGTAAATCAGCAACCTCTGCAGCAAGCTCAGCGACTGAAGCAGGTAAATCAGCAACCTCTGCAGCCAGCTCAGCAACTGAAGCAGGTAAATCAGCAACTTCTGCAGCAAGCTCAGCGACTGCCGCTGATAAATCAGCCCAATCAGCTGCAAGCTCAGCGACTGAAGCAGGTAAATCAGCAACTTCTGCAGCAAGCTCAGCAACTGAAGCAGGTAAATCAGCAACTTCTGCAGCAAGCTCAGCAACTGAAGCAGGTAAATCAGCAACCTCTGCAGCAAGCTCAGCAACTGAAGCAGGTAAATCAGCAACTTCTGCAGCAAGCTCAGCGACTGCCGCTGATAAATCAGCCCAATCAGCTGCAAGCTCAGCAACTGAAGCAGGTAAATCAGCAACCTCTGCAGCAAGCTCAGCAACTGAAGCAGGTAAATCAGCAACCTCTGCAGCAAGCTCAGCAACTGAAGCAGGTAAATCAGCAACTTCTGCAGCAAGCTCAGCGACTGCCGCTGATAAATCAGCCCAATCAGCTGCAAGCTCAGCGACTGAAGCAGGTAAATCAGCAACTTCTGCAGCAAGCTCAGCGACTGCCGCTGATAAATCAGCCCAATCAGCTGCAAGCTCAGCGACTGAAGCAGGTAAATCAGCAACTTCTGCAGCAAGCTCAGCGACTGCCGCTGATAAATCAGCCCAATCAGCTGCAAGCTCAGCAACTGAAGCAGGTAAATCAGCAACTTCTGCAGCAAGCTCAGCGACTGCCGCTGATAAATCAGCCCAATCAGCTGCAAGCTCAGCGACTGAAGCAGGTAAATCAGCAACCTCTGCAGCAAGCTCAGCAACTGAAGCAGGTAAATCAGCAACTTCTGCAGCAAGTTCAGCGACTGAAGCAGGTAAATCAGCAACTTCTGCAGCAAGCTCAGCGACTGCCGCTGATAAATCAGCCCAATCAGCTGCAAGCTCAGCGACTGAAGCAGGTAAATCAGCAACCTCTGCAGCAAGCTCAGCAACTGAAGCAGGTAAATCAGCAACCTCTGCAGCAAGCTCAGCGACTGCCGCTGATAAATCAGCCCAATCAGCTGCAAGCTCAGCGACTGAAGCAGGTAAATCAGCAACCTCTGCAGCCAGCTCAGCAACTGAAGCAGGTAAATCAGCAACTTCTGCAGCCAGCTCAGCAACTGAAGCTGGTAAATCTGCAACCTCTGCAGCCAGCTCAGCAACTGAAGCAGGTAAATCTGCAACCTCTGCAGCCAGCTCAGCAACTGAAGCAGGTAAATCAGCCCAATCAGCTGCAAGCTCAGCGATTGCTGCAGATAAATCAGCC
The DNA here is from genome assembly GCF_900450995.1 of Haemophilus parainfluenzae. NCBI lineage: Bacteria > Pseudomonadati > Pseudomonadota > Gammaproteobacteria > Pasteurellales > Pasteurellaceae > Parahaemophilus > Parahaemophilus parainfluenzae. Next base: position 235,861 of record NZ_UGHY01000002.1, on the reverse strand, counting down.
CAATCAGCTGCTAGCACAGCACAGCGTATTGAAGATTCAGGTTTAATTAGCCGAGATGGAAAAACAGCCTTTGCTGCAGATAACTCCAGCAATCGTGATAGTGCTAAAGCAAAAGGCAAGGATGCAACGGCAATGGGATACGGTTCAAATGCAAGTGGTGAAAACACAACAGCTTTAGGAAATAATTCTCAAGCATCCGCGAAGAATGCGACAGCAATTGGTCAAGGAGCAAAAGCGAAAGCAGAAAATGCAGTTGCAATTGGACAAGGATCTGTAGCGAACGAAAAAGATACTGTATCGGTAGGTAATGATGGTTCAAATGGTCAACCTATTGTAAACCGCCGTATTACTAACGTTGCAACACCTATTCATAATACAGATGCAGTAAACAAACAGTATGTTGATAACTCAGTAAATTCAGTTCGTAATGAATTGAAACAAACTGATAAGAAACTTCGTGGAGGCATTGCCGGTGCTGTTGCAATGGCTAATATCCCTACTGCAAATCGTGCTGGAGGCACAATGATTGGGCTGGGTGTTGGCAACTTTAAAGGACAAAATGCAATTGCTGTCGGTATTAGTAGATCAAGTGATAATAATCGAATTCACTTCAAGGCTAGCGGCTCTGCAAACAGTGCTGGAGATTACGCCGTTGGTGGTGGAATTGGCTATCAATGGTAATCTATACTAAATCATAATGAGAAAATCACTCAGGGAAACCTGAGTGATTTTATTGTATATGTCTAATATAAATAATCTTAATATCTTGTAATAGTTGTAGTAAATTAAGGTAGGATATATCATGAAAAAGTATAAAATTGGAATCACTTTTAATTTAGAAGGTAATGTTACGGATATCTGGGCAAATGGTGCAAATCAGAATGTCATCCATCTTTGTCACTTATTTCAACACTCAGAGCTTATTGATGAAGTGGTTTTAGTTTCCTGGGGGCCTGAAAAACGTACTTCCCCTCCTGAAGGATTCATGCTTAACGAAATGAATCTCAAATTTGCCTATATCGAAGATGTTATTGAAAGTCTTGATTTACTAATTGAAGGAACTTTGATCATTGAACCACATCAAGTAACTCGCATGCATGAACATGGAGGTAAAGTAGTTAGCTACAAAATGGGAAATGATTTTATTATGGATATAGAAAATTTCTTATTTGATAAAAAGGCTGGGAGAGTATTTAATGGAACAACATTCGATGCGGTATGGATGATCCCACAACATGAAAATACTTGTAAATCTTATTTCTCAATCATGAATCGTTGCCCATCTTATGTTGTCCCTCCCATTTGGTCGCCAGTCTTTTGTGATCAAGTCATTAAGCGTATTAAAGAACAACATAATTTAGATTTTGGGTATAAACCTAATTCAGATAAAAAGGCAAAGCGTATAGCATCTTTTGAAGCAAATATTAATGTAGTTAAAAATAGCTTTACACCTATTTTGATTGCAGAACAAGCCTACCGCGAACAGCCAAATAAAATTCAACATGTTTATATGTGTAATACCTATGATAAAAAAGATAATCCAACCTTCTTTAACTTTATTGGCCGAACAAATTTGGTCAACGACGGAGTCATGACTGTAGAAGGTCGTTATCAAATGCCTGATTTTTTAACACGTTATGTAGATATAGTGTTAAGTCATCAATGGGAAAATGGCTTAAATTATGCTTATAATGATGCATTATACGGAGGATATCCATTTATTCATAACTCAAAACTAATTCCTAAAGGTGTTGGATATTATTATGACCAATTTGATGCTTTTGAAGGTGCAAAAGTATTACTGGATGTAATCGATAATCATGATAAACATCATGAAGAATATGTTAAACGTGCAAATGAATATTTAGATTCTCAGCTGCCAACTAATCCAGTTAATATTTATATGTATGAGAAAGAGCTTAAGCGGCTATTTTCTTAATCTATTTTATGAAAATCCTCTTTGAAATTAGATCAAAGAGGATTTTTTTATTATTATCCTATTTTATTACTATCAAACGTCTACTTTTTCTATCCACAGAGCCTGTGGATAACTTTGTGGATTGTTTTTGTTTAAAATGGTCAACCACTGATGCAGACTGGCTTTGTCTCAAATTGTTCATCTATTAGTCATTTGGTGATATTTATTTAAATATCAATATGTTACACAAAGTCCAGCAAAAAAAATAAAATATTTTTAAATTTTGAAGTGTTTAAGACTTGACACGCCTAAGTGTGTGTAAAACTTGGATTTTTATCGCTCAATTTGGAGTAATAAATGTGCTAAAATAGTCACAGTTCTAAAACAGTTAAAAAATTGACCGCACTTATGGCAGAGAAAATTAATACTAAGCCTTTTATCCTTCATTCCGATTTTAAACCTTCCGGTGATCAACCCCAAGCAATCGAAAAATTAGTCGAAAATTTAGAGGATGGTTTGGCTCATCAAACCCTTCTCGGGTAACGGGATCGGGTAAAACCTTTACCATTGCAAATGTTATAGCAACGTTAAATCGCCCAGCGATGTTACTTGCCCCAAATAAAACCCTCGCTGCTCAGCTTTATGCGGAAATGAAAGCGTTTTTTCCTGAAAATGCAGTGGAATATTTCGTTTCATATTATGATTATTATCAGCCAGAAGCTTATGTACCAAGTAGTGATACCTTTATCGAGAAAGATGCTTCGATTAATGATCAGATTGAACAGATGCGTCTTTCGGCTACGAAGTCGTTCTTAGAGCGTCGAGATACTATTGTAGTGGCGTCCGTATCAGCGATTTATGGTTTGGGTGATCCAGATAGCTATTTGCAGATGATGTTGCACTTACAACAAGGTGCAATTATCGATCAACGTCAGATTTTAGCGAAGTTAGCGGAATTACAATATACAAGAAATGATCAAGCCTTTCAGCGTGGTACATTCCGTGTGCGTGGCGAGGTGATTGATATTTTCCCTGCGGAATCTGACGATAGAGCGGTACGAATTGAGTTATTTGATGATGAAATTGAACGTTTAAGTTTATTTGATCCTTTAACGGGCACAAGTTTTGGCGCTGTTCCACGTTTTACGGTGTATCCGAAAACCCACTATGTAACGCCAAGAGAGCGTATTTTAGATGCCATTGAAAAAATCAAAGCGGAGCTTGTGCAACGCCGTGAATATTTCATCAAAGAACATAAGCTGTTGGAAGAGCAGCGTATTACTCAACGTACACAATTTGATATTGAGATGATGAATGAGCTCGGTTATTGTTCAGGAATCGAAAACTATTCACGTTACCTTTCTGGCAGAAATGAAGGTGAACCACCTCCGACATTATTTGATTATATGCCGTCTGATGCGATTTTGATTATTGATGAATCACACGTGACTGTGCCGCAAATTGGTGGAATGTATCGTGGCGACCGTTCACGTAAAGAAACCTTAGTCGAATATGGTTTCCGTTTACCGTCCGCATTAGATAACCGTCCGTTACGCTTTGAAGAGTTTGAGCGTTTAGCGCCGCAGACCATTTACGTTTCTGCGACACCAGGGCCTTATGAGTTGGAAAAATCGGGCAGTGAAATTGTCGATCAGGTGGTACGTCCAACAGGCTTACTTGATCCGCAAATTGAAATTCGTCCAGTATCCATTCAAGTAGATGATTTACTGTCAGAAGCACGCCAAAGAGCAGACAAAAATGAGCGTGTTTTAGTGACGACGCTAACGAAGAAAATGGCGGAAGATTTAACGGATTACTTAGACGAACACGGCATTCGTGTGCGTTATTTGCATTCAGATATTGATACAGTTGAGCGTGTAGAAATTATTCGTGATTTACGTTTAGGTGAATTCGATGTGTTGGTCGGCATCAACTTATTACGTGAGGGGCTAGATATTCCAGAGGTTTCTCTTGTTGCGATTTTAGATGCGGATAAAGAAGGTTTCTTACGTTCTGAACGATCTTTAATCCAAACCATCGGTCGTGCTGCTCGAAACTTAAATGGTAAAGCGATTTTGTATGCTGATAGTATTACTAAATCTATGGAAAAAGCCATTACCGAAACGAATCGCCGTCGTGAAAAACAAATGAAATACAATGAAGAGCATGGTATTGTTCCACAGGCATTGAATAAGAAAGTCGGCGAATTATTAGATATTGGTCAAGGTGCAAATCAAAAAGCGAAATCGAAACAGCGTGGAAAAACGGCAGCTGAACCGACCGCACTTTACAATGCACCTAAATCAGCCAAAGAATTCCAACAACAAATTAAGAAATTGGAACAACAAATGTATAAATTTGCTCAAGATCTTGAGTTTGAAAAAGCCGCTGCAGTACGCGATCAACTTCATCAATTGAGAGAGCAGTTTATGATATCGGAATAAAGGAAAAGAGCGATCAAATTGATCTGCACCCCAAAAGTTGGACTCAACAAACCAACAATTGAGGTGCAGATTTTTTTATGGGTAAACACTACACAATCGAATTTAAATTACAGGTTCTTCAACCTATTCTAAAAGGAAAAATGAGCATTCGAGAAGCAGCTCGTTTTTACAATATTCCTTCCAACGCCCTAGTCGGGACATGGTTGAAACGGTTTGAAAAAAATGGCATAAAAGGACTGATTCCCCGTAAACCATCAGGACGACCGCCAATGAAACCCAAATATGCAAAAATGCCACCGCCACCCAGAACTGAAGAAGACCGTTTACGCCTGAGAATTTTACAGCTTGAAGCGGAGGTGGCCTACCTAAAGGAGTTGAGAAGGCTCAGACTTCAGGACGAAGCCGAGCAACGGAAATTATCCAAAGGTTAAGAACACGCTATCCGTTAAAATGGCTTTTAGGTTTTGCACAGTTAGCGCGTAGTACGTTTTTTGCGAAACTCCAGATTAAACCGGATAAGGATGAGCAGCTGAAAAAGGCCATTAAACGCATCAAAGCCAATCATCCTGATTATGGCTACCGACGAGTTCATGCCAGCTTGCCAGGCGTGAATCATAAAAAAGTTCAACGTTTAATGCAGACACTTGGGCTTCAAGTGCGGTCAAGAAAAAGCAAGAAATTTACGACCTATCGAGGCACGATAGGGGTGATTGCACTGAATCATCTTGAACGCGATTTTAGCGCAACGGCCCCGAAACAAAAATGGGTAACTGATATCACCGAGTTTAAGGCGAAAGATGGGAGTAAAGTCTATTTATCTCCAATTTTAGACTTATTTAACAATGAGATAGTCTCATATAATCTCAGCTATTCCCCAAACTGGGCGCAAGTAGAGGACATGTTAATGCAAGCCGTCAAAGGATTAAATAAAGCTTGTAGTGTCATTTTACATTCAGACCAGGGATGGCAATATCAAATGGTAGCTTATCGTCGAATTTTAGCTGAACATGGCATCATTCAAAGTATGTCGAGAAAAGGGAATTGCTTAGATAACGCCGCAATGGAAAGTTTCTTTGGACGATTAAAAACAGAATGTTTTTATGGTCGGGAATTTAAAACAAAAGAAGAGATAGTTGATGCTGTCAGAGATTATTTGAATTACTATAATCATCGACGGATTCAACTAAAATTAAAAGGACTGAGTCCGATACAATATCGTCTTCAGTCCTTAATGTGAATAGTCCAAATTTTTGGGGTCAGATCAAATTGACCGCTCTTTTTTATTTTATTGTACTAATAAGTAGAAGTTGTTTTTGCCACGTAAGATATTGAGTGCAACAGCTGATGGTTTTTCATCTAATGCTTTGCGTAAGTCTTGCGTGCTTTCAATTGGCTGGCGGTTGATACCGATTATAATATCACCCGATTTTAAACCGCGTTGTGCTGCCATTGAATTTGGTTGAACTTTACTAATTTCCACACCTTTAATACCTTTTGCATCGTAGTTGTTTAAGGTTGCACCGTCTAATGCTGGAAGTTCCGTTTTACTTGCTGTTTGAGAGCCATCGTCTGCTTGTAAAGTCACTTTTACGTTGTCAGTTTTACCATCACGTAAGTAAGTGAGTTCAATTTCTTTACCCGCACCAGAGGTCGCGATTTTTGCACGCATTTCGGCGAAACTTGAGATTTTTTGACCATTCATTGCGGTAATTACATCACCTGCTTTCAAGCCTGCTTTTTCTGCTGCTGAATTTGGAATAACTTCACTCACAAATGCACCTTGTTGTGCACTCACATTAAAGGCTTTCGCTAAATCGGCATTTAATTCACCGCCCTTAATACCGAGTAAACCACGACGTACTTCACCAAATTCTAAGATTTGTTGCACAAGATTGTTCGCTTGGTTACTTGGAATCGCAAAGGCAATCCCGGCGTTACCGCCACTTGGAGAAATAATAGCCGTATTGATACCAATTAATTCACCTTGTAAGTTCAATAATGCACCGCCAGAGTTACCACGGTTTACCGCAGCATCGGTTTGAATATAGTTTTCATATGCACCACTATCAGAACCAGTAGAGCGGCCAAGTGCTGAAACGATACCAGAGGTTACAGTTTGACCTAAACCGAATGGATTACCGATAGCAACGGTAAAATCACCGACACGTAATTTATCGGAGTCGGCTATTTTGATTGCGGTGAGGTTTGTTGGTTTTTCGATTTGTACTAAAGCGATATCAGATTGTTCATCTTTTCCAACGAGTTTTGACTTGAACTCACGTCCGTCTTGCAATTTTACGGTGATTTTATCCGCACCATCTACCACGTGATTGTTAGTTAAAACATAGCCTTTATCTGCATTGATGATCACACCTGAACCTAAACCACGGAAGTTGCGTGATGCGCCACGATCTCCGCCGAATTGTTCGCCAAATTGATCACCGAAGAAAAATTTAAATTCTTCTGGAATATCATCAGGTAATGCCGAACGGCTGTTTGCTTTTGCTTTGCCTTCAACGGAAAGAGTCACGACTGCTGCCTGCGCTTTTTCTAACATTGGCGCAAGGCTGCCTTGTTCGACAATCTCATTAGGAATCGCCGCTTGAGTGGATAAAGAGGTCGCAAATACGCTTAAACCTAATGCGATACCGGTTAATACAAAATTTCTTTTCTTCATAAGTTCTCCAAGTAAAAATAAATGAGTGAATAAGTGTTCAATCAGACAAAAAAATGAGGGAGATGTTCAGTAAAAACAAGGGCATTGAAAAAATATTTTTTAAAAGTGCGGTAGAAATTGAAATTGTTCTTTTTGCCCGCATTTATCTAAACCTATTTGTCAATTTGAAAGATAAAAGATCATTTTGTTTAAATAGTGCTGGTACAACCTATTTTTACGTCAAAAACCTTGCCACCTAAGGCTGAAATATAGTTTAATAACGCCCTGTTTATACTGCTTAAGAAGTATAAAATTTACGCAATCACATAATAATTGTATGTAAATTTAAATGAACTAGTTTACTAGTACAAAAAATAGGTGTAGAGTAACGCCATTAGATTGAAACACAACATTTAAGATTTAGAGAGTGACATATGGCGACGAAGAAAGAAGAAATCGAAGTAAAAGTTGCAAATGATGATACCCGAATTGAAAAAGTCGATCAGGTATTACCTCCCATTGCCTTATTAGAAAAATTTCCTGCAAGTGAAGAAGCAGCTGATTTAGTTCATGAAACCCGCTTGCACGCACACAATATTATTCATGGAAAAGATGACCGTTTACTTGTAGTAATTGGTCCTTGTTCTATTCATGATCCTAAAGCCGCTTTAGATTATGCCAAACGTTTAAAAGTATTACGTGATGAATATAAAGATACACTTGAAGTGGTGATGCGCGTTTACTTTGAAAAACCGCGTACAACAGTGGGTTGGAAAGGCTTAATTAACGATCCTTATTTAAATGATACATATCGTTTAAATGATGGTTTGCGTATTGCACGTAAATTATTATCTGACATCAATAACTTAGGTGTACCATCAGCAGGTGAGTTCTTAGATATGATCACACCACAATATGTAGCGGATTTCATGAGCTGGGGCGCAATTGGTGCGAGAACAACTGAATCTCAAGTTCACCGTGAATTAGCTTCAGGCTTATCTTGTGCGGTAGGCTTTAAAAATGGCACAAATGGTGGCGTAAAAGTAGCATTAGATGCAATGGGCGCGGCAGAAGCTTCGCATTACTTCTTATCTGTGACAAAATTTGGCCATTCGGCTATTGTTTCAACAAAAGGAAATGAAGACTGCCACATTATTTTACGTGGTGGGGATAAAGGTCCTAACTATAAAGCAGAAGACGTTGCAAAAGTTTGTGCAGAGATCGAAAAATCAGGTCGTATTCCACATGTCATGGTTGATTTTAGCCATGCAAATAGTAGCAAACAATTCAAAAAACAAATGGATGTTTGTGAAGATGTTTGCCAGCAAATTGCAGGTGGTTCAAAGCAGATCTTCGGTGTCATGGTAGAAAGTCATATTGTTGAGGGGCGTCAAGACTTAGTCGATGGTAAAGCTCAGACTTACGGACAAAGCATCACTGATGCTTGCATCGGTTGGGAAGATACAGAAATCGTGTTAAAACAGTTATCTGATGCAGTAATAGCACGTCGTCAAGTAAATGACTAATAAATTATTTTTTTAGATGATTAAAAGTGCGATCGATTTTGACCGCACTTTTTTATGCGCTTTGAAAAAGGGGGAGAAAAGGGGTATGCTAGCTTCAATGGGATAAGAAAGGAGATGTATGATGCAGGATATGATAAATGGCTTATTAATTGTCTTAATACCGATGGTGTTAGGCTATCTACTGAAGGTCAATAATAAATCCTATATCCCAAAGATTAATCATATCGTCATGTTTTTGCTTTACATCATCCTTTTCTTAATGGGGTATTTGCTTGGTCAATTGGATGATTTAGAACATAAACTCCCAATTATTGGTACAACTGCGTTGACGTTATCTACAATTATTTTGGGCTCTAATATGATTGGTTTGATGCTTTATGATCGTTTTAATCCTGCTGAGCCACTTAAATCACAAGGTAAAATTGATTCTCGCTGGTATTCCTTAATCGATTCTCTCAAACTTTCTGGCACAGTGGTGTTTGGTACCATTTGTGGTTTCTTTTTTAAATCCTATTTAATGCTGCCTACAGGTATAAATCTATATGTATTGATTGTGCTGATTTTCTTTGTGGGTATTCAACTAAGAAATAATGGCATTTCTTTAAAAGAGGCTATTTTTAATAAGCGTGGTTTCCAAACAGGAATGGTGTTTACTTTTACCTCGTTACTAGGTGGTGTGGTTGCTGCTTTCGTTTTAGCGATGCCAATTACCCAAGGACTCGCTTTTGCCTCAGGAATGGGCTGGTATTCATTATCTAGTGTGGTATTAACTAATGCGTGGGGACCAGTGCAGGGTAGTATTGCCTTTTTTAATGATTTATCCCGTGAAATTGTGAGTTTATTTGTCATCCCATTATTTATGCGTCATTTTCGTTCGACGGCAATTGGAATTACGGGAGCGACTGCAATAGATTGCACCTTGCCAATTATTCAAAAAGCGGGGGGCATTGAAGTGACGCCCATTGCGATTTCATTCGGCTTTGTGACGAACATTCTACCACCGTTACTACTGGTTTTCTTTTCCAGTATTCCGCTATAAAAATCAATATAAAAACAAAAGAGTTAATCGTCGTTTTCCGATTAACTCTTTTTCTTATATTTTAATATTAGGAATTATCAGTTTCTATGCATGGCAATAACAGCCTGACCTAAACTGAGTCCGCCATCACCCATCGGTAATTTATGAGCGCTCAGTACATGGAATTCGCTCAAATTTTCTTTTAATAAGCGACGTAGTAGTTGGTTATGCATCACGCCACCAGATAGCACGATGGTACGGCATTGGTGTTGGCGAACTTGGTTTGCCGCAAGTTCAGCAAAACCTTGGGCGAGAGCATAATGAAAGGCAAAGGCTTTATCTTCAACAGAAGCATGATAATTTAACCAACTTTGCCAGAAATAAGCCAAATCCAGTTTATTGTCGATAAGCGGCATTTTTACTGGAATATTGACCGCACTTTGTGCTTGGGTAGCCAAAGATGAGGTGTTTGCTAGCGCTTCGAGATGGCAAGCCGCTTCACCTTCCCAAGAAACAATGGTTGGTGCAATGCCGAGATCATAAGCTACGGCGTCAAATAAACGACCTGCAGATGATATAGGTGGGCAATTGAGTCCGCGCTCAATGGCATTGACTAGTATTTGCCAATTCGGTTCAGCGCAAGTTTTTGTGAGTATTTCTTGCCACTGTGGCACAAATTGATGCAGGTGAGCCAGCCAGTTGCGCCAAGGCTGTTTCGCTGCAAGATCACCGCCTGGTAGAGCAACAGCTGGCAAACCACCTAAATATTGACTATGTTGATAGTCAACGAGTAGGCATTCGCCTCCCCAAAGTTGTCCATTTTCGCCCATGCCTATACCGTCTAGTGCAAGACCGATTACAGGTTCATTACAATGCTGCTCGGCCATGACACTGACAATGTGTGCATGGTGATGCAGTACTTCGATGAATGGGATTTGTTGCTGTTCAGCAAGTTGTTTCCCGATGGAAGATGAAAAATAGCCGGGGTGAGCATCAACCGCGATGATGTCTGGTTTAAATTGATAAATCTGCTGAAATAATTCAAGATTTTCACTCAATTGTGACCGCACTTGTTCATTTGCTGTATCGCCAATATGTTGGCTCAGTACGGCTTTATTGTGACGTAGCAGGCAGAATGTATTTTTCAGATCAGAACCTAAAGCCAACACATTTTTTGTGCTTTGTGTTTCAAGTGGTATTTCATCTGGCACATAGCCACGAGCACGACGTAGCGTTTCTAATCCATCGAAGGCAACGCGAACAAGACTATCATCAGCACGTTGTAGAATATCGCGGTTGTGACAAAGATAAACATCAGCCAAGTCAGCTAATTGTTCTACAGCATGTTCATTTTTCAGCACTGGAGGTTGCCCGCTTGCATTCGCAGACGTCATCACGAGCGGACGATTAACCGCTCGTAACAACAAATGCTGTAGTGGGTTGCTTGGAAGCATTACTCCGATTTCCTGTAAGTTTGGCGCGATGTTATCGGCAATATGCGGCACTTTGTGTTTTGAAAGAAGTACAATTGGCGCAGCACTACTGGTTAGTAATTCTATTTCTTGAGCACTTAAATCTTGTAAAAACTGCAGGTCAGGCACCATAATGGCTAACGGTTTTGTCGGACGATGTTTCCGTTGACGTAATAAATCAACAGACTTTTGGTTATTTGCATCACAGGCTAGATGGAAACCGCCTAAACCTTTAACGGCGACGATGTTGCCTTGTTGCAATAAAAGTGCGGTCTGTTTTAGCGCAGTTTCATGAGTAGCAAGCGTTTGTTCTCGATCTTGTAACCAAATATGGGGGCCGCAAACAGAACAAGCATTGGGTTGAGCATGAAAACGACGATCAGCGGGATCTTTATATTCTTTTTCACATTGTGGACAGAGCGGAAAAACAGACATCGCCGTGTTTTTTCGGTCGTAAGGAATTGCCTTGATGATGGTAAAACGCGGACCACAATGGGTACAATTGGTAAAGGGATAATGATAACGTCGATTGTTAGGATCGAATAAGTCAGCTAAACAATGTGGACAGGTAGCTGCATCAGGAATAATTTGTGTGTCCATTTGATTGTTTTCACTTTCCCGAATGGTAAAGCCCGCTACAGCGGTTGCTTCTGGCCAATCTATTGGGCGCTGAGTCATATCAGTAATTTGTGCTAGCGGTGGGAGTTTGTTTTGCAAGTCGGACAAAAATTGCTTGAGTGCATCTGCTGGTGGGGAGACAAAACGAACTAATACGCCTTGTCCATCATTATTTACATCTCCGTTTAACTTATATTGATTTGCCAGAAGCCAAACAAAAGGGCGAAATCCCACGCCCTGAACTTTTCCTTTTATGCGTAATTCAATCCCTTTCATAACGAGCTTGTCCTGTTTATTTTTGATTTAGCCCAAGAAAGTCACCAACTTCATGTTCTAACTGACTCATAGCAATTAAAGCTTCTTGAGTCTGTTTGGCCTCTTCTTCATCAATAATTGTCATGGCAAAACCAACATGAACTAACACCCATTTACCAATTAGAGGCTTTGGATCATCTTGGCAAATTAATGAAATATTAACTTCTCTTTTAACACCACACACATCGACTACAGCAAGCTGTAATGCACTGTCTGCAACTTGAATAATTTGTCCTGGAATACCTAAACACATAATCTGTCCCTAGTTGTAATATTTATGAGATAAGTAGTTTATTGTATCTCAATAAACCTACTTTAATGAGAGAATTTTATCATGTAACCCTACAAATTTGTATAGTGAGGTTAGAAGATAATAAAGGTAATATTTATTTAAAATTTATTTAGTTTTTTAACATAAAATTATTAAATTTTACGATGGTTTAACAGTTATATTACAGCAGTGAAAATCTTTTGATCTTAATCACAAATTTTCGAATTATTTCTTTAGCTTTACTTTTTCATAGGAGTATCTTTATAGGCAGAGTGGTTATTGTAAAAACGTTATTTACATACAAGGAGGGGAATGTATGAATCGTTTTGTAATCGGAGATCCGAAGGATTGCATTGGATGCAACACTTGTATGGCCGCTTGTAGTGAAGTGCATAAAGCTTTCGGATTACCGAACAAGATGACAATGCCGTAAATGCAGGCTTGCTTTATTTCTTTATTGCGCATGCCGGCACCGAAGTTCAGCCTATTCACGAATTAACGGATTTTGAATCCCCACGCCAAAAATTACCGAAATCTTATCGTGCAAATGGCGCAATTTATATTAATGACATCGAAAGTCTCTTTGAAGAAAAACGCTTTTTTATTGCGCCAATGCGTTTTTATTTAATGCCAACTTATCGTTCCATTGATATTGATTTCACACTTGATTTGTAATTAGCAGAAAGTTTAATTTCAAAAGAATTCTAAAAAAATTGGCCGCACGTTGCGGCCTTTGTTTTTTGATAAGCATATTTGCTTTTTCCCAATAAAAACGCCCCTAAAACTCACCGCACTTTTGTTTACTTCTTGTGCAAAAAAAGCAAACGTTTGCTATTGTTTTTTATTACACATTGATAAATGTAAATTATCGTAAAGATTGTATTTTTAAATTGAATTTCATGACTAAGTCTGTATAATTTTTCCACCTTATTTACGCCTTACTTCTTTTATTAATTGAATAAGAGATTAAGGGGATTTTTAAACATCGTTAGAGAGACATTTATGAATAAAATCTTCCGTATCGTTTGGAGCCAAGCAACTCAATCTTGGGTGGTCGTTTCAGAATTAACCAAAGCACATAAAAAACAAAGTTCATCCAATGCACAAAAAAGTGCGGTTAAATTTTCAGGCAATTTTATTAAATCTTCAGCAGTCGCATTGGCATTATTAAGCGGTCATTCGGCTTATGCAGCTCTGAATCAGGCTGGTACAGGTTCTGATAACGCTGTAGCCCTTGGTGAAGCGGCAAATGCGAATCAAGCACGTGCTATCGCTATAGGTAAAGGGGCAACAATTAGTAGTGGTCAAGATACAATTGCGATTGGTACTGATACTAAGGCAAAAGGTCACACTAGTATTGTCATCGGTAAAAATGCTAAAACCACAAATGATGCGGAAGGTACTGTGGTTATCGGCCGTGATGCATTCAGTGAAGGATCCGGTAATGGGGGGCGCCCTAACACAGTGGTTGGTCGTGGTGCCTACACAGCATTTGGTGAAAATGGGACGTATCGTTTGAATGCTGCTACGGCACTTGGTTTCCAAGCTGGCGCTGGTCTTCGTACAGATCCTAGCAATGGTAATAAATTAGTTAGCAATGAAACCAATGCGGACAATAATGCAGAGGTACTTGTAAAAGCTGGTTATGGTCTAGATGAGAACGCTCCTGCAGACACGAAAACAGCATTACAAGGGGGTAATGTAAATAATAATTTAACCTTTTATCGTAAAAAACATATCAATGAAGCGACTGCCATAGGTGCAGAGGCTCGTGCCATCGGTGACCAATCTATTGCTATCGGTGGACAGGTAGTTGCTGGTGACGGTGTTGTTGCCTTAGGTGGTAATGATACAGATCAATTGCGTAATAATAAATACCAAGTGGTAACAGCCGATGCGGTGAACAAAACTAATGTAGGAACCATTGATGATTATAATTTAGCCTATACGGAAAGTACAAATACAGTAGCGGAGCAATATAAAAAGCTAGTAGGTCGTGGTATGCCGACTGCCTATAAATCTACCTATGGTCAATCTGGTTCCGTTGTTATCGGTATGGAAGCCCACTCTACTACGGCGTTAGGTACAGCCATCGGTACTAACTCTGTAGTTCGTATGGGTGCTTTCGGTGCGACAGCTATCGGTGCTGGTTCTACGGTACAAGCAAATGCAGAAGCTGCGGTAGCTATCGGTATGGGTTCCGTAGCGAATGGTGCCTATGCCTTAGCAGGTGGTACTGCATCTTGGGCGGAATATGGCGATATTGCTTTAGGTTATCAAGCAAAAGCATCAGGTAAAGATGGTGCCATTGCAATGGGTCGAGCAACCAATGCACAAGGCGATTCCTCTATTATGATTGGCGGTGCAAATATTGAATCTGCCGCGGCTCAAAATACAAGCTATGAGAAAGCAAACGGTCAAACAATAACTAAAAGTGTGACTGAAAAAATTAATGGTAAAAACGTTACACGTGAATATAGTTTTGCTGGTACAACTAAGACTAATGGCTCAGTAGCTGAGGCTTATAAGGAGCTAACTGGCCTTGACATGAATAAAGATGCACTTGATTTTGTTATAAATAAAAACGGTCATGCATCAACTTCTTTAGGGGTTCACGCATTAGCAAAAGGTGATTTAGGTACAGCGATTGGCGCAAGTTCTCGTGCGGAGGCGATTGGTTCTGTGGCATTAGGTACCGGCGCACATGCAACACGCCAAAATGCGGTAGCGATAGGTACGGGCTCCACAACTGAGTTGGTGGGTACACGCCAATTAAGCGTGAACTACGACAGCGACGGCAATATTGTTTCTGATAACTCAAAGGATATTGCTTATACATTTAAATGGGCTGGCGGCACCAATACCGCTGAAGGGGACGTGGTGTCCTTCGGTAGCTCTGGCGCAGAACGTCAATTGAAAAACGTGGCAGCTGGTCGCGTGGCAGAAGATTCTACCGATGCAATCAACGGCTCCCAGTTAAACTCCATCACCAAAAAAATTGCAGCAGGTTTTAACACAAGCGGTAATGTGGTAACGGGATCTTCAGGCGAATTCACATCTAAAAAAGCGAATACCGCCTCTACAAAAGCCGATTATGAGACTTCTATCCGTTCGGAAGACAAAGTCCAATTCCAAGTCGGCAACAACTTGAAATTAGACCGTGATGAAACTGAAGGCGAAATTGATGTTCCGGATGATTTTGATAAAACCAAAACAGTTAAAAAGAAAATCAGAAAAGCCGATTTTGCCTATAGCCTGAACCCTGTATTAACCAATCTGACCAGCGCAGAGTTTATCGGTACGGGTACAGATGCACCGACAACCAAGCTGACTAATGAAGGTGTAACTATTACTCCGGTAGGTAAGAGCTCAGTTTCATTAACCCAAAACGGTTTAGACAACGGCGGTAATCCGATTACCAATGTAGCCGGCAATCTTGACGGTGCGAAAGCAAATACAACTGCGCCGACAACTAAAGCAGACAAACCATCTAATGTAGATGGCATCAAAAACAACGCTGCAACCGTAGGCGATGTATTGAATGCAGGCTGGAATTTGCAAGAAAAAGGTACGGCAAAAGATTTTGTTACCGCTTATGACACCGTTAATTTTGTTGACGGCGACGGCACAACTGTATCTGTTGAAAATACAGACGGTAAAATCAGCAAAATCAAATACAGTGTCAATACTGGTAATGGTCTACAAAAAGATCCGACTGGAAATACTATCTCTGTTAAACCGGCAGATAACTCTTTAGAAGTAACAAATAACGGAGTTAAAGTAAAAGCTGCAGATAACACCCTTACAACCGATGCAAACGGCTTAAAAGTTAATACCGGCAATATTACTGCCTCATCTGTACCAACTGTAGCCGATGCCGATAAAGACAAAATCGCTACAGTAGGCAACGTGGCAGATGCCATTAAAGCAGCTGCTTGGAAGGCTACTTCTGATAAAACGGCAAACGGCGAAAATACCGGCAAGAAAGACCAAGAAGTTAAAGCAGGCGATACAGTAACCTTCGAAGCCGATAAAAACATCAAGATTGCTCAAGCTGACGGTAAATTCACATTCTCGACAAAAGATAAGGTTGAATTTAAATCTATCAAAGTCGGCGAAGACAAAGACGGCAAAAAACCGGTTAACTTGACGACAGATAAAGCAACCGATGTATCTAATAACGATCCGGCAAATAAACCGACAACAGCATTGAACGTGTCTTCAGACGGCAAACCGACCCAGATTACAGGCGTGGGTTCTGTATTAAATACGGAAGCGGTTCCTACCATTCCTGCTGGCACAGCGACAACAGGCAATGGCCAACCGAAATTGGTTAATTTAGGTACGGGTCATAACCAAACTGCATTGGGTAATAACGTACTGAATGCCGCGGCAACTGTACGTGATTTGGCAAATATGGGTTGGGTAGTTTCATCTGATAAAACAACCGATGGAACAGGCGAATATAAAGATGTAGTGAAAAATGCTAACGAAGTGAAATTCGTCGGCAAAAACGCAGCCAAAGTATCGGGTAAAACCGAGAACGGCGTACGCACAATTACTATTGATGTGCCAGACGTTAAAACAGCCGAGCTTGTTTCAAGCAAAGACGGTTCTGTTATTGCGCCATCAACTAATCCTGAGCTTCAAAAAGCATTAAAAGCTGCAAAAGACGAGCTGGCTGCTGCAGCGACACCTGAGCAAAAAGAAGCGGCTGAGAAAAAAGTCAAAGATGCCGAAACTGAATTAAATAAGGCTTTAAATGACAAAGGCGTTGCTACGGCTAAAAACGTTGCGGATATGATTAACGCATCAGGCTTTACGCTGAAAACATCTAACGTAGATGGTGGTGAGAAAGTTTCAGGTAATGATGAAGTCATCAACCCAGGTAAAGCCGTTGAAATGATTGCAGGTAAAAACTTAACCGTGAAACAAGAAGCTAACGGTAAAGTGACCTATGCAACCAAAGACGAAGTTGAGTTCAACACAGTGAAAGTAGGTGGCGATGCGAATACTTATGTGGATGACAAAGGTAACCCAGTGACTAAGAAAGAAGATGGTTCTTTCGTAGATGCTAAAGGTAACACAGTTGACGCAGCGAAAGTAAGTCCAGTAGCGCCGGTAACACTAAAAACTGAGAAGGCAAGCCCGGCGAATAACAACGCAGAGGGTAATCATCCGACAACGGCGTTGAATATCAGCAGTGGCACGGGTGCAGATGCGAAACCGACACAATTAAAAGGTGTGGGTTCTGTGTTGAATACAAAAGCACAGCCGACATCAACGGGTAAACAAGGGGATACTCCGGCAACAGAGGGCAACCAAAACTTAGTGAACCTTGGTAATAATCCAATTACAGGTAAATCCGACCTTGCACCTGAGATTTTGAACTCAGCGGCAACGGTAGGCGATTTGGCGAACATGGGGTGGGTGGTGTCAACTAAAGACGGCAACGGTTATACCGATGTTGTGAAGAATGCCAACCAAGTGGACTTCAAAGGCACAGGTCTGGCTACCGTTACGGGTGAAACCGATAAAGAGAGTGGTATCCGCACCATTACTGTGAACGTGGATGCACAAAAAACTGTTGAAGCGGCTCAAACTCCGGTGGTTTATACCAATAAGGACGGTGACAAGCTGGTTAAAGTCGGCGATAAATTCTATAAAGCCGGTGATGTTGTAAACGGTAAACCGAAAGACAATGCCCAAGAAGTACCGAAGGGTGACGTGATTGCCTCCATGAACAATGGCGACAACAAAACAAACAAACCTATGCAGTTAGCAAACATCGGCAGCAATCTGCCGACGGTGAACGATACCAACAAACAGGCATTTGACCCGAACAGTACTGAGCCTAAAGCCGGTAAAGACAACAAATCTGCGCCGATTACAGCTAAAGAAGCTGCCGATATCGTCAATAAAGCCGGTAACAATGCGGCAACTGTTTCTGACGTGTTGAATGCAGGTTGGAACCTGAAAAACAACGGTGAAGCCCGCGACTTTGTGAAACCGTACGATACCGTGAACTTCATCAATGGCAAAGGTACCGTCGCCGTAGTGGAAACTGCAGACGATGCGGCCAGCAGCACCGTGAAGTTTGATGTGGATGCGGGTGAAATTACCAGCAATACAAATGGTTCGGTAAACGGTCCAACGACAGTAGAGAACGCGAAGAAACTGGCAGATGATCTGAAGAAAGCTGAACAGGCAGTGAAAGATTTGCCTGCGGATGCGACGCCGGAAGCGAAAAAAGCTGCCCAAGATGCACTTAAAGCAGCTCAAGATGCGGCAGCTCCGTTGAACAAAGTGGCAACCGCCCAAAATGTTGCGGATATGATTAACGCATCCGGCTTTACGCTGAAAACTTCTAACGTGGATGGTGGTGAGAAAGTTTCAGGCGATGATGAGGTCATCAACCCGGGCAAAGCTGTTGAAATGATTGCAGGTAAAAACTTAACCGTGAAACAAGAAGCGAACGGTAAAGTGACCTATTCGACCAAAGACGATGTAGAGTTCAACACAGTTAAATTAGGCGATGCTAAAGATGGTAAAGCGCCAGTTAATATGAAGACTGAAGCGGCTAAACCTGCAACAAATAATGGAGCTGATCAACCAACAACAGCATTGAACTTTACATCTGGTGAAGGCGACAAAGCGAAACCAACGCAATTAACAGGCGTGGGTTCAACCTTGAATACTCAAGATATCGCTACTGCACCACAAGGTAAAGACAATACCAACAAACCGAATGTGTCTTTGGTTAATTTGGTAGGTACTGATGATGCACCAGTGAATAAAAACGCTGCTGCAACCGTAGGCGACCTGCAAAATATGGGTTGGGTTGTATCAACCAAAGACGGCAACGGCTATAAAGATGTCGTGAAGAATGCCAACCAAGTGGACTTCAAAGGCACAGGTCTGGCTACCGTTACGGGTGAAACCGATAAAGAGAGTGGTATCCGCACCATTACTGTGAACGTGGATGCACAAAAAACTGTTGAAGCGGCACAAACTCCGGTGGTTTATACCAATAAGGCTGGTGACAAGCTGGTTAAAGTCGGTGATAAATTCTATAAAGCCGGTGATGTTGTAAACGGCAAACCGAAAGAAAATGCCCAAGAAGTACCGAAGGGTGACGTGATTGCCTCCATGAACAATGGCGACAACAACACAAGCAAACCTATGCAGTTGGCAAACATCGGCAGCAACCTGCCGACGGTGAACGATACCAACAAACAGGCATTCGACCCGAACAGCACAACGCCTAAAGCCGGTAAAGACAACAAGTCTGCACCGATTACAGCCAAAGAAGCTGCCGATATCGTCAATAAAGCCGGTAACAATGCGGCAACCGTTTCCGACGTATTGAATGCGGGTTGGAACCTGCAAAACAACGGCGAAGCCCGCGACTTTGTGAAACCGTATGACACCGTGAACTTCATCAACGGCAAAGGTACCGTTGCTGTAGTGGAAACTGCAGACGATGCGGCCAGCAGCACCGTGAAGTTTGATGTGGACACGGGTGAGATTACCAGCAATACAAATGGTTCGGTAAATGGTCCAACGACAGCAGAGAACGCGAAGAAACTTGCAGATGATCTGAAGAAAGCTGAACAGGCTGTGAAAGATTTGCCTGCGGATGCGACTGAAGACAAGAAAGCAGAAGCGCAAAAAGCATTGAAAGATGCCCAAGATGCGGCAGCTCCGTTGAACAAAGTGGCAACCGCCCAAAATGTTGCGGATATGATTAACGCATCCGGCTTTACGCTGAAGACTTCTAACGTTGAAGGCGGTGAAAAAGATGCTGCATCTACCGGTGACGAAGTGATCAACCCGGGCAAAGCCGTTGAAATGGTGGCAGGTAAAAACTTAACCGTGAAACAAGAAGCGAACGGTAAAGTGACCTATTCGACCAAAGATGATGTGTCATTCAATACTGTTAATGTGGGTGACAATACTTATGTCGATGCAGACGGTAAGCCTGTAACCAAAAATGCAGACGGTACTTACACTGATTCTAAAGGTCAGCCAATTGAAGAAGGTAAAGTGACCAAGCTGGCACCAGTTGCGATGAAGGCTGAGAAAGCCAAACCTGCAACGAATAACGGCAATAAAGCGGAAGACCAACCGACGACTGCGCTGAATGTCTCTTCTTCAGACGGCAAACCGACCCAGATTACGGGTGTGGGCTCTACTCTGAACGTGAAACCAGTGGATACCAATCCGAACGGTACGCCGACAACGGGTGATGCGCGTCCTAACCTGGTTGACTTAGTAGGTACCAAAGATGCACCGGTGAATAAAAACGCTGCTGCAACCGTAGGCGACCTGCAAAACATGGGTTGGGTAGTATCAACTAAAGACGGCAACGGCTATACCGATGTTGTGAAGAACGCCAACCAAGTGGATTTCAAAGGCGGTCCTGGTATTTCCGTCAAAGGTACTACAACAACTGATGGCGTCCGTGAAATCACGATTAGCGTTAAAGATGGCGAGGTAATCAAACCGAATCAATTTACTGCTAAAGTCAATGGAACGGATACTCCGGTAACCAAAGTAGGTGACCAATATTACAATACGGCAGATATTGATCCGAAAACCGGCGAACCAAAAGCCAATGTAACCCCAGTAACTCCTGATGCGGGTACGACCCCGACCAATGCGGGTGACGGTTACGTAACAGGTAATAAGGTAGCTGCTGCGATTCAAAAATCAGGCTTTGTGGTTGGCAAACAGAAAGATGCTCTATCTGCGGCAGACTTCAAAGACGAAGATGAGAAAGTCAACCCTGACGACGAACTTCGTTTTGCAGACGGCAACAACACGAAAGTTAAGTTGGCGACGAAAGAGTCTGTTGATAAAGACGGCAATAAAGTAACCACAACGACGGTAAAAGTCGATGTGACCGGTTTGCCTGTCCAATATACAGACAAGAACGGTACGCCGGTAACTAAAGTGGGCGACAAATACTTTACCGTGGACGACAAAGGCAATCCGACTGCAACAGAAGTGAAGCCTGCAGACTTAACTACTAATATGGTTAATCCTGCTGCTGCACCTAATGAAATTGGTGCACCAACGACATTAGGTAATGTGAAATCTAATCTTCCGTCTGTAAATGACGCAGATAAGAATGCCAAAGATGCTGCTGGCAATCCGATTGCAGGTAAAGACAACAAGTCTGCGCCGATAACGGCAGCTGAAGCAGCTGAATTGTTGAATCCTAAAACGGCAGATGGAAAAGCTAATCCTAAATTTGCTGGTAACAATGCGGCAACAGTATCAGATGTGTTGAATACGGGTTGGAATTTACAAAATAATGGTGAAGCGAAAGATTTCGTAAAACCTTATGACACTGTTAACTTTGTAGATGGCAAAGGTACCAAGGCTGTGGTAGAAACCACGCCAAACGGCATAACAAGTAATGTGAAGTTTGACATTGATACTGGTAAGATTACCAATAATGATGATGGTAGCGTTCAAGGTCCAGTAACGCCTGAAATGACTAAAGCGTTAGAAGATGCGACAAATGCATTAAATAGCTTGCCACCAACGGCACCAGCTGCAGTTATTGATGCTGCTAAAAAAGCAGTTGCAGATGCGGCAAATAATATTGCAAATGTTGCAAATAAAGTGGCGACTGCACAAGATGTAGCAAATGCAATTAACAAGTCAGGCTTTACATTAACCACTTCAGCAAATGGTGGAGAGAAAATTTCAGGTACACCAGAAATGATCAATCCAGGTAAAAAAGTTGAAATGGTTGCAGGTAAAAATATGACCGTGAAACAAGAGTCTAACGGTAAAGTGACTTACGCAACTGCTTCTAATGTAACCTTTGACAGTGTTCAGTTTGGTGATAAAGGGCCTAAGATCACTAATAAGGCTGGAAATATCAACGTAAGTGGTCCAGATGGTAAAACACCTACTAAAATTACAGGTGTGGCTCCAGGTGAAATTTCAGCAACTTCTAAAGATGCTATAAATGGTAGCCAGTTACATGCAGTTGCTTCAAACTTGAACAACAAGATCAATAAAGTTGGTAAACATGCCGATGCAGGTACTGCAAGTGCATTAGCCGCTGCGAATATTCCGCAAGCTTATACACCAGGTAAGAGCTTAGTTGGTATTGCAGCTGGTAACTATCAGGGTCAAAATGGTCTTGCAGTAGGTATGTCTCGTATCTCTGATAACGGTAAGATTATTATCCGTTTATCTGGTACAGCAAATAGCCAAGGTAAAACTGGCGTTGCAGCTGGCGTAGGTTACCAATGGTAATCAGCTGATAGCGAAAACATAATGAAAAAACACCGCACTTTGCGGTGTTTTTTTATGTCTTTTTTATTTATTCTCATTTAGAAGAGAGAATTTTTATGATGAAAATCTACTTCAACGCAGTCTCCAAAACTTGCGGGAAATCTACCGCACTTTTGTGTTAAATGAGAAAATGCCAACAGGATTTTAACATTGCATTAGCAATTGTTTTTCAATAATTAGTTTAATAGTTTCAATTGCTTACAATTTCAACAAATTGAATTGAGAGTCAATCTCAATACGAAATTTTCCCTTTGATAAAAATAAAAAAATTTATGATCTCAGTCAATAAAACAATCGTTTTACTCTAGTCTGGGTAACTCTGAAGGAGTATCCTTATTTCCAGAGTGGTTATTGTGATGTATTGGCGTAATGCCTTCCACCTACTTTCTGTTTCTATCTATACATACTTTGGGGGAAAATATGAACCGTTTTGTTATAGGTGATCCGAAAGATTGCATTGGATGCAATACCTGTATGGCTGCTTGCAGCGAAGTACACAAAGCTTTTGGATTACAATCCTTTCCGCGGTTACAAGTAATGCGTAACGACGATATTACTGTGCCGATCTTATGTCGTCATTGTGATGATTCACCTTGTGCTACGGTATGTCCTGTGCATGCAATTAAGCACGAAAATGACACTATTCAATTAAACGAAGGTTTGTGTATTGGCTGTAAACTTTGTGGTATTGCTTGCCCATTTGGTGCGATTACCCAACATGGTTCTGCACCGATTGACGCACCAACCTATTATGAAGGATTCTCCTTCACTGATGCGGTAAAACGAGATATTCGTACTGCACCAGACAATACAGATTTACACAATATGCTGGCATGGCAACCTGGTGTGAAAGCTATTGCTGTGAAATGCGACCTTTGCTATTTCCGCGAAGATGGTCCGGCTTGTGTACAAACCTGTCCAACTAAAACGTTATTTATTATCAGTGATGAGAGTATCAAACAGGCTAACGAAAGAAAACGTGAAATGGCAATGATTTCTTCGCCAGCTATCCCAAGATAATTAGTGTGTTTAACTTGTAATCAATGGAGTGATATTATGAGTTCTTCAATCAGTTTGCTCATCACGTCCTTGTTGATTTATGTCGTAGGTGCGTTTATTTCGCTCGCAGTGAGACGAAATGAACAACTTTCAATCAATATATCCGGCGTGACCGGTGTACTTGGTGGCTTGTTAGGCATTGTTGCCTGCATTCCCGTGCTTATCAGCAACGATACGGTCGTTGATGTGTTTTCAACCCCTTTCGACTTCGCCCAATTTTCAATCCGCATTGACGGATTAGCTGCGTTTATGGTGTGTGTCATTTCTTTAATGGTTATTATCACCGCTCTTTATTCCTTTTCCTATGTGAAAGAATACATTGGTAAAGGCGCAGGTTCTATGGGCTTCTTTATGAATTTATTTATCGCTTCCATGGTTGCGTTAGTCACCAGCGATAATGCGTTCTACTTCCTTGTATTCTTTGAAATGATGTCTTTGGCATCTTATTTCTTAGTCCTTACCGAACAAGATGACAACGCAACCAATGCGGGCTTGTTGTATTTCTTCATTGCTCATGCTGGTTCAGTGTTGATTATGATCGCTTTCTTTATTTTCTACTGCTACGCAGGTAGCTTTGAATTTGAAGCCTTCCGCCACACCGAGCTTTCAATGCCTTTAGCCTTTACGGTATTTATTTTGGCATTTCTTGGTTTTGGCGCAAAAGCAGGGATGATTCCATTACATAGCTGGTTACCGAAAGCTCACCCGGCTGCACCTTCTCATGCATCAGCGATGATGTCTGGTGTGATGGTTAAAATCGGTATCTTCGGGATCATCAAAGTTGGTATTGATCTACTTGGCGCACACAATATGTGGTTTGGTGTGATTGTGCTTGCTTTTGGCGCAGTTTCTTCTGTGCTTGGCGTACTTTATGCCTTAGCTGAACATGACATCAAAAAACTTTTGGCGTATCACACCGTAGAAAACATCGGTATTATTATGATGGGTGTGGGTGTCGGTATGATTGGTATGGCAATCCATAATCCTGTACTTGCTATTGTCGGTTTACTTGGTGGTTTATATCACTTACTTAACCATGCAGTATTCAAAGGCTTATTGTTCTTGGGTGCGGGTTCTGTAATGTACCGTTTACATTCAAAAGATATGGATTTGATGGGCGGACTTGGCAAGTTAATGCCATTTACTGCTTTCTGTTTCTTAATTGGTACCATGGCAATTTCTGCATTACCTCCGTTTAACGGTTTTGTGAGTGAATGGTTTACTTATCAATCTTTATTCAGCCTAAGCCAACACAATAATGTGGTATTACGCATTTCAGGCCCTGTTGCAATCATTATGCTTGCCTTAACTGGTGCGCTTGCCGCACTTTGTTTCGTGAAAGTGTATGGTATTAGCTTTGGCGGTGCACCACGCAGCGAAAAAGCAGCACATGCACGCGAAGTGCCAAAACCAATGGTGATTGCAATGGCAATCTTGGCATTATTCTGCGTACTTTTAGGCGTGGGCGCTTCTGTCGTGACACCAATTATTGCCAATATTGCAACCGCACTTTCTCATAATGAAGTGCTTAATTTAGCGGAAAATGGCGTAGTGGTAGCAAGCAATACACCGAATACGGTGCTTTCTACACCAATGGTGAGCATTATGTTGATTGCATTCTTTGTGTTGCCGTTTATGTATTACGCTTATACCAAAGGCAATCGTATGGCAGATCGTGCAAAAGGCAATCCTTGGGCTTGTGGTTATGCTTACGAAATGGATATGGCAGCATCTGCGGGTAGTTTTACTCGTCCGCTTCGAATTATCTTCAAGCCACTTTATACCTTGCGTCAAGTGCTTGATCCTGCGCCTGCTGGTGCAAAAGGTATCAATGCATTAATTTCAGGTGCGACCAAAACAGAACCATTCTGGGAAGAAAAAGTAACAATGCCGATTGCGCATTTTATCCCGTGGCTAGGTCGTAAAATTCAATGGCTACAACAAGGCGACTTCCGCGTTTATTGCGTGTACTTCGTGATTGCCTTGGTTGTGTTATTACTTTCCATTGCGTTGATGTAGGAGGAAATTATGATTTCATTACCTTCAGAAATTTCCACTTCCGCTGGAATGTTCCTTTTAGCCATTGTGCAAGCGTTAATTCTTCTCGCTTTAGCACCGCTCTTTTCAGGCATTTCACGGATGATTCGGGCTCGTATTCAATCTCGTCGTGGCCCGGGCTTGTTACAAGATTATCGCGACATTGCTAAATTAATGACGCGCCAAAATATTTGGCCAGATAATGCGGGCTGGGTATCTCGTGTTATGCCTTATGTGTTAATTAGCACAGTTATGGTGGTTGCGATGAGTTTACCCATGTTTACTCATCATTCACCGTTTGGAGCAGGCAGTGATTTAATCACCGTTATTTATTTGTTCGCATTGTTCCGCTTTTTTTTCTCAATTGCGGGTTTGGATTCTAACAGTACGTTCTCAAGTTTAGGTGCAAGCCGTGAAGTGACATTAGGCGTACTTGTTGAACCAATCTTAATGTTGGCATTCATTGTGATTGCTTTAATTGCAGGTTCTACGAATTTTGCAGTTATTAGCACCGCACTTTCTAGCCAACCTTGGCAATATCCTGTAGCAACGGTGATTGCCTTAGTTGCCGCCGCTTTTGCGATCTTTATTGAAATGGGCAAAATTCCATTTGACTTGGCTGAAGCAGAACAAGAACTTCAAGAAGGCCCACTTACTGAATATTCAGGCCCGTCTTTCGCCTTATTGAAAGTTGGTTTGAGTTTAAAATCAATGGTGGTTGCCTCTATCTTTGTGAGCACGCTTTTCCCATTTGGTGCAGCACAAGAGTTCACGGTAAGTGCGGTCATTTTAGGCATCATTTCTTTCTTTGTGAAATTGCTCGTGGTATTTATTGCCGCATGTGTGTTTGAAAACACATTGGCGCGTACCCGCTTTATGCTAACAGGACGTTTAACTGTGGTCGGTTTCGGCATTTCAGTGTTGGCGTTTGTGTTTTACTTCACAGGATTGTAAGGAGGAAATATGGAACGTTTAGCACTAATTACAATCATTTTGCCGTTTGTCGGTGCGTTTATTGTGGGGTTGAACAAACAATCTTTCCCAAAAATCGCCACAATTTTTGCCGCACTTGCTACCCTTGGCACACTTGCTGTGGCAGCACAGTGGTATGCAAATGGCGCACAATCTGTCACCTATGATTTAGTTAAATTTGGTGATACAGCAATCTTCGGCGTGACCTTAGATGCAGTGAGTACATTAATTGCCTTTGCCGTTGTGGGTTTAGGTTTCTTAATTTGCTTATATTCTTGTGGTTATTTAACCGATAAAAACCGTGAACATCCGCATAATGGATTACCTCGTTTTTATGCTTTCTTATTGATTTTCATCGGTGCAATGGCAGGCTTGGTGTATTCATCAACTTTAGCGGGTCAGTTGCTTTTCTTTGAAATCACTGGGGGATGTTCTTGGGCATTAATCAGCTATTATCAAAGCCAAAAAGCAATGGCGGCTGCGATGAAAGCGTTGATTATTACTCATGTCGGTTCATTAGGTTTATATCTTGCCGCGGCTTATTTATTTAGCCAATCCGGCACATTCTCTATCACAGCGTTAGAACATCTTGCGCCAGAAGCGAAAACTATCGTGTTGTTTGGTGTGATGTTTGCTGCATGGGGTAAATCAGCACAACTTCCAATGCAAATTTGGTTACCAAATGCGATGGAAGCACCAACACCAGTCAGTGCGTATTTGCACGCGGCATCAATGGTAAAAGTAGGTGTCTATATTTTCGCTCGTTCCGTGATGTCTGCTGGTGAAATTCCTCACATTGTGGGTGAAGTAGGGATTGTGATGGCAATGATTACATTGATTTATGGTTTCTTAATGTACTTGCCACAAGCAGATTTAAAACGCTTACTTGCGTATTCAACTATCACTCAACTTTCTTACATTTTCATCGGGCTTTCTCTTGCAGCATTAGGTTCTAAATTAGCTTTTGTTGCAGCGATTGCTTATATCTTTAACCACGCCTTTGCGAAAAGCTTATTCTTCTTGGTTGCAGGTTCATTGAGCTATGCCACAGGTACACGTTCAATGCCTCGTTTACAAGGGATTATGCGCACCATGCCTGTTGTTGGTACAGGATTTGGTATTGCCGCATTGGCTATTGCTGGTGTGCCACCGTTTAACGGTTTCTTCAGCAAATTCCCATTATTTGCCGCTGGTTTCGACCTTGGACAAGAATATTCATGGGTAACTTGGTTAATGGTGATTGCGTTGATTGAATCTACGGCAACATTTGTTTGGTTGGTTTATAAATTTGGTCAATGCGTTATCGGTAAACCATCTGAAGACGTGCAAAATGCGCAACCATTGCCATTCTCTATGACATTTGTTTTAGTGATTTTAATGGTGATGTCTGTGTGTTCTAGCTTTATCGCTGCCTATTGGTTAGGCCTTGCGGGTTAAGGAGAGAATTATGTTAATGATCAATGTATTAGCGAGTTTACTCATCATTACATCGCTTTGTGTCATTATGGCAAAAACCGCAAAAAAATCCGCGTTGTGCTATGGCTTACAGTCTCTTGTATTGGTGGTGTTATTCGTTTATTTGGCATTTGAAATGCAAGCTCACGAACTTTATATGTGGTCCATTAGTGCATTCATCACGAAAGTATTATTAGTGCCAGGAATTTTAATCTTTTCTTTACGAAAAATTGACGAAAGTCAAACTCCTGCAGGAATGAATGTCGCTTGGTTGATCCCGATCACATCTATCATCGTTTGCTTATGTTACTTTGTTGTCATTCCAGTGAACTTACCGTTAGTTGAACATTTAAAACCAGCGTTGTCAGTATCACTTAGCCACTTCCTTTTAGGTTTAGTGTGTATTGTGAGCCAACGCAATATTGTGAAACAAGTTTTCGGTTATTGTTTAATGGAAAACGGTGCGCATTTAACGTTGGCTTTACTTGCCAACAATGCGCCAGAATTAGTTGAAATCGGCATTGCCACCGATGCGATTTTTGCGGTCATCATTATGGTTGTGTTGGTGAATAAAATTTACCGCACTTTCAACACTGTTGATGCTAAACAACTTATGAGTTTGAAGGGGTAACGCTATGTATGAACAATGGATAATTGCGTTATTAGTCGCACCTTTAGTCATCGCTTTTGAAAGCTTTGCACTACGCGGAACAAAAAATCGGACAGTTTGTACCGCATTCCATATTACTGGGTTAATTTTGATGTTGTTCTTTTCCGTACAGGTCATTTCTGGCGTGTTGGAAAAAGGCAGTATCAGTGCATTTAACAACTGGGTGTATGTTGATAGTCTTTCTGCTATTTTCTTAGGCTTAATTGCTGTCGTGGGTTCACTTGCTGGTGTGTATTCCATCGGTTATATGAATACAGAATTGGAAGAAGGGCATATTGATTTTAAAACCTATGCTCATTACCACGGTTTCTTACACTTATTCTTCTTTACGATGATTGTGTCAGTTATCACCAATAACTTAATTTTAATGTGGGTTGCAATTGAAGCGACAACATTAAGCTCTGCGTTTTTGGTCGGTACTTACAAACAAAAAACATCCCTTGAAGCTGCGTGGAAATACATCATCATCTGTTCTGTGGGCGTCGCTTTCGGTTTATACGGCACACTTTTAACCTTTGCGAATGCAAATGGCGTGCTTGCCGAACCAAGCCAAGCGATTTTCTGGTCAGTCGTAAATCAACAAGCTACTGGTTTAAACCCAATGTTGATGTATATCGCATTCGCTTTCGTATTGATTGGTTTCGGCACGAAGTGCGGTCTATTTCCAATGCATACTTGGTTATCAGACGCACACAGTGAAGCACCAAGCCCTGTGAGTGCAATTTTATCCGCGGTGTTATTAAACTGTGCAATGCTTGTGGTATTGCGTTACTACACATTAGTTTCAAAAGCGGTTGGCGCAGAGTTTCCACAAACTTTAATGTTGATCTTTGGTTTACTTTCAGTGCTTGTGGCGGCGTTATTTATCATCGTGCAATTTGATATTAAACGTATGCTTGCTTACTCAAGTATCGAAAATATGGGCTTAATCAGCTTTGCTTTCGGTCTTGGTGGCCCAATTGGGGTATTTGCAGGTTTACTTCACACCATCAACCACAGCCTTGCGAAAACCTTATTATTCTGTGCATCGGGTAATATTCTATTGAAATATAAAACCCGTGATATGAATCAAGTACGTGGATTATGGCGTGTTGCACCAGTGAGTGCGGTGCTTTTCGCAGGTGGTGCGTTGGCATTGGGCGGTATCCCTCCATTTAACGTATTTGTGAGTGAATTTAGTGTTGTGGTCGCAGGGATTACAGCGGGTAAAACTTGGTTAGTTATTTTATGCTTAATTTTACTTACCATCGTGCTTGCAGGACTTGCCTTAATGCTATTAAAAACAGTGCTTGGCAAACAACCTGATAATGTGGAAGCAGGCGAAGTCAGTAAAGTCTCTTTGGCGGCAATGGCCATACTATTGTTGTTAATGTTTGTAATGGGTATCCATATTGCAGAGCCAATCTTGCAGTTATTAAAAAGTGCGGTCGGAATTGTACTCGGATCTGAACAAGTGTCTTTTGGTGAAATGTTAGTTTTACCTTGGCAAAGTTTAGCGCAATGATCGACAGGAGGAATAAATATATGGAATTAACTAAAAATACATCAGTCGATCCAGCCAAAATGATTGGTAAAAATTACATTGAAGCAGTCAATGCAAAATTTCCACATACCATTTTGGATGAGGAGTGGTCAACACCAAATCAGGTTACCCTTACCATTAAAACTAATATGTTACCTGATGTAGTTGAATACCTTTATTATCAACATGAAGGTTGGTTACCTTTGGTATTCGGGAATGATGAGCGTTCAATTCATGGCAGCTATGCAGTGTACTACGTGCTTTCCATGGAAGGGGAAGTGAAAACTTTTATCACTATTAAAGCCTTAGTTGATCCTGTGAGCTTAGAATTTCCGTCAGTGACACCAAAAGTCAAAGCGGCTGTTTGGGGCGAACGTGAATTATTCGATATGTATGGTTTGAAAGCCGTTGGTTTACCTGACCAACGTCGCTTAGTGTTGCCAGATGATTGGCCGGATGATCTTTATCCATTACGTAAAGACTCAATGGACTATCGTTTACGTCCCGATCCGACAACCGCGACAGAAACATACGAATTTATTAACGAAAAAGGCGAAGCACGTATTGTTCCACTTGGCCCGTTACATATCACTTCGGATGAACCAGGACATTTCCGTTTATTCGTGGATGGGGAAGATATCATTGATGCGGACTATCGTTTGTTCTATGTGCACCGTGGTATGGAGAAATTGGCGGAAACCCGTATGGATTACGACCAAGTTAACTTCCTTGCTGACCGTGTGTGTGGAATTTGTGGTTTCACACATAGTGTGGCCTATGCTAATTCCGTAGAAAGCGCTTTGGGGATTCAAATTCCAAAACGTGCTGAATGGATCCGTGCAATTTTGTTAGAAGTAGAACGTTTACACAGTCACTTATTAAACTTAGGTCTATCTAGCCACTTTACCGGCTTTGATACCGGCTTTATGCAATTCTTCCGTGTTCGTGAGAAATCCATGACCTTGGCTGAAGTGCTAACTGGTGCACGTAAAACCTATGGTATTAACCTTATCGGTGGTGTGCGTCGTGATATGTTGAAACATCAACGTGAGCAATGTATCAAGCTTATCGGTGAAATGCGTGAAGAACTCAAAACCTTAACCGATATTTTATTAAATACACCGAATATGGAACAACGTACGGTAGGCGTTGGTGTCTTGGCAAAAGATATCGCTCGTGACTTCAGTCCTGTTGGTCCAATGATTCGTGGTTCTGGCTTTGCGCGTGATGTGCGTAAAGTACACCCATTCTCCGGTTATGGCGATATCCCTTTCAATCTCTTCACTGAAGCAAATGGTGATGTATTATCCCGTGTGAAAGTGCGGATTAATGAAGTGTTTGAGTCTATGAATATCATTGATTACATGGTGGACAATTTGCCGAGTGGTGAAATCTTAAAAGAAGGTTTCAATTATACGCCAGGACGCTTTGCTTTAGGGATTACGGAAGCGCCACGTGGTGAAGATATTCACTGGTCAATGCTAGGCGACAACCAAAAACTTTTCCGTTGGCGTTGTCGCGCTGCCACTTATGCTAACTGGCCAACCTTGCGCTATATGTTGCGTGGCAATACTGTGTCTGATGCGCCACTTATTATTGGTAGTCTTGACCCTTGCTATTCTTGTACCGACCGTGTCACCGTGGTGGATGTACGTAAACGCAAAGCGAAAACCGTGGATTATAAAGAGATTGAACGCTACGGTATCGAACGTAAAAATTCACCATTGAAATAGGGGAGGCGGAAAATGTTTAAATTACTAAAAACGGTATTTAAAGCTGGTGATGTTACCACCAAATATCCGTTCAAGCCTTATGAAGTTGATGATGATTTTAGAGGAAAACCGGAACTCAATTCTGATCAATGTATAGTCTGCGCGGCTTGTACCATTGCCTGCCCAGCCAATGCGTTAACTATGCGAACTGATCCGGTTACAGGTGAACGTACATGGTCCTTATTTCTTGGTCGTTGTATTTTCTGTGGTCGTTGTGAAGAGGTTTGCCCAACTAAGGCGATTCGATTAACACAAGACTTTGAACTATCAGTGACCAATAAACAGGATCTTTTCCAAGAAACCACCTTTTCGACAGTGAGCTGTCAAGAGTGTGGTAAACCGTTTATCTCTTATAAAGAGCTGAATTACACCATTGATTTATTCAAACAAAGTTTAGGCGATCCAGAAGTCGTCAAACAAAAACTAACCGTGTTGCATACTTGTCCAGTTTGTAAACGACAACATAGCTTGGAAAAAACTGCCAACATGGAATCCAATATGCGGATGAAACTTATCGACTTTAAAGAGCCAGTTCGTTTGGATTTCAAAAAAGCGCTTGAACAACGGGAAGAAAGTGCGGTTGATTTTTCTAACGTTTTAGCAGGAGGCGAAAAACGATGAACACACAAATTCCAATGCCGGTAAACGGTATTTCAACGCCATTTAGCATTGATGAAAACATTGCCAAAATGAAACAAACCCTGTTGAAAGATATTCAACGTTCGGCTTATGTTTATCGTGTGGACTGTGGTGGTTGTAACGGTTGTGAAATCGAGATTTTTAGTACTATTACGCCAACTTTTGATGCGGAACGTTTTGGTATTAAAGTGGTCGCT
Organism: Haemophilus parainfluenzae; assembly: GCF_900450995.1. Lineage (NCBI taxonomy): Bacteria > Pseudomonadati > Pseudomonadota > Gammaproteobacteria > Pasteurellales > Pasteurellaceae > Parahaemophilus > Parahaemophilus parainfluenzae. The sequence goes on along the minus strand of NZ_UGHY01000002.1, from coordinate 202,983 downwards.
TCACCTCGTCATGCAGACATTTTATTGTTTACCGGTGCGGTTACTCGTGCGATGCGTACGCCTGCTATGCGTGCTTACCAAGCCGCGCCCGATCCTAAAATCTGTATTTCTTATGGTGCTTGCGGTTGCGGCGGCGGTATTTTCCACGATCTTTATTGCGTTTGGGGCGGTAGTGATCAAATTGTACCAATTGATGTGTACATCCCTGGCTGTCCTCCAACTCCAGCAGCGACCATTTATGGATTCGCAGTAGCACTTGGTTTGCTTGATCAAAAACTCAAAGGTAAACAAGAAAAAGCTGATCCTAACGCAGAAGCTAAATTGCGTTTCCCAACCATTCCGTTAGATTTGCGTATTAGTCTTGAACGTGAAGCACGTCGTCTTGCTGGTTATCGTCAAGGCGGCAACATCGCTAACCAATTTATGGCAATGATGACAGAAAATGATAAAGTGCCATTTGGTGTACGTTTAGGTGAATACCTAGAACGTGAAGCCGATCCGCGTTTAAGCGAAATCGTCAATCGTTTGCATGCGATTAGTATGCCGTTTTCGGGATAATTAATAATGGGGCAAGTGATTGCCCCTATAAAAATGGGAATGTTATGACAACGAAAGTCTTTTTCTATTTATTAAACGAGCGTTTCGTCGAAAACGATGAACAAGTGCCAGAGCAAGCAAAACAGGTGATGTATTACTCTTTGGCGATTGGTCACCATGTTGGCGTAATTGATTGTTTTAAAAAATTACTGGTTTGTGACTACGATGCTTATCAACGTTTTGTAGATAGCTTTCCGGAAGGAGATGCGAAACGTAAATTTGCAGGTTTAATGCGATTCGGTGAAATAGTGATTGATTCTAGCCATGTCAATTTATTGGCGAAAGCGATGGATGAAAACAAAGCCAATTTCACCCCAGAACATCAAGAGTGGGTCGAAATCCTCATGGATACGTTAGCATCAATTCAGCGTGAACCTGTGATGTATATTATGGTGAAACGTCGTGACGAATAATGTGATCTTAACCGTTGGCAACAGCATGATGGGTGATGATGGCGCAGGGCCTTATCTCTATCAATTATTGAGTGAAAATCCATTGCCAAATTGGACCGCACTTGACGGTGGCTCAGCACCAGAAAATGTTGCACATATTGTGCGAGACATGAAACCTGATTTGCTTTTAATTTTCGATGCGGCTGATATGGAATTAGCACCAGGCAAAATTCGAATCATTGAAAAAGAGAGCATTGCGGAAATGTTTTTCATGAGTACGCATAATATGCCGCTCAATTACCTTATCGAGCAACTGGAACAAGATATTAAACAAATTGTTTTTGTGGGGCTTCAACCTGATCTGGTTTCTTTTGGTTTTCCAATGACAGAAAGCGTAAAAGAGTCTGTGCAATTTATGTATGATTTTTTAAAAGAGGGAAGATCGCTTGAAGAGATTCCTGTTTTGTAGAAAAAGTGAGGGTGATTTTCTAAACATATTTAAAAATATTACGAAAACCTGTTTTATATCAAAAAATCCATGTTTTTTGTAAGACTATAAGCTGATTTTGGGTGTAATATATACCCAGAATTAATTATTCTAATTCTATCTCTAACCTCGTGTTGTATCTAAAATAAGGACGTTACTATGGCTATTAAAAAAGTAATTACCGTATGTCCGTATTGTGCCTCAGGTTGTAAAATCCATCTTTTGGTGGAAAACAATAAAATTGTGGGAGCTGAAGGTGCAAACGGCAAAACAAACGAAGGGGAGCTATGCCTAAAAGGATATTATGGCTGGGACTTTGTGCATGACACAAAAATCCTGACTCCTCGCCTAACTCAACCGATGATCCGCTACAAACGTGGCGAACCATTCACACCAGTGAGCTGGGAAGAAGCGATTTCTTACACAGCAAAACGTCTTAGTGAAATCAAAGAAAAGTACGGTAACGAATCGATTATGGTAACGGGCTCTTCCCGTGGACCAGGTAACGAAGTGAACTTCGTGATGCAAAAATTCGCCCGTGCGGTATTAGGAAATAACAACATTGACTGTTGTGCGCGCGTGTGACACGGCCCTTCTGTAACAGGTCTGCTCAAATCGGTCGGTAACGGCGCAATGTCTAACTCAATTGTTGAGATTGAAGATACCAAATGCGTATTTATTTTTGGCTATAATGCCTCCACTTCACACCCTATTGTGGCGCGTCGGATTAACCACGCCAAAGCAAAAGGGGCGAAAATCATTGTTTGTGACCCTCGTAAAATCGAAACAGCCCGTATTGCGGATATTTATGCGCCGCTTGCTAACGGGTCTAACGTCGCATTCTTGAATGCCATGATGAATGTGATTTTAGAAGAAGGATTACAAGATCAAAAATTTATTGATGAACACACCGAAAACTTCGATGCGTTCTATGAAACCGTGAAAGCTTATACACCGGAATCCACTCAACATATCACTGGTATTGAACCTGAAATGTTACGTGAAATTGCCCGCACTTATGCGAAAGCGGAAACCGCTACTATCTTATGGGGTATGGGCGTTTGCCAATTCCGTCAAGGTGTAGAAACCGTGCGTGCATTAGCAAGCTTGGCAATGCTTACCGGTAACTTAGGTAAACCAAATGTTGGGGTAAACCCAGTGCGTGGACAAAACAACGTACAGGGTGCGTGCGATATGGGCGCGTTATTCAACACATTACCAGGCTATCAAAGTTTTGCTGATCCAGAAATTAATGCAAAATTTGCGAAAGCTTGGGGCGTGCCATCTATTCCAACCAAACCAGGTGTGCCGTTGAGTGAAGTACCTGAAGCGATCATGGAAGATAAAATTAAAGCATTCTATATTATGGGTGAAGATACATTACAAACTGAGCCTGATATTAATGCTGTTAAAGAAGCCTTCGAGAAAGTTGAACTTCTTATCGTTCAAGATATCTTCATGACTCAAACAGCCGCAGAAGCAGATATTTTATTACCTGCGACTTCTTGTGCTGAACATGAAGGTGTGTATAGTGCCGCTGACCGTGGTTTCCAACGTTTCTATAAAGCCGTTGAGCCAACTGGCGATGTCAAGGATGACTGGGTAATTATTAGCGAACTTGCTACAGCAATGGGCTACCCAATGCACTATAACAATACCAAAGAAATTTGGGATGAACTTCGTTCACTTTGCCCAATTTACAAAGGGGCAACCTACGAAAAAATGGAAGGCATGGGTTATATCCAATGGCCATGTACTGATGAGGGCCCTGAAGATCAAGGTACGCAATATTTGTATAAAGGCCAAATCTTCGACCGTCCAAACGGCAAAGCTGAGTTCTTTGCTTGCGACTGGGAACCACCAATGGAAGATCTCTCTGAAGAATTCCCATTGATACTTTCTACAGTACGTGAAGTGGGTCACTATTCTTGCCGTTCAATGACTGGTAACTGCCGTGCACTTGCGGCACTTGCGGATGAACCGGGATTCGTACAAATGAACGATCAAGACGCCAAAGAGTTGGGTATTAAAAACAACGACTTGGTTTGGATTGCTTCTTCTCGTGGTAGAGTTATTTCTCGTGCAGATGTGAGCACTCGTACAAACAAAGGCGCTTGTTATATGACCTATCAATGGTGGATCGGTAAATGTAACGAATTAACCGCTGAACATTTGAACCCGGGTTCTAGAACACCGGAATACAAATACAGTGCGGTTCGTATTGATAAAATCGAAGACCAAGCCTGGGCTGAACGCTATGTGGTAACTGAATACGCGAGATTAAAAAATCGCTTAAAAGAAACCGCACTTGTGGCTTGATTATCGTCATAAATGAATTACGGGTGAACTTAATGGTTCGCCCGTTTTTTATTGAATTATTTTCTTACGCATTATGAATGCATTTAGCTATCATTATCTGTGGCTAAAGACAAACAGGAATCCGCAAGTGTTTCACTAAAGCGTAAATCATGTGAGGCAATAAGCATCGGTAACTGTAGTTCACGTAAAAGTGCAGTCAGTTTGGCGATATTTTTTGCATCCAGTCCATTGGTTGGTTCATCTAACAGCAATACTTTTGGCTGCATCGCCAGAACACCGGCTAGCGCAGTAAAATTCTGTTCACCGCCAGATAAGGTATTTACTGAGCGATCTTTTAACCTAACAATATTTAGACGTTCTAGTTGCTGTAATGCAATTTGATAGGCTTCATTTCTGTTCAAGCCCTGATTAAGTGGACCAAATGCCACATCATCAAGTACGGTTGGACCAAAAAGTTGATCGCTCGCGTGTTGGAAACAGATGCCGACCTTTCCACGTAGTGGTACAAAATCTTTTTCTTGGCGGCAGGTGTTGTCGAACCAGCTAATCTCTCCTTGTTGGTATGGGATAAAGCCTAATAGGCAGTGTAATAGGGTTGATTTCCCACAACCAATATCACCTTGTAAAAAAAGGCGATGACCTTCAGGGAGTTCAAAAGAAAGGTTATCAATAATCATGCGTTGGTCGCGCATGATCTGTAATTGTTTGACTTCAAGGACGTTCATCAAGATTTATCCTGTGTTTTTTTCACATCATGCAGCTGAAAACCACGGGCTTTTAGCGCCATTTCTGTTTTTTCTGCTTTAACGAGAGCATGAATTAATAATAATGCCACACGTTGCGCGGCGATAAATAAGGTTCTGCCGTTAAGTTTTGGCTGGTATCCGCGCGCGCGCATTGCCATATCCATCTTTTTATGTACTTCACTGAACACTGAAATATAGCGCACAGTGAGAACAAAGAGGTGAAGTAGTTTTTCAGGTAATGGCAAACGACACAATGCTTGCAATAAAAGGCTCTCGTTCATATCAATTAACAAGAGGCGAGTTAAGCTTAAAATTAAATTGAAACGTAGCGTGATGAGTAGCGCGAGCTGAATGCCCATTGGATTTAATGTTAAGCCTTGTTCGGTGATTTTCCAGCTTAAGGTTAACCAAACGAGTAGAGTAAAGAGATTTAGTTTCAGCCAATATTTGAAATAACCGGCAAGGGATTTTTGATAGCGAATTAGCGTAATAAGTAATCCGCTGAATACGATCAGATTAAGGCTAATAAGCGTTGAAATATGTGTCATTGTGCTGACGATAAGTCCACACAAAAACACATAAATTAATCGTAAGTGCGGTTGAAAAATAGCAAGAAAATTCATTTCACCACACTGAGTGCTGTTGGATACATTTTGTTTAACAATAAGACCACCCCGACACTGACGATACTGTCGATAATAAACACAGGAATATGTGATATTACCAGCAGCATGATCAGATCGCTGTAAGCTTTACCACCATCTAGAGCTAAGACTAAAGAGGCGAGCAAGGCTGAGCCGCCAACGCCGATCAGGCCAGCACCAATACCTGCAGTAATTTGAGTTCGACGGGAATTGTCATTTTCAAGTCTTTTTGCAAATAGCCAATGTACAAAAAGGGCAGGTAATGCCATTATGCATAAATTGACACCTAATACAGCAAATCCCCCGAAGGAAAAGAGCAGGGCTTGTAATACCAATGCGATTAAAAAAGCAGGGAAAACGGCCCACCCGAGAAACAGGCCGGCCATGCCGTTTAAGATGAGATGCACGCTGCCAATGCCAACTGGTACATGAATGGTACCTGCAACAAAAAAAGCAGCGGCAAACAATGCCGTTAGCGGCAATTGTTGCGAATTAAGACGTTTAAGACCAATCATTACGCAGGCTAATGCAACAGCTGCACCACCAAGCAATACGGGTGTATGCAACACACCTTCCGATAAATGCATATTATCTTTCCTTAGATTGCGATGCACGTGTCATCTTTGAGGCTCTAATCAATGCCCATAAGCCGAAAATGCCAACAATATAACCGATACCACCAATAATATCGTGTAGGTAAATTTTGTCTTTTAATTTAGAAATATCTTCGCGGACCAACATCAATGCATTGTCATTGTTATTAGTGGCTTGCGCAGATACTCTGTTGGCAACAATTGAGGCTCGATGTCCTTCTTCACCTTCTATCACTACTTTAATGGCACCTTCGGCAGTGGTATTGATAGGATAGGCAAATTGCCCATCTCGATCTGTTTTGCCTTCCAATAGAGGGGAGTCCTGGCCAGCTTGCAAAATCTCCATATAGGTTTCTGCCGCTGGAGTCATATCGGAATAATAGGCTTTGCCAGAGACTGTGCGTCCATCATATTGTGCAAAAACATGCAAACTATGAGCCAATGCTGATGGCGCGCACAGCAAGGTGAAAAGTGCGGTTAAAAATACAACTCTTTTCATTATTTCGCATCAAAAGTCAGCATATATTCAACACTGCGTTCGGTATAGTCAGGGTTTTCTTTAACTGGCTCGTCAAATTCAGCCCAAACTTTGTTATAACCCGCTTTAGGGGTGAATTGTGCGATACCTTTTTCATTGGTTAAGTTGAATGGGTGATCTTCGCCTAAACCTACTTTGATGCCCTGTACAGGTTTACCTTTTACTAACACGAGAATATCGAGTGGTTGTCCTGCTTTTGGTTCACTTTGAGGGATTAATTCATAATCCATGTTGTGTGATTTATTTGCTTGAGCATCCCAGTGTAAAATTGCTTTACCGAATTTGATCGGGTTAACACTAAGTACAGCTTCAGGTGCTTGTTGTTTGGTTTTTTCGACATATTTACCGCTTGGTAATTTTGACCAAACACCATTATCAAAGCGAATAAATGCGATGGCTGCATCAGGTGCGGCAAAGTGTGCTTCGCCTTCCTTAAAGTTCACTGTGGCATTTTGCAATTGGCCCTTAGCATCGAGTAGGCGTACTGCTTTTAATTTGCTTTGAGGATAGGTTTCAGTTTCCTCATGACCAAATTTAACCACATATTGCCCTTTTGCATCCTTAACAGGCTCCAACCAAACATTATGCGCATTAGCGAGTGAAGCACCGAATAGTGCAGTAATAAACAATGCTGTTTTTTTCATGGAAGTTCTCCTTTTCTAACATGTGAATACTGTGATAAAGTGTAAAATATGAAGTAACTTCAGAGTCAAGTGTAATTTAATAAAAAATGAAAATTGGTCAATTAGCCAATATCGTTGGCTGTACGGTGGAAGCCGTACGTTTCTATGAAAAGCAAGGATTAATCGAACCCGCCAAGCGAACGAGCGGTAATTTTCGCGTTTATACGGAAGAGCATTTGAAACAACTTTCTTTTATTTGTTATTGCCGTAGTTTGGATATTTCACTAAAAGAAATCAAAATGTTGCTCAATCCTCAATGTGCTACTCAAGAGCAGGAAAGAGAAATCAATGAGCTGCTAGATCGACATATTCGAGAAGTGTCAAAACGGATCCATGAATTGGCTCATTTACGAATTCGCTTAATTCAGCTCAAAGGCAAATGTAGTCACTTTGAGCAAAATAATGATTTAATGAACACTTTATTGGAGCACAGTGGCATTAATTTTGTGCCGCTAAAATGATGTCTAGCACGAGTACCAGTAAAAATTTTTCAAATAATGTTTAAATATCGAACAGCGAAACATAGGAAAGCTGAAAATAAACATCAAAAAAGAGTAGAATTGGAACAGACTGCTTTTTTATTTTAAGGAGAAAATCATGCATGAGATGTCTCTCTGTCAGAATATTATGGAAATTATTGATCAACAACAGAAAAAGCATGAAATCCATGAAGTGACAGATATTTGGCTAGAAATTGGGGCACTGTCTTGTGTCGAGCAAAGTGCGATAGAATTTTGCTTTGAAATTATGCGCAAAGATACCGTTGCTGAAAACTGTCAGTTACATTTTATTCATTTACCTGCGATTGCATGGTGCTGGCAATGTCAAAAGGAAGTTGAGATTGAAGCCTATCAAGATTGCTGTCCACATTGTCACAGTGCATGTTTACAACGTCGAAGTGGTACCGAATTTAGAGTGAAAGAAATTGCCGTAAAATAGCAAGACGTCTAAATTGGCAAATTTAACCTGATCTTTTGAATATAAAATACGCTAACTACTTGATAGTATGTATTTATCTCTCTTCAAAGAATATATTTAAGATAGAGAATATGGTATTCTAACGCATGTGAATTACCATAGATTCTAAGTATTTACAGAATAAACGAAAAATTATTGAGGTGACTTATGTGTACAACCTGTGGCTGTGGCCATCCAGACCAAGTCAGAATCGGAGAATTACCGCATGTTCATCATGATTCCAATGCGCAACATGCAACAAAACTGCCTAATTTTTCTCACTCCTCCTTCCGTATGCCAGACTCTCCACAACAAGATGAAACTCAACAACGATTGCTGAAAGTAGAGCAAGATATTCTCGGCGCAAATAATCAATTAGCCGATATGAATCGTCGTTTTTTTGCCAATCAGCATATTTTGGCACTTAATCTTGTTTCAAGTCCTGGTTCAGGCAAAACAACCTTATTGACGACTACGTTAAATGCATTAAAAAATGACTATCCTTGTTATGTGATCGAAGGGGATCAGCAAACAGAAAACGATGCGGATCGTATTCGTCAAACCGGTGTGCCGGCAATTCAAGTCAATACAGGTAAAGGATGTCACTTAGATGCACAAATGATTGGTAATGCATTAGTGAAATTGCAGCCACAGGAAAATAGTCTGATGTTTATTGAAAATGTCGGAAACCTAGTCTGCCCATCAGAATTTGATTTAGGCGAGCACGCCAAAGTGGTGATCTTATCCGTGACAGAAGGTGAAGATAAACCGCTAAAATATCCGCATATGTTTGCGGCTTCTAAATTAATGATTTTAAATAAAGTTGATTTACTGCCGTACTTAAATTTTGATGTGGAAAAATGTATTGCTTATGCAAAACAAGTGAATCCAACAATTCAGGTCATCCAATTGTCTTCTCAAAGTGGAGAAGGATTACAGCAGTGGCTAGACTGGTTAAAAGCGCAAGAACGATAGGAGCATCAAATGCAGTTTGTTGATGAGTTTCGTGATCCTGAACTGGCAAAAAGTCTGTTGCAGCGACTACAAAAAATAATGGAAAAACAACCGCACTTTACGCCAGAAAATCCGTTATATCTAATGGAGGTCTGCGGCGGACATACGCATACCATTTTTAAATTTGGACTAGATCGTCTATTACCCAAAAGTATTGAGTTTATTCACGGTCCAGGCTGCCCAGTATGTGTCTTACCGATGGGGCGAATTGATGTTTGTATTGAGATTGCTCGTCGCCCAGAAGTCATTTTTTGTACTTTCGGTGATGCCATGCGAGTACGCGGACGTTTAGGCTCATTATTAGAAGCCAAAGCACAGGGCGCAGATGTTCGAATTGTTTATTCACCGCTTGATGCATTGAATATCGCATCAAATAATCCAGACAAAAAAGTGGTGTTCTTTTCACTTGGTTTTGAAACGACTATGCCAAGTGCCGCAATTACCTTGCAACAAGCGAAAAAACAACAGGTAAAAAACTTTTTTGTGGTATGCCAAAATATTACTATCATCCCGACATTACACAGCTTATTGTCGCAAGGACAAGTCAAAATTGACGGCTTTATTGCGCCCGGTCATGTCAGCATGGTAATTGGTTCTGAACCTTACCAAGAATTGTGTGACACCTATCATAAGCCTTTTGTGATCACTGGTTTTGAACCTTTAGATATCCTACAAGCAATTTTAATGTTGGTAACACAGATTGCTGAACAACGCTGTGAAGTGGAAAACCAGTATAAACGCATTGTACACCAGCATGGCAATATGTTGGCTCAACAGGCAATCAGTGAAGTATTCCGCTTGAAAGCCAGCAGCGAATGGCGTGGATTGGGCGAAATTGCAGAGTCTGGCGTAGAACTGACAGATGATTATCAATGCTTTGATGCAGAAGCGTATTTTGCTTGTCAGCCACACCAAGTTGCTGATGATCCAGATTCTCGCTGTGGTGATGTATTAATCGGCAAATGTAAGCCGGCTGATTGCCCATTATTTGCTAAAAAATGTAATCCAGACAATGCTTATGGTGCGTTGATGGTGTCTTCCGAAGGGGCATGTGCGGCCTATTATCAATACAGACGGGAATAAAGCAATGACTGATTTTATTACAATGGCACACGGAAATGGTGGTGCCACAATGCAAGAGTTGATCCGCGATTATTTTGTCGAGGCATTTGATAACCCAATACTTTCACAAGGCGAAGATCAGGCTCGCATTGCTTTACAAGAGTTGAATGCTTTAGGTGGGACTCTGTCATTTTCTACCGATAGTTTTGTGATTGATCCGATTTTTTTCCCGGGTGGTGATATTGGTAAACTCGCCGTGTGTGGTACCGCTAACGATGTAGCGGTATGTGGTGCCGTACCAAAATATTTATCCTGTGGGTTTATTCTGGAAGAAGGCTTACCATTAGAAACTTTAAAAAAATTGATTCAATCTATGGCAAAAGCCTGCCAGTCAGCCGGTATTCAAGTGGTAACCGGTGATACCAAAGTGGTACAAAAAGGCGCGATAGATAAAGTGTTTATCAATACGGCAGGCATTGGTGTGATTCCAAACGGACTCGACTGGGGTGTACATCGCATTCAACCAGGTGATCAGATTATCGTGAGTGGTACTTTGGGTGATCATGGTGCAACCATTTTGAATTTACGCGAAAATCTTGGTATTCAAACGGACTTACGCAGTGATTGTGCTGTGCTTGCCCCGCTTATTGATTGTATTCGTCCGATTGAAGGGGTGAAAGCCGTGCGCGATGCGACCCGTGGTGGTGTGAATGCAGTACTGCATGAATTTGCACAGGCTCAGAAAGTAGGGATTCAAATTGATGAAACGGTATTACCAATTCGTCAGGAAGTACGCGGTATTTGCGAATTACTCGGTTTAGATGCGTTAAATTTTGCTAATGAAGGTAAATTAGTGATTGTGGCGGATAAAGAAAAAACAGCTGAAATTCTGACCGCGCTTCGTTGCCATCCATTAGGTGAAAATGCGGCCGTAATCGGCGAGGTAACGACTGATGGGAAAGTTCGTGCTGTTGGGCTTTTCGGTCAAAGTCGCTTGTTAGACTTACCGCGTAACGAACCTTTACCACGAATCTGTTAAGCAAAAACCGGTTTAATGTTAAATTAAACCGGTTTTAGTTTGTGAATTGATATGTGCGAGAAGGGTAGTTATTTTTTCCAAATAACGTGGAATTCACGATCTTCTTCTTGGTGTGAAATTAAGAATTTTGCAAACACATCATCCATTTCATCTTTCTCATTCACTAATCCCACCCAAACTTCAGCAAAAGCGTCAGGATCGATTAATACCCCAATTTCTTGTTCCCAATCATCTGCCGTTTCGACAAACTCAACCGCACCACGATCTTCAAATTGCAGGTTGAATAGCATAATATCTGCAGGATCGAGATTTTCGCCCGCCATTTCTAAGAAAATATCATAAGCAAGATCAATCGCTGCATCGGGATCAAGTTTTTGAATATCAGTTGTCATTAGGTTTTCCTTCATCAAGTAAATTGTGCGTATGATACTGCAAGAAACACAAAACAAAAAGTGATCTGCACCCCAAAACCTGGACACCTAATTTGAGGTGCAGATTATGTCCTACTCTTATCAATTTCGTTTGAAAATTATCAAACTGATCCGAACAGGATTATGGTAGGCGAATCTTATAATCCACATTAAGCATAGACCTCTCTACTTTTCCCTAAAGGTGGGAGGGGTCAGATCAGAATACTTCAATGATATTCTTTGCTTGGAAAGTAAGGGATAGTATCTGGAAGGAGGTCAATTTGTGAAGAAAGAACAATGTGGAATAGGCCAATATGTATCCAATGGTGAAAAAACACAACAAACCTGATGCCTAAGCCTTGGGGATAAATAATACAAAAGTATTTTAAACAGAATACGCTTTAACCAGATACAAAGTGCGGTCAATTTTCAAAGTGTTTTAAATCTCTCAAAATTAACCGCACTTTTTGTATTGAAAATATAAAATTTGTAGATTTTTTAAACAGCTCTTAGTATCATATTGCAAATTTATCAACAACTTAATCTCTGCAGTATAATGAAGAACTTACCACGCGCTTTTCTTTCTAGTTTATTATTTATTTCACCTTTTGTTTTGGCAGCGCCAGGCTCGCCAAATACTAATGATAGAAAAACAAATTGATGCCCAACAACAAAAGCAACAAGCGGAACAAGATGCCGCCATTTTAGCGCAGTAAACGCAATCCGCGAATGTGCGTTTAGAGGGTGAAAAAGAGGCTTCGCTTAGCTTCCCTCAGAATGAATCACAATGCTTTCCTATCAATCAATTGGTGCTGACCGATTATCAAGCTGAAGCAGAAAATTCATCAGCCTCTTCCCTTAAATTAATCCAACCAAGTCGATTCTCTTGGGCGTTAAAGTCAGTTTATGCTGAGCGTGATTTTGCGCTGCCTGCCTGTATTGGCTCTGAGGGGATTAACGTATTACTTCGCCGTATTCAAAATCGTTTAATTGATTTGGGTTATGTCACCACGCGAGTGGTGGTGGAGCCGCAGGATTTGCGTTCAGGCATGCTCGTGTTAACCCTGATTCCGGGTAAAGTAGGCCGTATTCAATTACAAGACCAAAGTGCGATTCCGTTTGCCACCCGTGGCACCTTATGGTTTGCCATGCCAATGGCGCAGGGGGATATATTAAATATTCGCAATATTGAACAAGGTTTAGAAAACTTAAAACGCGTACCGAGTGCTGATGCGAATATGGAGCTTGTGCCAACTGATGCGGTAGGTGAAACAGACGTGGTGATTGCTTATAAGCAACGCTTACCTTTTCATTTAACCTTAGGGTTAGATGACTCAGGCAGTAAATCTACTGGTCGTTTACAGGGTTCAGCCACGTTTTCTTGGGATAATGTGTTAACACTTAATGATATGTTCTATATCAGTGGCACACGCACCTTTAAGCGTAATAGCGATGATGCAGAAGGGGATTATGGTAGTAAAAATATTAGTCTCTATTATTCTATTCCTTGGAAGAACTATCTCTTAATCCTTTCCGGTTCAAAATATTCTTATCACCAAACGGTAGCGGGCGCGTTTGAGTCTTATACCTATTCAGGTGAAAGCCAACAAATGAAAGCGAACTTAAGTCGCTTATTATCTCGTGGAAGTCTTCACAAAACCTATGTGAATGCCGCGTTATGGACGAAAAAATCCCATAACTATATCAATGACACCGAAATTGAAGTGCAACGTCGTCGAATAGCTGGTTGGGAAGTGGGGCTTAATCACACTCAATACATTGGTGAAACAGTGTTACAACTGTTTGCGAACTATAAACGTGGTACGGGTGGGAATAAATCCTTACCCGCTCCGGAAGAAGCGTTTGGTGAAGGGACTTCCCGCATGCAGATTTTTACTGCAGGCGTTGATTTTACCTATCCTTTCACTATCGGCAATCAACCTTTCCGCTTTAACACCAGCTGGAATGGACAATGGAACGGCACACCTTTAACACAACAAGATAAATTTAGTATTGGTGGTCGTTATACCGTGCGAGGGTTTGATGGCGAGCTATCACTTTCCGGTGAAAAAGGTTGGTTATGGCGAAATGAATTAGGTTGGAATATCGCCAATAAGGGACATGAGCTTTATTTAGGGATTGACCGAGGTAAAGTGCACTCTAGCCAAGAAGAGCTTCAAATTGGTGATAGCTTAATGGGGGGCGTAATTGGACTTCGCGGTAAATTATGGGGCATTAACTATGATTATTTCGTAGGTGTTCCAATTAAAAAGCCGGAAGGATTTAGAACCAGTCATGTGACAACCGGGTTTAATGTGGGCTACCGTTTTTAATGCTTATGCTTTCAGATTAGTGAATGAATTAAAACTAAACAAGATTTTAGATTTAAAGCTTAAAGGAAATTAAAAAATGAATAAACGTCATTATAAAGTGATTTTTAGCCGTATATTAAACCAGCTAGTGGTGGTATCTGAGTTGGCAAAATCTCAAGGTAAAGCACAAAGTGAAAATGTGAGCTCAGAACAAGAAAAAACAGGGTTGTTTTCAACCGCACTCTCTCTCAACCCTATCCATTTTAGCTTAATGCTGGCATTAGGCTTTGTGTTCCTTTCACCTTCAGTTCAAGCTGAAGATATGGCCATTCGAGCCGATAAATCAGCACCAGGTAATCAACAACCGACGGTGCTTCAAACAGCGAATGGTTTACCGCAAGTAAATATTCAAACACCAAGTGCAGGAGGGGTATCACGTAACCAATATTCACAATTTGATGTGGCAGAAAAAGGCGCTGTGTTAAACAATGCTCGTAAAGCGGCACAAACGTAAATGGCGGGCTGGGTGCAAGGTAACCCGAATCTTGCTCGCGGTGAAGCGAAAGTCATTCTTAACGAGGTAAACTCTGCTAACCCAAGCCGTTTAAAAGGTTATGTAGAAGTGGCTGGTAAAAAAGCAGATGTCGTCATTGCTAACCCAAGTGGTATCCAATGTGATGGCTGCGGTGTGATTAATGCTGGACGTACCACGCTAACAACCGGTAAAGCAGAAGTAGAAAATGGCGAGTTGAAAGGCTATCGCGTACAGGGAGGTAAGGTCTCTGTAGGTCAAAAGGGGATGGATACCTCTAAAGCCGATTACACCGATATTATTGCAGATAAGGCTGAAATCAAAGGTGGTGTGTGGGGTAATAAAGTTAAGGTTACCACAGGTAAAAACAAAGTTGACCGTACCAATGATTCAGTGGTTTATGTTGGTGATAAAAATACGAATGAAACGGACCGCACTTTAGAGAGCACAAATGACCAAGCTCAAGTTTACAGTGTAGATGTGGGTCAGTTAGGTGGAATGTATGCAGAGAAAATTCATTTAGTGGACAATGGTTAGGGGCTTGGTGTACGTAATGCGGGGCATATTGGTGCTGCTGCAGGTGATGTGAAGATTGATAGCCAAGGAAAAGTTATCAATACTGGCACTATCAGCTCAACGCAACAAGCCGATATTAACGCCAAAAAATCCATTGAAAATACAGGTAAAATTGAAACTAAGCAAGGTAATGTTTCATTACGCTCTCAAGCTAATGTGGCACAACATGGTTCGATTGTTTCGCGTCAGGGTGGGATCTCAGTTCAAGCTAAGGATAATCTCACTCAAACAGGTGAAACTGTAGTGAAGGGTAATGTTGCTTACCAAGCGAAGAATATTGAGGCTAGTAAAGGTGCATTAATTGCCGCAGGTGTAACTGCTCAAGAAACTACACAAGGTGAGACTCGTTCATTAGATAGTCAAAGTGCCCAAGGTGCTAGTATTACACTCTCAGCTGAAAAGTCTATTTCATCTAAAGCTAAGCATCGAGCGAGTGGTCAAATTAATGCTAAAGCAGATACCCTTGATTTATCTGAAAGTCAATCAACAGCTGATAGTATTGCTTTCCAATCTACTTACTCACCTTTAAATTTGAAGCAAGCAACATTATACAGTGAGGGGGATACCACATTAATCAGTCCAAACGCTATTCTAGCGGAGAATGCTAACCTAAATGCAGGGCATTTTGTGATAGATACTGCACAACTTAATAATAAGAAGAGTAGCTGGATTCAACGTGGTAAAGAAGCCTTTTCATTGAATTTGAAAAAAGGGTTAGATAATACTGAAGGGAAGATTGCTGCTGAAGGTTTGATCTCTATTCAAAGTCCGTTAATTCAAAACAATCAAGGTGTGATTTGGTCAAACCAAGGTGTGAAACTTAATACGAATGCGGGACATATTGAATCTCAATTTGGTTATTTATTTGGGAAAAATAGCCTTGATATTAGTACCTCAACATTAAATAACCAGAAAGGTGAAATGTTAGGTGGACAAGTTTTATTGACTGCGCAGCAAGTTAATAATGAAGATGGAAAACTGATTGCTGGAAATCGTGCGGATTTATCAGTCAATCAATTTAATAATCAACATGGTATTGTTTATAGCCAGGGTCAATTATCGTTAAAAACAGAGAATTTACACAATCAAGATGGCATTATTTCATCGGTTTCTCGTGCGACATTGCTTGCAAATGATTTAAATAACCTTAAAGGGGTGATTCAGGGAGAGTCTGATTTAGCGATTCAAACCCCAAATTTGAATAATACACAAGGTGATATTTCAGCGAAAACAGCATCGATTTCTTCTGCTGCAATAAATAATGCACAAGGTGTAATTTCAGCTCAGGATTTAACATTATATGGTACAGATTTAAATAACAAAGGTGGAATTATTCAAAGTGCAAATTCAACATTAAATTTTACCGCACTTGATAACCAAGCTGAAGATGATAAAGGTTCTTTAGTCAGTGCAACAAATCGTTTGGTGTTGAATGTCACAAATGTAAATAATAAAAATACAAAATCTAAACAAGATACTCCTACCCAAGGTATTCAAACAGCTAATTTAGTAATGAATGCGGATCATATTGAAAACCAATCTGGCGGCATTTATGTAGGAAAATCAGCAAATCTTACAATTAATCAATCTCTTGATAATCAAAAAGGTGAGATTTTATCGGCTGGTCGAGTTGATATTGTAAATCCAAATTTGACCTTAGTTGTAAATAATGCACTAGGAAAAATTGAATCTGTGATTGGCACAACATTACAAGCCAAAACATTAGTGGATGAAGGTTCGATTAGAACAAAAGGTGATTTAGGCATTGAGTTAAATGATAGCTTTACCCTAAATAAAACCTTTGGTGTAGGCAATAATCTTACTTTTAAAACAAAAGGTGATTTTGTTAATAACTCCAACCTTGTGGTAGGTAATTCAGCATCAGTTGAAGGATCTACTATTCAAAATAATGCTAATGCAGAAATTTCTTCAATAAATACACATATTCAAACTAATAAGCTAAATAACTTTGGCTTAATTGATGGCGATACCACAGTGATTAAAGCCAATGATGTAAATAACATTGGTACGGCACGTATTTATGGAGGGCACCTTGCAATTCAAGCAAACAATTTAAATAATCTTGAGAATGCTGATGGAACTGCAGCCACTATTGCTGCTCGTGAGAGACTTGATTTAGGTGTCGGTAATTTAGTAAACCGTAACCATTCACTTATTATGAGTTTAGGTAATATCTATATTGGTGGACAGTTAAATGAAAATAATCAAGCAACTGGTTATGCAAATAGCATTGATAACGGTAGTGCGACCATTGAAGCTTTAGGAAGTGGTTGGATTAAGACACATCATCTTTTAAACCAAGATTTACACTTAAAATTAGGTAAAAAAGTAGAAAAAGAACAGATTAATGAATATTCATTAGGAAGTGATTCACATCGTTATCGAGGTGGTGTTGACGGCTATTATAACCTGAATAATGGTAGTCGTAATCCAAATTCATATTTCCAATTAAACAATGGAACACGTATAGAAGGATTTGGTTGGAAAGAATGGCGCTATACGAGAACAACTACTACTTCAACAATAGAACATCAGGATCCAGCAAAAATATTAATTGGTGGAGAATTACACCTTTCAGGTGAAGATCTGAATAATAAACAAAGTCAAATTTTTGTAGGGCAAAAATTATTACTCGACGATAAGGTCTTTACTCAATCAACAAATGAACGTTTAAGTGGCGCAATTTCTAAATTAGATAATGATGATATACACGGTACGATTGATATCACTGATGAAGGTCAATTTGTTCAAGAATATAAAGTGAGACGTAAACGCGGTAGAAAGGGGCATCATCACTATCATAATTATAGTGATTTTACTGATGTTCATCCAACCCAAGATTTTAGTTTTGGTTTGAAATTATTGACAATTGCTGAACCAGTCGAAAAAACAGGGGTAAGTGTTGATGGCAAATCTGATTTCCAAGGTGTTTCTGTAGCTGAAAAAACACCTTTAAACACGGATTTGAATGCGCATCGTGTGAATCTAGATTCGATAACTTCTGGTGTGGTTAAAAACAAAGATGATCTTGGTATTAAAACTCATTTACCTAATATTAATTTACCGCAAGCAAGCCTTTATAAAATCAATCCTGCAGCATCTAGACAGTTTTTAGTTGAAACAGATCCGCGTTTTACACAGAGATCAAAATGGCTTAGCAGTGACTATATGTTTAAACAGATTCATAACGACCCGAAAAATATTCTGAAACGTTTAGGGGATGGTTTCTATGAACAACGTTTAGTTAATGAACAAATTAATCAACTTACTGGCAGACGTTTCCTTCAGGGGTATTCGTCAGATTATGAACAGTATAAAGCCTTGATGGATAATGGTGCGCAATATGCAACGAAACTTAATTTAATTCCTGGTGTAGCATTGACGGCTGAGCAGATGAAACAGCTCACTTCAGACATGGTATGGATGGTGAAACGTGAAGTTACGTTAAAAGATGGTACGAAAACAGAAGTACTTGCACCACAGGTTTATGTTGTCGGTCGTAATGCAGATATTGATAGCAGAGGAGCTGTGATTTCAGCAAATGACGTTATTATTGATACGCAAGGTGACGTAAAAAATAGTGGTGTGATTTCTGGACGTAATTTAACACATTTGAGTGCAAATAATATTGAAAACACTGGAGGTACACTTCAGGGACGAGATTTATATATGCTCGCAAAAAATCGCATTAATAATTTAGGTGGTGCATTAAATGCGACGGATAATCTTGTTGGTATTGCAAAAACTATTAATATTGAAAGCTCACTTTCTGAAACGGCAGATAATGATCGTTTTAAACATAAATCGATCAATAGAGTGGCTTCTATTAATGTAGGAGATAAAAATAATCAAGGTCAAGTATCACTTCACGCTAAAGAGGATATGACTTTTAAAGGAGCGAAAGTTGATGTAAAAGGTCAAGCAAATTTCCACGCAAATAACAAGCTTTCTCTTGGTACAGTAGAAACTGAAAATAAGCAGCACTATATTAAAAACAGCAATAATTACTATAAACTTGAACAGCGTAATGAAGTTGGTTCGGAGTTTAATATTGAAGGCGATGCTCGTTTTGTGGGTAAAAATTCTGTTGAAATGAGCGGAGTTTCTTCGGTAAGTAATGGCACAATGAGCGTGCTTTCAGAGGGAGATATTAATATTCGTGAAAGTCGCCAACAAGAAAGTTTGTCGGAGGCGACGAAATGGACTAAACGTGGTGTATTCCAATCAAAAGGAGAAACTCGTCGCCATAATCACAATTATGATATTGCTCAAGGCTCAACCTTAGATGCAGATAAAATTTATATTCATTCGAATAATGGTAATGTCGATATTCAGGGGGCAAATGCTGTAGCTGAAAATGGATTGGTTATTAAAGCAAATAATATTGATATTCGCGAAGCTGAGAACCGAGTTTATTCTGATGATTATTATAGTAAGAAAAAATCAGGCATGTTGGGAGGTGGTATTGGAGTAACCTTTGGTTCTCAAAAACAAACCACGGAAAGTGATCAGACTAAGCTTTATGCACAAGGTAGCCAAGTGGGCAGCTTAAACGGCAATACGACGATGATTGCAGAAAACACTTATACTCAAACCGCTAGTAAGGTGAGTGCAATCAAAGACGGCGATGTGAATATTCTGGCGAAAAAAGTCGATATTAAAGCTGCAGATGATAAATATGAAACCAATACCAAACAAAAATTTGAGCAAAAAGGTTTAACTATTGCTATTACCTCTCCTGTTATTTCTGCTGTTCAAGCAGTACAAGGCGCAGTGCAATCAACTAGACAAGTAGGTGCAAGTAAGCATGGTCGTGTGAATGCTATGGCAGCAGCTAATGCTGGTTTTGATGCTTATCGGGCAGCTCAATCTGTCGGACAAGCTGCAAATGATGTCGGAAAATTTATGAGTGACACAGGAAATGTAGATTCTGTGATTGGTGTACAAATAACTTATGGCCAACAAAAAAATGAATCTCGCACGCATACTGAAGGAAAAACAGCCTATAAATCCCAAGTTAATGCTGGCGGCAAAGTGAATATTATGGCGACAGGCGCAGGAAAGGATTCCAACATTAATATTGAAGGTTCGGATATTTCTGGTAAACAAGGCACTAGATTGATTGCAGATAATCAAGTAAATATCAAAGCCACAGAACAAAACCATCAAGAGCGTAGCACCAACAAGTCAAGTGGTTTTAATGCTGGTGTTGCTGTTAAAGTCAGCAATGGCGTAGCGGCAGGTATTACTGTAGGCGGTAATTACGGAAAAGGTTACGGTAATGGTGATGAAACCTCTTATGTTGCTAGTCATGTGGGAGATAGCCAAAGTAAAACAGTGATTCAAGCCGGTGGTGATGCCAATATTATTGGTAGCCAAGTAAAAGGCAAACGAGTAGAACTTAATGCTGAAAACTTGAATATCGAGAGTTTGCAAGATAAATCTAGCTACCATGGTAAACAAATGAATGTAAGTGGTAGTGTGACAGTAGGCTATGGTTTTGCCGCAGGTGGTAGTTTCAATAAATCTAAAATCAATGCTGATCATGCGAGTGTGAATGAACAGGCAGGAATTTATGCCGGAGATGAAGGTTATGATATTAATGTTAATAAGCATACCGATCTTAAAGGTGCATTGATTACCTCTACACAAAAGGCAGAAGAGGATGGCAAAAACCATTTTAGCACTGGCAGCCTTACTCATTCAGATATTGAGAATCACTCAAACCATAGTGGCAGCAGTTTTGGTGTGAGTGGTAGTGTATCGGCTAATTTTGAAACACCATTTGGTAAAGATGGTCAAGCACAAAGTGGCGTTCAGGCTAAAAATGCGGAAGGCCAGCCTTTGTATAGAGATGCGAACGGTAAAGAAACTACAGTAAAAACGGATAATCCAATTTTAGCAGCTGGATGGGATTCTGTAGAAATAACACATAGCGTTGGATTTGGTTATGACAAGGATAGCCAATCGAGCACAACAAAAAGTGGTATTAATACAAAGAATATTGAAATTCGTAATACCAGTACACAAGAGTCTCTCACCGGGAAAACGGTTAATGAAACTATTTCTGCTATAAAAACAGATATCACGCTTGATAGTGCTCAAAGTCAAAGTGGTAAATTAGAGAACCGTTTTAATAAAGATGAGGTTCAAAGAGAAATTGATTTACAAAGAAATGTGACTCAAGAATTTGACCGAACCCGCCAAGATATTAAGAAAGAACTGTATAATATCGCAGATAAGAAACGAGCTGAAGCCGTTGAAATCCGTAGAAATACTCGCGGAGAAGACGGTAAAACAGGCTATAACACTGATGAATCTCTGGCATTAGATAATAGTGCAAATAAACTTGAGAAAGTTGCTTTTTATGTAGATTTGGCACTTGGAGGTTTACAAGGTTGGGGCAATGCTGATGCAACAAAATACGTCGGAACAGCTGTTGCTTCAGACCCTGTTGTCAGAGCCGCTACCGCACCTGAACAAATTTGGTTAACAACTTGTAAACAAGATTCACTGTATTGCTCTAATTTCAATAAGGATGGGTCAAAACGTCCGACAGAAAAAGGTAAGGCAGAAATAGGAAATAAACGTCAAATTTTTGATATTACCGAATTGAAGCCAAGTGATTCAAATAATGTTATTACCATTTCTAATAACGGTATTATGAATCCTTTAAATGACGCATTAAAAAATGCGATAAAACAGAACAAATGGGAAACTAATAAAGAAGGTGTTGCAGTGGTTTATAACCGACCTACAAGTAACCTGATTTCGGAATTGCTTTATGCTGCCTACGATAAAACCAATGATTTATTGGGGGGGAAGATTGCCGTTAACGACAGCAGAAAAAGCGAATGTGAAACTTTACCAATATGCTAAAGACAACAAGTATCAAATTGATCTTAGTAATCACAGCCGAGGCGGTCTAACAGCAAGTGTGGCGTTACAATATGCCAATAGAAACGGTTTAACCAATATTCCGATTCGAGAATCGCGTTTTTATGGTACGGCAACACATGTGCAGGATTACGCCAATCAACTTGCACATGTTAACGGAAGCTATCGCTATTTAGATAAAAATAACCAAGAGAAAACAAGTAACGGCACAGTAAAATCTGCAGTGCATTACACCGACTTTGTGGGAAGAACACCATTAATTGGTTTGCGTAGTAAATATATTGTAGGCGGTAATGAACCGACAGGAGGGGTAGAAAATACTTGGTTTACTTATTCACATAGTAGTTATTTTGCGGAAGTGCCTAATAAAGATCTTATCAATGAAAAAGGAGACTATATTGATGAAAAAGGTTATAAAGTTGAAGAAAAAAATAAAGTAGCCAACGAATATCGCAAGGAGTTTAATGATAAATGGCAACCCACAAAAAATAATTTAAATCCATCATTACCTAAAATAGTAACACCGGAGTAATTAATTATGAAAAAAATCATATTAACTATTATATATATTCTTACTTTATCCGGTTGCGGCTTAGAGCAAGATTCTTATCTTGTCAGATGGTGGAATGGTAACATTCCAACTAAATTATCTGATAAAAAAGAAAAAATATGGGATATTTGTTTTGAAGAAACAAAATATTTACCGGAAAACACTAAAGAAGAAAAGGAAAAAGCGGACATGGAATTAAATAACTGCTTACACGAAAAGGGATTTTGGGATTAGATAGCAAAGTTGAGTAGGAGGAAAAAAACACTTATGTTTTTGTTTGCGAATAGCGGGCAAAACATAAACGTTAAGCGTCGTCAAAGTGCGGTAAGATTTTGCAGTGTTTTATCAAACGTGTAAAAATTGAGCCGCACTTTTTATTATCCCCAATGATAGCGCCAGCGTCCACGCTGGTGCTGTTTAATAAAAACATTGCGAATTTTACCCGTAAACGTTGGGAGATCCAATGTTCAAAATCCTTTGGATTTTGTGACCGCACTTTTAGTTGATAGGCACAAGCGAGGACGCTTGCGCCATCGTGGGGACGAATGTGCAGGATTACGCCAATCAACTTGCACATGTTAACGGAAGCTATCGCTATTTAGATAAAAATAACCAAGAGAAAACAAGTAACGGCACAGTAAAATCCGCAGTGCATTACACCGACTTTGTGGGAAGAACACCATTAATTGGTTTGCGTAGTAAATATATTGTAGGAGGTAATGAACCGATAGGCGGAGTGGAAAATACTTGGTTTACTTATTCTCACAGTAGTTATTTTGCGGAAGTTCCTAATCCACACTTAATAAATGAACAAGGTTAGTATATCAATGATAAGGGAATAGTCGTTATCTGAAGATAATAAAGTTACCAATAAATATAGTGCAGAATTTAATAAGAAATGGGTTCCTATAAACGAAAATGATAATCCATCACTACCCCAAATAGTTAAGCCTAAATAGGAGGATAAATGCATAAAATATTTTATGTTATTTTTATTTTACCTTTAATATTTTATTTATCTGGCTGTGGAGTGTTATTTGATGACCCCATTGAAAGATTTTGGAATAACGGAGTAATGCCATCTCAAAATGAAATGGAGGCATATAGTCTATGTATACGTAAATCTGAAGAAATGTATCCTCAATCAATAGATCCTGATGGCTCGAAAAGAGTTCCATATACAAGAGCTTGCATGGAACAAGAAGGATACTGGTAGTATAGATGATATTTCAAGAAATATGCTAACAAAATTAAATTCCCCAATGATAGCGCCAGCGTCCACGCTGGTGCTGTTTAATAAAAACATTGCGAATTTTACCCATAAATGTTGGGAGAACCAATGTTCAAAATTCTTTGGATTTTGTGACCGCACTTTTAGTTAATAGGCACAAGCGAAGACGCTTGCGCCATCGTGGGGGAAGAGTTTAAGGAAAAGTGGCAACCAACAAAAAATAATCCAAATCCGTCTTTACCAATTGAAGTTAAGCCTCAAGCAATAAAATAATGAGTAAGAAAATGAAAAAAATATTAATACCTTTATTTATATTACTGACTTCTTGTATTTCAGATGTCAATGATCCCATGGTTAGGTTTTGGAATGATGGTATTCGTCCTTCCGAATCTAAGATGAGTGCAATTAAAAAATGTCTTGATAAGGCTTATGAAATATATCCTAACGAAAAAGAAGGATACTATGATCGTATGGAATATGTAGATAGCTGTATGAAAGAAAAAAGGTATTAATAATGATTTCTTTTATGAAAAAACTTACACTCTCTATTATATATATTCTTACTTTATCCGGTTGCGGCTTAGAGCAAGATTCTTATCTTGTCAGATGGTGGAATGGTAACATTCCAACTAAATTATCTGATGAAGAAAAAAATACGGGATATTTGTTATGAAGAAACAAAATATTTACCGGAAAATACTGAAGAGGAAAGAGAAAAATCGAACCTGGAATTAATCAAATGCTTAAGAAAAAAGGAAAAGGAATTTGGGGTTAGATAGTAAAGTCGAGTGGGAGGAAAAAAACACTTATGTTTTTGTTTGCGAATAGCGTGCAAAACATAAACATTAAGCGTCGTCAAAGTGCGGTAAGATTTTGCAGTGTTTTATCAAACGCGTAAAAATTGAACCGCACTTTTTATTATCCCCTATGATGACGCTCGCCAGCGCGGTGCTTGCCTTACAGGGTTATCAGGCAATTAGTGACCTTAGCACCGGCACGATAGCTCGAGTTGAGGTTGGCACCGGTATTAAACATGCTCACGCAGACTATCACGGAAGATGTAACAAGAGCGGATGGCTATTTAAGTCAATTGCAAACGGGTAAAGAAAGAACCACTTCAGATGGTTCAATTCGGATTGAGAATCATACTAGTGACCCAGTAGGTAGTATGCCGATTTTATTGGGAGGAAACCCTGCAACAACATCTGAAAATAATCTGAATAAAAGCTGGTTACAGCGAACAGTAGATATGTTTAGTGATGAACGTTTATCCGTACATAATTGCCATGGCTTAGGGCAACGACAATGCGTTATTGATGGATATCGAACGAAGAGAGATCTTAAAATGGGTAATGAAAGAACTATTTTTGAATTAAATAAAGAGAAGGAGAAATAAAATGAAAATAAGATTTTTATTCTTAATACCCTCAATCTTATTGCTTACAAGCTGTAGTGGATGGTTTCAACCACTTCCACCACATGATCATTGGCAGCTACATAATGAGACAGCATTATTTCCGAACTCAGATCCTGATGTTTTAACTAAATATCTTGCTAGAAGAAAAAAAGATATGAAGGATTGCGGTATGGATTTTGTCATTGGTGAAAGTGATAATCCGGAGGTCAATCTTTGTTTAGAGAAAAAAGGTTGGTATCTAGAAGGTGGGCCGATCTGTGAAGAAAAAACAATGTGGGATAGTCCAATATGTATCCAATGGCGAAGAAAACACAGCAGACCTGATGTTAAACCTTGGCAGTAATTAACAAAGGTGCTTAAAAGTGCGGTCAATATTCAGTGAATTTTAAAATCTCTTGAATATTGACCGCACTTTTCTAAAGGCAAGATCTGCTGCCACAGGCACAATTATGACTTAGCTGAAGACTCAAGCATTTACACACCAAACAAACCTTTGAGCAAAAAGGGGTAACCCTTGCCGTTACTTCTCCGATACTGTCTGCTTTACAAGACGTGCAAGGGACGATGAAATCCGTTGAGCGCGTCGGTCAAAGCAAAAATGACCGAGTCAACGCCATGGCGGCGACGAACTCGGCGATGGATGCCTATCGAGCCAGACAAGAGGCGATGAAAAATAGAAATATGGATTCCGTCGTGGGACTACAAATAACTTACGGCCAACAAAAGAGCGAATCACGTATGCATACTGAAGGAAAAACCGCGGCCAAATCTCAAGTGAATGCCGGAGACAAAGTAAATATTGTTGCTACAGGGGCAGGCAAAGCATCCAACATCACCATTAACGGTTCGGATGTGTCCGGTAAACAAGGAACCTTCTTGGGGCAGAGAACGACATCAACATCACGGCAGCCGAACAAACGCACAAAGAGCGCAACACCAATAAATCGAGTGGTTTTAATGCAGGAGTTGCTATTAAAGTTGGCAGTGGTGTAGCTGCTGGGCTACTTTCAGCGGTAATTACGGAAAAGGTTACGGTAATGGTGATGAAACTACTTATATCGCTAGCCATGTAGGTGATAGTCAAAGTAAAACCGTGATTAATGCAGGTGGTGATGTCACTCTTGCGGGCAGTCAAGTTAAAGGTAAAGGTAAAGGTGTCGAATTAGATGCGGAAAACCTGAATATCGAAAGTTTGCAAGATAAATCTCGCTACCATGGTAAACAAATGAATGCAAGTGGTAGTGTGACAGTAGGCTATGGTTTTGCCGCAGGTGGTGGTTTCAATAAATCAAAAATCAATGCTGATCATGCAAGCGTGAATGAACAAGCTGGAATTTATGCTGGAGATGAAGGTTATGATATTAATGTTAATAAGCATACCGATCTTAAAGGTGCATTGATTACTTCTACACAAAAGGCAGAAGCAGATGGTAAAAACCATTTTAGCACTGGCAGCATTACTCATTCAGATATTGAAAATCACTCAAATTATAGTGGCAGCAGTTTTGGTGTAAGTGGCAGTGTGTCAGCTAACTTTAAAACACCATTTGGTGAAAATAGTGTAGCTCAAAGTACAAAACAAGCCACGGATAAAGATGGTAATCTGCTTTATACCGATAAAAATGGCAATACAACCGTTAATTCTAAAGGAGTGGATGGACAAGAGAACACTAAGAAATTGGCTGAAGGCAAGGAGTCTCTCCAATTCTCTTATGGCATGGGCTATGGTAAAGATTCCGATAGCCAATCTAGCACAACAAAAAGTGGTATTAATACACAAAATATCATTATTAAAGATGAAGCTGAGCAATTAAAACGTACAGGCAAAACGGTACAAGAAGAAATTGCTGCGATAAAAACAGATATCACTACAGAGAGTGCACCAAGTCAAAGTGGCAAATTAGAGAATCGTTTTAATAAAGATGATGTTCAAAAAGAGCTTGATTTCCAACGTGAGGTGACAGAGAAATTTGGACCAAATGTCGCGGAAGCAGGAAGTTTGCTTGCTAATAAATTTGGCGAAGAAGCGAAAGCGAAACGTAATGAAGCCGCAATTGCGTTAGAAGAAGCAGAAAAAGCCAAGGCATAAAACAACAACGAAATTAACCAAGCTTTAGTCAAACAAGCACGAGATAATTTTGAGACAGCGAGTCGCGAAGCCAAAGAATGGGAAACAGGTGGAAATCAACGTCTTGTCATTGATTCAGCATTAAATGTTATCAGCACCGCTTTAGCCGGCAGACCGGCAGCAGAAGTGGTGGCTTCAGGATTATCACCTGCGGTGAATAATCAAATTAAGAAAGCGACAACAGATGCAAAAGGCAATGTGAATACCGCGCTCAATTTGACTGCTCATGCACTTTGGGGCGCGGTAGAGGCTTATGCGGGCAACCGTAATGTTGCTGCTGGTGCGGCAGGGGCAGCAGGCGGAGAGGTGGCTGCTCATTTCCTTGCCTCGACACTTTACAATAAATCACCTGAAAAGCTCAGCGAAGAAGAAAAACGTACGGTATCTTCTTTAAGCCAGGTAGCAGCAGGTATTGCTGGTGGTACTTTATCAGATAGCTCTGATGGGGCAATTATTGCAGCTAAAACAGCGAAAGATGCGGTGGAGAATAATGCGCTTACTCAAGGCGATATTCATAGTGCTTATCAACGTTTGTTGAATGGTGAAGATATTGAAGTTGTTCTCCGTGATTTAGAACATTTAAGCCAAAAGCAACGAGATAAGTTACTTGCAGATTGTGATGCAGCATGCCGACAAGTAGTGCCAAGTTTATTAATGGCTGCAAATGATTTTTCAGAAGAGCAGGCTATTGCGATAGGTAGTATCTTATCGAAAATCCCGGCAGATCAGCGTTCACGTGTTGATATGCTTGTTCAATCAGAAAATAGTAAAACGCTTGAGGCTATAGAAAACAGTAAGAGTGATGTGGAAAAACATATTGCTTTGGCTGTTAAGGTGATGAGATTTTTCCAAGCAGAGAATGCTGTTTCGGGAGGGAAACCAAATAAACCTAAGGCAACAAGCGTACATAGTGAGAATAAAGATTATTCGAAAGACGTAGCAAATCTAGGAGTGAAAAATGCTAAGTTTAATAGTGAGTTAAACAATAAAGTAACTCAAAATGAACGTTATGTTGTAGCACCAAAGTTGATAATAGATAATAAAAAATATAATTATTTATTTGGAAACGTTAAGAGTGCTCCTCATAACACACCTAGAGCATTACAAAATCAACAACAATTAGCTTCAATAGGGATTTATAATGATAAAAATGGAAGAGAAATAATAAATAAATCGTTAAATGAGGCCTTATCAATTAGAAATAGTGTAATAAATACATATTCTAAAAATGCAGATGGGAAATATCAAAGGTTTGAAGCTATAGAAGGTATAATTGCAGGACCTTTCGGGATTAGAAAAGTTGAAAGTCATTTTGAGATAATGAATGATGGTTCTAGACGTCTTACTACTATAATATTCAAAGGAGGAAATTAAAATGAATAATACTAAATTAGTGATTCCAAGTTGTAATGATTTTATGTCTATCTATGGGTTCGATTGTGAAATGGATGATGTTATCCAGATTCTCAAGTTTGAGCATGGTGATGAGAAAGTTAATTTGAGTTTTGATATTACTGTAAACTCTGTAAGACTTCGGTTTTACAGAAATGATATTCTTGTATTTGATCTTTATAGAGAGGATCTATTAGAACTTTATTTAGATGAAAATGGAGATTCTCTGTCATTTAAGTTATCTGATAACTTGATTATAACAATAAATTTTTATCCAGAAATTAGTATTTTTATTAGATAGTAAGTATTTTTCAAATGACAATTTGAATTTGAAAGATATAAAGTGCGGTCAATATTCAGTGAATTTTAAAATCTCTTGAATATTGACCGTACTTTTCTAAAGGCAAGATCTGCCGCCAGATAGCACACATCTCCTTACACGTGCTTATATCTAACTAAAAATAGACAAACTGAATGAAGTTGTTAATAAAAATAGTGAAAATCTGAATCAAACGAAATTGATGTTTTTGGCACGCGTTAGGAAACGCGCGCCATCGTTGGGAGTCTGGGTTTGGTAGTACGTCTATCCCTATTATTTATGAGAGAGGAAAAGGCGTGGTTAATTATAATCCAATTCGACCATTTGCAGGAGCTTCTATATCGGCACCAACTACAATTATAAATAGTAATAACAGTAAAAAAGAGGATAAATGATGGCTTATCATGTTTCTTTAGTTAATACGGATAAAAAAGATATTTCTTCTAAACTAATCATGAATAAAGAAAAGTTTAGAGAGTTTTTATTTAGAAAATTCAATATGAAGGAAGAGTTAAATGAAAATGGAGTTTTGGAATTCTATTATGATAAAAATGATCCTTCTTTTACTATTTTTTATACTGAAGGTATTGAAGGTGAATATTACATTAATACCACGGATGATAAGCATATAGAAAAGCTAATTTCTATTGCTGAAAAGTTAAATGATGGTACTAGAGTTAGAGGAGATGAAGGGGAGACATATAACTCTTTAGAGGATACATATATCCATTCTGATGATGAATATTTATTTAAAAATACAACAAAGGAAAAAGGTTTTTATTTTCTTAGAAATCCTTCTATAAAAATAGGTATTGTTATAGGGATTATTGTTTGTCTTATACAAATTTTATTTTTTAAATAGTAGCTCTTATAACTAGTTTGATTTAAATCTGCGCTACCTTATTTGGGTTGGAGTTTATATAATGAGAACATGCTATTTTTAAGCTCAGATCCTAAAGCCGCATATAAATATCTTAGTAAGAAGAAAAAAAGATATGGAAGATTGTGGTATGGATTTTGTCATTGGTGAAAGTGATGATCTGAAAGTAAATCTTTGCTTCGAAAAAAAGAATGGTGCTTAGAGGGCGGACCTGTCTGTGGAAATACAATAATGTGGGATAAACCTCTTTGTGTTCAATGGCGAAAAAAACACTGCAAACCGTATGCTAAGCCTTGGGTATAAGTTACAAGAGCATTGAAATATCTTCCCAAAATATATTGCTTTGGGGCGATAGATTTATATGCCTTTCAACATTTGAAAAGCATATAATTTAAAATCTTTAGATACAAAGTGCAGTCAATTTTCAAAGAGTTTTAAAACCTCTCAAAAATTGACCGCGCTTTTGTATTTTCAAATATGCTTATATTAAGAAAACCTTATAATTTCACATCCAACTTCGCGTAAGCACGCTCTACTTTTTCCAATGCTTTTTCTACGGAAATATCACGAGCGAGTAAGACACCTAAACAGCGAAAGATTCAGTGGAGAATAACAGCATGGCTGATGACGTTCATCCTAGTGATGAGCGTAAGCAAAACATTGAAATGTATGCCAAGGTTTTATTCAATGGAGATGAAGATAAAGCTAAAGAATATCAAGAAGGCCTAGAGATTGCAGAAGCTCAAGGGCAACTTGATAGTGTTAAGGAAACAGCAGATGCGGTTGTCAATTTAGATGATACTGTTGTGTCTTTATGGGAAGCAATCTCAAATCCAGAGAAAACCTATAATAATGTTGTGGTCTCGTTGAAAGATTGGGATGAGGCTTATGCGCGTGCCCTTCAAGAAAATCCAAAACTCGCGGGTAAAATGCAAGGTTACCGCCAAGGCAAAATGAAAGGTGTTTCAACTGGAGGAGTGGTTCTCAGTGGTGCGGGATTGGCGTTAGTTAAGCCAATGGGTGCACTGAAAAACGGTGTGGTTGATTTTACTAAAAATCAAGTAAATAGAGTGGTTAATCACACTGTTTTGAATCGAGTAATTAATGAAGTTGATAATATCGCTGTATCAACTGATAAAGGATTTATCAATGCCACTAAAGTTTGTGGAGCAAGTTGTGAAATAAAAGCGACTAGTAAAGCTGAGCAAGCTTTAATCGATGATATTGTCAAAAATGGTGATATTAAAGGCGGAAAAACAGAGTCGTTAATTCATGATTTAGCAAAACGATCAGGTTATGAACCATTACAAGGCGGAAAATATGGCTCAAATAATGGCTTTGATCATGTGTTAGTAGGCAAAGATGGTTCAGTAGTCATTATTGATAGTAAACAAATAAAAACTAATGGGGCAATTCAGGTGAGTTCTAAAGGAGCTAAAGGTACCAATCAATTGTCTAGTAAATGGATAAATGCAGTTCTGCGTGAATTATCTGAAAATGATCCGACTAAGTTAGCAATAAAAAATGCGGAAAAAAATGGTAAATCAATTAAAACAATTATAGCTGGTGTGGATAAATCAAATGGTAAGGTTGTGTTATTACCAGTTAGAATTCCTAATAAGAATTAGTCGTAAGAGGTGTAAATATGGAAAAATATAAAGTGTTTTTAGGTAGTGAGATTGCTAAAACCTATTATGAAGCTAAGAATTTTACTCTAGCTAGAGTTGAGGAATATGTTAAATTCAATTATAAAGAATTGTTTTCAACGTTAGCTCCTATAGATAATTTTACAGGTAATGTTTTTTCTTTAATTGATTATTTAAATGATTTTCATCGTGCATTAGCCTCTAAGCATTTATTAGAAAATGATATTTCAGGATTTAAAGAAAATGCTTCTATTGCAGGTTTCTTAGGTATTCTGTCTGAATATGATTTTCAATGGGCATATAATGGATTTAATACTAACTTCTTTTTCATGATCTTACTTTCAGATAATCAAAAGTTGATTGATTATCTGATTAAACATCGTGATGAAATTGTGGATATTTCAGTCCCCTATAAACGAACTGATACCAGACCTTTTTTTAATGCGAACACTTTATTGGCATTAAGTGGCGATTGGCAATTATTAAAAGAACGCGCACTTACGTTCTTAAATGATGAGAAAAAAAACCGTAGTGATTTAAAGCGCATTCCTGATCATGAATTTTATGTGGCACTAGCAGATAAAAATATAAAAGGAATGCAAGAGGCTTTAGATAAATTACTTGAACTTAAGCTTGCTAAACGAGCAGCAAAAGACACACTTTTACATTTTGATTTTTACTTGCAACCGCAAGTTTTAATGTATGCCAAAATCGCAGCAATCCACGGTTTTGATTTGGGTATTGATAGCCCTATAGCGCCCAAAGAATTGATTGATATAAATCCATTAGAAGAATATAAAACTCCTTATGAGTTTATGAAATCATTTGATTTTGATGCCCCTCATCAAGTTTGGGTAAATTATGTCAAACAAAGAATGGAAGAAGCAGAGCAAAAGAAAGTTGAAAATAAAAAAGGATTTTGGGCTTCGCTGTTTGGTAGATAGGTCGGTAATGATAATAAAAGTGCGGTCAATTTTCAAAGAGTTTTAAAACTTCTCAAAAATTGACTGCACTTTTTAATAGATATGCATCTTGC
This sequence comes from Haemophilus parainfluenzae, assembly GCF_900450995.1. Classification (NCBI taxonomy): domain Bacteria; kingdom Pseudomonadati; phylum Pseudomonadota; class Gammaproteobacteria; order Pasteurellales; family Pasteurellaceae; genus Parahaemophilus; species Parahaemophilus parainfluenzae. Next base: position 170,565 of record NZ_UGHY01000002.1, on the reverse strand, counting down.
AGACTCAGTGATTGATAGTGAAACAAGTGTAGATGATAATTACCCTAAGACAAAATATTCAGGATAGGAGCATAGACGATTATCTCTTGCAGCTAAAGAATTAAATTGGAGTCAAAAACAATTTAATGATTATATAAATGCAAGACCTAATAAATTTAGGTTAGAAAATATGTCTGAAAATCGAAGTCATAGAAATGAGATGCCTGGTAAAGATGATATTGAACGAATTGTTCGTGATATGAAAAACTTTGAAAGAGGAAAATAAATGAATAATAAGTTAGAGATGGGCATAAAAATTTTAGATGCAATGGATTCTGGTGATTTAACTTTATTGGAAGAGCTTTTTCAAAATAAGGAAAGGAATATCATGGAAGTAACTCCTGTAGAGTGTTGGAATTGGTTGCATAAAGCCTTATTAGGATTTGACTCAAATAAACCATCCTCTGATGTTATTAATTATCTAATTAATAAGGGTATAGATATTAATGCTCAGGATATATATGGAATGACTCCTTTGCATTATGCATTACGGAGTAAAAATGCTGAGGCGGCGATAGCGTTGCTCAAAGCAGGAGCAAATCCTAATTTACCGAATCAAGATAGTTTAATCCCTTTATCTATGATTGGATATATCCCAGAGAGATTGGATGTTTTAGAGCTTATGTTTCAAAAAGGGGCAAATGTGCATTACTTAGTAAATGAGGATGAAACTATTCTTGAAAGTTATAAACCTACAGAGAATGAGCCTCAATTAAAACCAATTTATGAATTAATGAAAAAGTATTCGTAGAATTTAATGTTTGAAAGTGCGGTCAATTTTCAAAGAGTTTTAAAACCACTCAAAAATTGACCGCACTTTTGTATTTTCAATGATATTTATGTTAAGCAAATCTTATAATTTCACATCCAACTTCGCATAAGCTCGTTCTACTTTTTCCAATGCTTTTTCCACAGAAATATCACGAGCGAGTAACACACCTAAACGGCGATGACCGTTTACTTCGCCTTTGCTGAAAAGTGAATATTACTATTAAACCTAAACCCTGCATTGGTGTATAGTAAAGATTCCGATAGTCAATCTAGCACAACAAAGAATGGGAAACCGACAGAATGCCCGATTATTCATAGTGACCAAGGTATATTGTATAGCACGGCGGAATGGGAGAAAATGTTGGAGGGTAAAGCGGTTCAAAGTATGAGTCGCCGAGGAAATTACTACGATAATGCGGTGATTGAAAGCTTTTTTGCAATATTAAAATCAGAGTGTTTTTACTCACGGACTTATCATTCAATCACTGAATTACAGGCTGAAATTGAAGAATATTTAGTGTATTACAACCAAAAACGAATTAAACTTGCTTTCAAAGGATTGAGCCCGGTGCAATATCGAGCTCAATATTTAAGTTAACTAACCTGTCCAACTTTTGAGGGGCAGATCACTTATTTTTAGTTGCCCTAACTAGCCCGTATTTCGCATACCTGCTGCAATACCTGTGATGGTAATCATCAAGGCTTTTTCGACATCATGGCTTCGGTTTTCAGGCGATTCACGGAAACGACGGAGCAATTCCACTTGAAGGAGATTGAGCGGATCCGTATAAACATTACGTAACGCAATAGAGTCTGCGATCCACGGCAAATCCGCCATTAATTCATCTTTGTGAGAAAGCGAAAGCACGGTTTTAATATCTGCATTGAGTTGATTACGCAGATTTTCACCTAAGTACCAAAGTTCTTTTTTCACCAAGTTATGATCATACTGTTCTGAAAGCCAAGTATCGGTTTTACTGAACACCATTTCTAACATACCTACACGAGTAGAGAAGAATGGCCACGCTTTACACATTTCTTCAATAATATGACCTTTGCCTTCATCTACAATTTTTTGAATTGCTGCACCCGCACCAAGCCATGCTGGCAACATTAAACGGTTTTGCATCCAAGCAAAAATCCATGGAATGGCACGTAAGCTTTCTACGCCACCATTTGGATTACGTTTTGCAGGGCGAGATCCAAGTGGCAGTTTAGACAGTTCTTGTTCTGGTGTAGCACTGCGGAAATAAGGCACGAAGTCTTTATCGCCACGAACAACACTCCGGTAAATATCGCATGAGGTATCTGAAAGCTCATCCATGACGGTGCGCCATTCTGCCTTAGGTTCAGGCGGTGGAAGTAGGTTTGCTTCTAAAATTGCACTCGCGTAAAGATCAAAGGTTTCAACGGCAACTTCAGGTAAACCAAGTTTAAAGCGTATCATTTCCCCTTGTTCAGTCACACGTAAACCATTTTTGAGTGAACGTGGAGGCTGAGAAAGTAATGCTGCATGTGCAGGTGCACCACCACGACCTATCGTACCTCCACGACCATGGAATAAAGTGAGTTCAATACCCAGTTCTTCGGTTAAATTGACTAATGCTTCTTGTGCACGATATTGTGCCCATGAAGCTGCCATCATTCCCGCATCTTTGGCTGAGTCAGAATAACCAATCATCACCATTTGATGATTGTTAATCACGCCACGATACCAACCAATATTAAACAATTGACGCATGACACCTTCAGAGGCATCTAAGTCATCTAAGGTTTCAAAAAGTGGTACGACAGGAATGTGATAAGGCACGCCCGCTTCTTTTAATAATAAATGCACAGCAAGCACATCAGAGGCACTTCTTGCCATGGAAATAATATAGCAAGCAATTACGCCTTGTTTTTGTTGTGCAATGACTTTGCAAGTCTCTAAAATTTCTTGGGTTTCTGCAGACGGTTCCCAATGGGGTGGAATTAATGGACGGCGAGAATTTAATTCACGTACCAAGAAAGATTGTTTTTCTGCTTCGCTCCATTGTGCATAATCACCAATACCAAGATAACGTGTGATTTCAGCAATCGCATCGGTATGACGCGTGCTTTCTTGACGGATATCCATTTGTGAAAGAGTGACACCAAAACAGCGAATGCGATGCAAAATATCTAATAATGAACCATTGGCAATAATCCGCATGCCACACGCCATTAATGATTGATAGCAGTCATAGAGCGGTTCCCAAAGTTGATTATCTTCCATGATGATATCCGCTTGGCTTACGCGTGGTGGACGATTTGTCATGCTATCTTCAAAGTAATCAAGGGTGGCGATAAGTTTTGCACGAAGTTCTTTGACCACAAAACGATAAGGCTCTAAATGCTCACCATATTTTGCGGTAAATTCTGGCGTGCATTTCACCATAGATAATTCATCGGCAAGGGATTTGATGTCATTTAAGAATAAATCCGCTGCTTTCCAACGAGCAAGATAGAGGACTTGTTGAGTAATTTTTGAAGTAACAAATGGGTTACCATCACGGTCACCGCCCATCCAAGAAGAAATTCTGACAGGACGTAAGCCTATCGGTAAATCGTAGCCTAAGAATTCACGAGCGTGTTCATTTAGTTGACGTAAGAATTCTGGTACTCCTTGCCATAGGCTGTTCTCAATCATGGCGTAGCCCCATTTGGCTTCATCGAATGGGGTAGGGCGAACAGTACGGATTTCATTGGTATGCCAAGCTTCAGCAATCAAACGAAGCAATAAGCGTTCAATAATGCTGCGTTCTTTAGGTGTTAAGTCATCATGCTCTAATTTACTTAAGCATTTATTGATTTCAACGTGTTTATGCACTAAAGAACGACGCGTAGTTTCGGTTGGGTGAGCCGTTAATACTAGCTCAATGAGCAAGTTTTCAACGGTTTTGTAAACTTCTTCTTTTGAAACATTTAATGCTTTTAAGCGTTGAAATAAAGCACTTAGTGAGCGATTAGAAGATTGTAAATCTTTATGTTGGCGAGAGACGGTTTGGTATTGTTCAGCAATATTTGTTAAGTTAAGAAAATGGCTGAATGCACGCGCTACAGGAATAATATTTTCATTTGAAATGGTGGAAAGAGTATCCAACAATGTTTTACGTGCTTGGCTATCGCCCGCTCGAGATTGTTTGGATAATTGGCGAACATTTTCAATTAAGGTAAGAATGTCTTCGCCTTGCGCATCATTAATGGTTTCTCCAAGAAAACGCCCTAACATATTAATATTATGGCGGAGAGTGCGATACTCATCAGTCATATGAACTCCGATAAAGAAAAAATAAAACCAGGAGAGATATAATCAAAAATATGTATTGGGATCAAATGCTATACGTCGAAAACTTGTATTAGATCAAAAAAGCTGAAAATAAGTAAAAAAATACCGCACTTTTTTAGATGAAATTTAAAGTGCGGTCAAAAAGTTTAATGTTTATTTAAGGTTGCGAACTGATTTTCGAATGACGAGTTCAGGATGGATCGCAATTCGGTGTTTTTCGTGATTCTCATTATCTTTATTTGCAATACGCTCAAATAAAAGATTAACCGCTTGTGCACCTAGACGAGATTTCGATTGGTGAATTGTGGTGAGTGGCGGTGCATAGAAACGTGATGAGTGAATATTATCATAGCCAATAATCGAGATATCATCAGGTACGCGCAAACCTTTTTCCGTAATCGCAGAGATTGCCCCTAATGCCATCACGTCATTACAACAGAATACGGCAGTAGGCAGGTTGTCTTGTACGAGAATTTTATTCATACACTCGTAACCATCTTCTGGCTCGAAGAAACCTTCCATAATCCAATTTTCATGAATTGGAAGATTGGCTTCATTCATGGCTTTCACAAAACCTTCATAACGCGTTCTTGCAGTAGTTTTATCCAATTCCCCCGCAATAAGACCAATGGCTTTATGACCACAATCAATTAAGTGCTTAGTCGCAATATAACCGCCGGTAAAGCTATTATCTTCAATGATATCGGTATCAGCATTAGGACCCCAATCCATTACCACCATAGGTAAGGAAGAGAAACCTGAAAGCACATCAAGTGAATGTTGCGTATATTCAGAACACATCACCAATAAACCATCAACACGTTTTTTGGCGAGCATTTCGACGTGATTTTTAATTTTTTCAGGATCATTTTGTGTATTACACAAAAAAAGTGAATAACCTTGACGATAACAATGATCTTCAACGGCATGAATGATTTCAGCAAAATAAGGGGATTCACTGGTGGTCACAATCATCCCAATGGATTTTGTCGTGTTGACTTTCAAACTCCGAGCAACAGCACTTGGTGAGTATTTCAAGCTTTTAATGGCTTGCATCACCGCCTCTTCGGTTTCTTTTGCTACAAAACGGGTTTTATTAATTACGTGTGAAACAGTGGTGGTGGAAACGCCAGCCATTTTTGCGACATCTTTAATTGTTGCCATAATTTTGCCTCTGGAGAATTTTTCCCATTATAAAGACTGTCACCAAATAGGTTAAGTAAATTATAAAAAATTTTTGAAAAAACGCGCTTTATTGTTAGAATGGGGTATCTTTAACTAAACAAGTGGGAAATTTAAATGAGTGATTTTGGTTATGCAATGTTAGCTGTAGTGCTTTCTTTAAGTGTTGTGGTTGGTTTAGCAGTTGCAATTTTCTAATCGAAAGAAAAACATATTTAGGATTAACCGCGCTTTAAGCAATTAAAGTGCGGTTATTTTTTTGGTTGTTTTTTGTCTCTGAGCTAAAAGCAATGCCAACAGACTATTTCTTTAGTATAATTTGCAACTATTTTCGTTTGTTGCAATCAAAATAACGCAAAAACTAAATTGAGATAATTATGAATAAATATTTGATTTCACTAGATAAAGATGTTCAGCGTCGTGAGTTGTTTTTTGCTCAACCAGATACCGCTGATTTTGCTGTATTTTCAGCGATTAATACTATGCAAAAAGAATGGGAAGAATTGGCTGAAGTGTTCAATCCAACGAAGTTTGAACAGCATTATGGACGCAACGTCACAAAAGGCGAAATTGGTTGTACATTAAGCCATTTAGCGGTTTATCGCCAGATCGTAGAAGATCAAAATGTGACGGAAAATGACTATGCGTTAGTCTGTGAAGATGATGCGTTATTTAATGCTAATTTATCGCCAAAAACGATCGCACTTTTAACCGAAAAATGCGATGCGGATATTGTATTAATCGGGCAATCAAAAATTGCGGAATTTGATGATGTGGAATTGGAAATTAATTATCCGACAACCTTCTCATTTTTACGTCAAACAGTTGGTGATGTCACCGTAGCTTATCCATATAAAAGTTATTTTGCAGGCACGGTAGCATACTTAATTAAAAAATCAGCGGCACGTGCATTTTTAAACCAACTCGAACAAGAAAAACCGTTTTGGCTTGCTGATGATTTCTTATTATTTGAAACCCAATTCCAGATTAATAACAATGTAGTTCGTCCACTTGTGGCGATTGAAAATCCACAATTAGTGAGTAATTTGGAAGCGATTCGTGGTTCAAAATCCAATAATTTAGTGAAGAAATTAATTAAATATCCGCTCAAAAAAATCTTAGCGGTGAAAAAGAATTTAGGAAAATAACGTAAAAATGACCGCACTTTTTAACCTTTTTTATCTTTACGATCCTTGGCTATTTCATGTTGTACGAATGTCATTCGTCGCGGGTTTAGCAGCATTGGCTGTACTGGCTTATCAATACCTTAAAAAACAGAAACCCCAAGGTATCACTGTGCCATTGGATAGTTTAGCCGTTATCATTGGGCTGATTGCATTTAGCGTGATTCCGCTTTTAGTCAATGGTACACGAGATTTTTCCGTCATCATTATGTATGTGAAAGCGCTGATTTTATTTATCTTTGGTGTGGGACTTTATAATGCTTTCTATGCCAATGTAAATGGTCAACAGAACGTGGTGCGTGATTTACAACTTGGTGTGGTAGTGCAGTTTGCTGTTGGTATGATTGGCTTACTCGGTGTATCATTTATGATTGATTTCTTGCTTTCAACCAATGCGGTGTTGCCCGCACGTTTTTATGGTTCAGAGCAGGAATATCGCTTATATAACATCACCGCAACCGCCTTTTTCCAACTGAGTTTATTCTATTTGATGCTGTTGCATTTCTTACTGGCTTACAACGCTAAACATAATACACTTCCAAGTATTTTAGTGTTTTTTATGCTATGTATCGGATTAATTTCAGGACGTACATTCCTTCTGTTATCGGTTGTGAGCATTTTAGTGTATTTCAAATGGCGTTATGTTCCATCACTCATTGCATTTGCTATTTTGGTATTGTTATTGGCGTATTTCTTACCAGAAAATCCTTATGTGGCACATGCTTTAGAACCGGTGATCAATTTATTACACGGTGCAGGATTTGTCAGTTCGTCAACGGATACATTGATGAAAAACCACCTGTTCATGCCAACGCTTAAACAGTTTATTTATGGTGATGGCATGTATATGACAGGGCAGTTGGAAGTCGGCCGTTATTATGGTCATACGGATTCCGGTTTCTTACGTCAGATTCTTTATGGTGGCGTATCTTATGCCTTAGTGTGTTTTGCCGTGACATTCTATTTTGTGCGCAAAGTAGCGTTAAATTGGTTTGATGGCAGCTGGAAATTTATTCTTTCTGCCTTTGTGATTTTGGCATTTTGTAACATCAAAGCAGACACCTTTGCTTTCCCTGGCATTATGTTCGTGATGTTGATGTTCTTATCGCTTTTTGGCACTCACGGTAAACAACTTATTTTATTTAAACAAAAGGAGCCGAAAGATGTTTAGTATCATCGTGCCTTCTTATAATCGAAAAGAAGAAATTCCTGCGTTATTGGAAAGTTTAACCAAACAAACCACCTATAATTTTGATGTGGTGATTGTGGACGACTGCTCGAAAGAACCTGTTGAAGTGACACAAGCATATCCATTTGCAGTTAAAGTGATTCGTAACGAAACCAATCAAGGTGCAGCAGAAAGCCGTAATATCGGGGCAAGAAATGCCGATAATGATTGGTTGTTATTCCTTGATGATGACGATCGTTTTGCTAACGACAAATGTCAAAAATTGGCGGATATTATTGCCGAGCATCCCGATGTTAATTTTGTTTATCATCCAGCTAAATGTGAAATGGTGAATGAAGGCTTTAGCTATGTGACCAACCCGATTGAGCCTCAAGAGATTAGCGTAGAGCGAATTTTACTGGCGAATAAAATCGGTGGTATGCCGATGATTGGGGTGAAAAAAGATCTATTTTTAAAAATCGGTGGATTATCGACCGCACTTCGTTCATTGGAAGACTATGATTTCTTACTGAAACTTGTGCAAGATCCAACGTTTAAAGCGTACAAAGTAGCAGAACCATTAACTTATTGTACCTTCCATACTAAGCGTTCTAGCGTATCAACGGATACGACGAATACGCAAAAAGCGATTGATTATATCCGTGAAAATTATGTGAAAACGGCAGAGCAAGAAAAGAATTTTGCCATCAACGCACAATATATGTTGGCTTACCCACATATTATGAATTTATCCCGTAAAGCGGCTTTTTACTATTTTGAAATTTTTAAATTAACGAAAAGTGTTAAGCAGCTAGTCATTGCCTTTGTGGTTTTAATTTCACCTAAATTGGCAATTAATTTGAAACGGTTTATGTAGATAACTTATTAGATAGAGAAGTATGAAATTTTCAGTTTTAATGTCCTTATACATTAAGGAAAATCCACAATATTTAAGAGAATGTTTTGAAAGTTTAGTGGCTCAAACCCATCCTGCAGATGAGATTGTGTTGGTGTTTGATGGTGCGGTAACGCCAGAATTGGAAGCCGTGGTTTCTGAATTCGAAACCAAATTACCCTTAAACTTAGTGAAGTTGCCAAAGAACTTAGGCTTAGGCAAAGCGCTCAATGAAGGATTAAAACATTGTTCTCACGATTGGGTCTTCCGTATGGATACCGATGATATTTGTGTGCCTGAGCGTTTTGCGAAACAAGTGGCGTTTATTGAACAACATCCGGATACGATTATTTTCGGTGGGCAGATTGCTGAGTTTGGCGAAAATATTCAAGACATCGTGGCATATCGTAATGTACCGACTGAAGCACAAGATATCGTTAAATTTACGCAAAAACGTTGTCCTTTCAATCACATGACGGTGGCATATCAAAAAAGTGCGGTCATTAATTGTGGTGGATATGAAGATTTACAGGAAGATTATTACCTGTGGATTAAGCTTGTGGCACAAGGTCAAAAAGTGGCAAACTTGCCGGATATTTTAGTTTATGCCCGCGTAGGCAATGGTATGGTAGGGCGTCGTCGAGGTTTAAACCAAGCGAAAGCAGAATGGCGTTTATTTAAATTGAAGCACCGCTTAGGTATTCAAGGCTTATTTTCTGGCCTATTCACCTTTGCCTTGCGTTCAGGTTCTCGCTTATTACCAACCTCATTATTGAAAGCCGTTTATAACCAATTTTTACGCAAATAATGCGATATTTTGATAATTAAAAAAGGAAAAGAAATGAATTTAATCTCAACGTTAAAAATGACTGCGTTATCGACCGCACTTTTATTAGTCGGTTGTTCGAGCAGTACAACAACGTCATCAACCAAAAGTATTCCATCGGTAAGTAGCAACGCTGTTTACAGCAAGCCAAGAACCTTAGATAACTTTAATGATTACGTGCAGTTCTTAAAAGGTAAAGCGGCAGCTGAAGGCGTGTCTGCTTCTGTATTGAATGCACAAAATAATATTCAATATATGCAAAAGGCGGTGGATTTAGACCGTGCCCAAGCGGGTAGAAGCAAGCGTAATGCAGATCAACCACAGTTACCCAATCCAAACGGCACAACCAATTATCTGAATAAAGTACTGACTCAAAATAAAGTGGATATTGCCGAAGAGCGTTATTGGGAAGTACAAGCGCCATTACAACAAGCAAGCCAACGTTATGGTGTTCAACAGGAATACATCCTTGCCCTATGGGGAATGGAAAGTAGCTTTGGTCACTACCAAGGTAGCTATGATGTACTTTCAGCTTTAGCCACATTAGCCTTTGATGGTAGACGTGAAGCCTTATTCAGTAAAGAATTTGTGAATGCGATGAAAATGTTAGAACGTGATCATATTCAACGCCACAGAATGTTAGGTTCTTGGGCGGGCGCAATGGGACAAACTCAATTTATGCCAAGTGCATTCTTGAATTATGCAGCAGATGGTAATAATGATGGCGTGAAGGATATCTGGAATAACCAATTTGATGCGTTTGCTTCAATTGCAAATTATCTTCACACTGTGGGTTGGGATAACAAATTGCCTTGGGGCGTTGAAGTCACATTAAATCAACCATTAGATTTATCGCTGTCTGGTATTGAGAAGAACAAAGCACGTTCATTAAGTGATTGGCAGTCTAAAGGTATCACCTTAGCGAGCTTCAGCCAACAAGAACAAGATAAATTGACCGCACTTTCGCAAGCCGATCTTTGGTTAGTTCGTCCTGATAAAGAAGTTGGGCGTGCATTCTTGGTCTCCAATAACTACCGCACAATTTTAGATTGGAATAAATCAAACTATTTTGGCGTGAGTATTGGTATGTTTGCTGATCGCATTAAGATGGCAACCGGCTTGTAGAAAATTATTTTCCTTTTATAATCCAACAAAGCTTTGTTGGATTATTTTTTATCTATAATTTGAATATTTGGAGAACACGATGCAAAAAAAATGGCTTTCTATTTTATTGTTTGCACCTTTGATGCAAAGCAATTATTCCTTAGCTGATCAAGCTAAGGAAAAAGAATTGAATTATCAAGGATTGGGCGAAGTTCTGTTTTTGATAAATCGATTTCTTTTAATAAAACACAAAGCTGTTCAACTTGTCACAACCCGGGTACCGCCTTTGTGGATCAACGTAAAAATTCGGCAAATCAAATGGTCTCTGAGGGGGATAATCCGCATCTTCATGGCAATCGTAATGCCAACACGGCACTTTATGCGATGTTTTCACCAGATTTTCATTTTGATGAAAAAATTCAAGATTATGTGGGGGGGCAATTCTGGGATGGTCGTGCAAAAGATTTAGCCGAGCAAGCAGGTGGTCCACCAGTTAATCCTGTAGAAATGGGCATGCCAGATAAAAAATCGATTGTCGAACGTCTAAAAGCGAATTCAATTTATTACAAGGCAATTACGGATATTTATGGTGAAAGCATTTGGGCAGATACCGACAAAATCTATGCCATTATGGAAAAAGCCATTGCGGAGTTCGAAAAGCATGAATTATTTGCGCAATTCTCTTCAAAATATGATCGCACTCTAAAAGGTGAAGCAGAATTGACCGCACTTGAAGCCGAAGGTAAGGCATTATTTTTTGATAAAACACGAACAAACTGCAGTAACTGCCACCAATCAAGTGAAGCGAATTCAGCAAAAGAAACCTTTACGAATTATCGCTATTACAATATCGGCGTGCCAAGTAACCAAGCGTTAATTAAGTTGAATAAACTTGCGACTGATTATGTGGATAATGGACTATTGGATAATCCGATGGTGAAAGGCGATGAAAAACAAAAAGGTAAATTTAAAGTGCCAACATTGCGTAACATTAGTGTCATTGCACCTTATATGCATAACGGCGTTTTCCGTGATCTAAAAACCGTCTTGTTATTTAAAGACAGTTTCAATAATCCTAATCGTAAAATTAATCCTGAAACAGGAAAAGCGTGGGATAAAGCCGAATATGCTCAAACCATTAATCCTGATGTTTTAAAAGCCAAACCGCTAACAGATGAAGAGATTAATGCGTTAGAGGCATTCTTAAAAACATTAACTGACGAAGCTTACGAAGAATAATTAAACGTCTGAGTTGAATTTAGCAATCGTTTTCGCTACTATACGTGGCGATAATTATTATCATTTAAATTGTTTAATTTTACTTAGGAGATTTTTCTTATGAAAAAACGTTTTTCAACTTTAGCGATTGCCACTATTCTTGGTTTAAGTGCTGGTTTTGCCAATGCTGATCCCGTGAAAGTAAAAGATATACTTGATCGTGAAGTCACTGTAGATTTACCGGCAAAACGTGTGGTACTTGGTTTCTATTACCAAGATTATATGGCAGTTGGTGGTGACAAAGCGTTAGATAACGTTGTCGGTTTTTCTAAGAAAGTATAGTCTTCTTGGGCACCAGCAAGCTGGGAGTTATTCAGCAAGGCGGTGCCAAAATTAAATCAATTAGATGATGTGGGTGAAGTAGAGGAAGGCACGTTCTCTGTGGAAAAAGTGCTTTCATTAAAACCTGATCTTTTAGTCTTAGCTGATTGGCAGTACGAAATGCTAGGATCTGATTTAGATGCTATCAATGAAGCGGGTATTCCAATTGTTGTATTAGATTACAACGCTCAAACCTTAGATAAACACATCAAATCAACGGAAATTATTGGTCAATTGACGGGGCAGAAAGATCGTGCCGCGAAAATGGCTAAAGAATACAAAGACATTGTAGAACATATTCAAACGACGGTTAAAAATGCGAAATTAGCAAAACAACCAAAAGTGTATGTCGAGTTTGGTCGTGGTGGCCCAGCTGAACAAGGGATGACATTCTTCTCAAGCATGTGGGGCTCTATGATTAGCCTTGTAGGCGCAGAAAACGTTGCTCCTGCAGAAATTGGTAAATGGGGTACATTAGCTGCTGAAAAAGTATTAGCCTCGAAACCGGATGCGATTATTATTACAGGCCGTGAAACTGAATTGAAGAAAAATCAAGATGGTATGGTAATGGGCTTTGGTATTGAAAAAGCAGAAGCAGAACGTCGTTTAAACGCATTTAAACATCGTGCAGGTTGGGCTGAATTACCGGCAGTAAAAAACAACCGTGTTTACGCAGCCTATCATGCGAACTCTCGTACTCTATCAGACAGTGCTTCAGTTCAGTTTGTAGCTAAAGCGGCGTATCCTGATCTGTTTAAAGATTTAGATCCACAACAAACTTACTTAAACTTCTATAAAAACTACTTACCGGTTACCCCGGAAGGTACGATTTATCTTTTCCCAGAAACCAAATAAGGGAAATACTAATCAATGAAAAACAATTCTGTTGTAGCAGATATTGTGGCTAACCAGCGTAAGCTTGAACGCAAACGCTGGTTTGTTATTTTATCTTTTCTTGTGATTGGCATGGTTAGCCTTATTCTCGACGTGATGACAGGCCCAGCGATGCTATCGGTATCTGAAGTTGTGAATGCGTTATTCGGTATCGGTGAAGTCGATAAAATGACAGACAATATTGTGCATAATTTACGTTTACCTATGGCATTGATGGCGCTTGTAGTCGGGGCAACACTGGCTGTAGGTGGGGCAGAGATCCAAACCTTATTAAATAACCCTATGGCGAGTCCTTATACATTAGGTCTTGCGGCTGCGGCAGGTTTTGGGGCTTCTGTTGTGATTGCTTTCGGAAGTTTTGGTTTACCGGTACAAGTTGCAGTGCCAATTGGTGCGTTTGTCATGACCATGCTTGCGTCAGGGATTCTTTTCTTGTTCGCGTCTAAACGTCGTTTTAATTCTGAAATGCTCGTGTTGGTAGGGATTGCATTGCTCTTTATTTTTCAATCCTTACTTTCATTAGTACAATTTATTTCGGCTCCCGAAGTCTCGCAACAAATTCTGTTTTGGCTATTCGGTAGCTTAAATAAAGCCACGTGGCAAAGTTTAATCATCATTACTGTTGTGACGACGATATGCGTAGCATTACTTTCAAAAGAGCTTTGGAAATTGACCGCACTTCGTTTAGGTGAAGATCGTGCAGCGAGTCTTGGGATCAATTTGCAAGTATTACGTATCAAGGTTTTAGTTCTTGTCGCAATGATGACGGCGACAGCAATTAGTTTTGTGGGCGTGATTGGCTTTATTGGCTTAGTTGCACCACATGTTGCTCGAATGTTACTTGGTGAAGATCAACGTTTCTTCTTACCGGGCGCAATGTTAGTTGGTGCAGCATTCTTATCCCTTTCTTCGGTATTGTCCAAAGTTATTATCCCTGGAGCATTGTTCCCAGTGGGGATTGTTACCTCTTTTATTGGAGTGCCTTTCTTCTTTTGGATTATTTTAAATAACAAGAGGGGACAATAATGTTAGAATTAAAGAATCTTACGGTAAAACGAGGTGAACTCACCGTAGCCGATCACATTAATGTTCGTTTTGAGGAAGGCAAAGTGTATACGGTGCTTGGGCCAAACGGCACGGGGAAATCCTCCATGCTGAAAACCATTTTTGGTGAATTGCCACATGAAGGTATGATTACCTATCAAGGCAAACAGCTAGAACGGACGAAGTTAGCGGATTGGCGTAAACCAATTGGCTATATGCCTCAAGATAGCCGGGTAGATGCAAGCTTGACCGCACTTGAAGTTGTCCTTTTGGGACGAATGGATAGTCTAACGATGCGAGTGAGCGATGAGCTTCTCACTGAAGCAGCAAGTATTATGGCTCAATTAGGTATTGGTCATTTAGCCCATCGTGATATTTTGAATCTCAGTGGTGGACAGCGTCAAATGGTGATGTTTGCTCAGGTTTTATTACGTGAGCCACAGATTTTAATGTTGGACGAGCCGGTGAGTGCGTTAGATATGCATCATCAGCTTAATCTATTAGAAGAAGTTTACACCTATACGAAACAGAAAAATCTGATTACTATAATGGTATTACATGATTTAAGTCTTGCTGCTCAATTTTCAGATGAGTTGATTTTACTTGGTGAAGGTAAAGTGCAAGGTGTGGGCGACGCTCATCATGTTTTACAAGTAGAAACCATTAATCGTTTATATCGTGTAAACGTTGAATTATTGCAATGTAGTGCCGGTTTGCCAGTGGTTCGTCCACAACGTAAATCAGCACATTCTTAGAAGGAAATGAAAATGAAGAAAATCGTACTTGCAGCATTATTAGGTTTAAGTTTTGCTGCTCAAGCCGCTCATTATGACATTAAAATGTTAAATTCAAATAGTGAAGGATCAATGGTTTTTGAACCGGGTTATTTAAAAGTACAACCAGGTGATACAGTGACATTTCGTCCAGAAAATAAAAGCCACTTTGTGCACAGCAAAGCAATTCCTGAAGGCGCACAAAAATTCCAATCTGAAGAAGATCAGGAGCTTACGATCACTTTAGATAAAGAAGGCGTTTATGTTTATACTTGCCCTGTACACCGCTCGATGAATATGAATGGTGTGATTCAAGTAGGTGATAATCTACCAAACAAAGAACAAGCAGAGAAAGTGGTGAAAGATCTTGAGAAGAAATCCATGACGAACAAAGGTCGTCTTGAAAAATATTTTGCTCAAGTAAAATAATTATTGAAATCGATGCGCTAGTTTAATGATTGGCGCATCTTCTTTATGCTCAAACCAGTCATTATTTACCATGCTTACGATCACTACTTGCAAAACTTATCCTTCGGCCCCTCAAAATCTTATCCCTGTACAAATACAACTTTCTAATCAAGGTATTTCTACTCAATTTTTACCTTGGCAAGAAACATTACATAGCCATTTTATTCTGCCTTTAGCAGCATGGGATTATGCAAATTTCTATGATGAATTTACTCAATGGATTAAACAGCATAAGAATGCATTCATCAATCCTACTGAATTAATGTTATGGAATAGCCATAAAGGCTATCTATGTGATTTGCAGAATTGGGGTGTCAATGTTATTCCTACTCTTATTTGCTCAACAAAAACATCTGAAATGTTGACCGCACTTGAAAGCCAAGATTGGCCTGAATTTGTCATTAAACCTGCTGTAGGGCAGAGTGGTAATTTGGTGACAAAACTCAAACAAGGTGAAGCGTTACCCAATCTTTCTGCGTATGGTGAGCAAGTTGTGTTACAGCCGTTTATTCCTGAAGTAGCAATAAATGGTGAAACTAGCTTGATTTTTTTCAATGGTGTATTTAGTCATGCTATTCGCCGACAGCCACCTCAAAATGAATGGCGAGCGAATTCACAATATAAAGTTGAAATTTTCCCTGTCGAGGTTGATGAGCATATTATTGAAACAGCATGCCATGTTTTACATAAATTGCCTGAAATGCCCGTCTATGCACGAGTAGATGGAACGATTATTGACAATACATTTTTATTGAATGAATTAGAGTTGATTGAGCCTGCGTTATATTTAGATCGTTGGGAAGAGGCAACAGAACGATTTGTAGATGTGTTGAAAAGTAAAATACTAAAATAAGTGCATAAAAAAACCTTACTTTTTACAGTAAGGTTTTTTTTCATCTTAACGATTAATTATTTTGCAGCTGGAGCAGCTGGTGCTGCAGGTGCAAATTTTTGTGCTAAATCAGCACCGTCTTTTTGTAATTTAGCTACTGCAGCTTGTAGTTTTTCAACTTTAGCTTGGTAAGCTTTAGTTTGTTCTTCAGTTGGTGCTTTAGTTGCTAAGTTTAATTGATCAACTAATAATTCGCTTGATAATGCAAGCACTTCTTTATTTTGATCTTTAATACTTTTCACTGAAGGCGCAGTAATATCTAATTTATCTAAGCTTGCAATAGTATCTTCAACTGTTTTGTTGAAAGTTTTGATTGCTTCTTCAATTTTTTTATCATCTTTTGCTTGAACCGCAGCAGTTAAATCAGATTGAAGTGTTTGTTGTGCAGCCATTTGAGCTTGCGCTTGGCTTGCGTTCCATTCAAGTAATTTGTTGTAGTCAGCTTGTTCTTGAGCGGGGGTCGCTTCAGCTGGTTTTGCTGCTTCTTGTTTAGCTTCTGGCGCAGGCTGAGTAGTTTCAGGTTTTGCTGGAGCCGGTTTATCTGCTGGTTTATCACAAGCAGTTAAGAATAATGCAAATAATGCAGTTGCACTGATTTTAGTAAATTTGTTCATAAACAATCCTTTATTGATATATAAAAAATTTCTTAGCTTATAAAAACTAAGCCCTTTCTAAGACCTTACATTCTAAAATTAGTTTAAAAAAATTTCAAAAACTATTTTAGTGTTTGAATATATTCACTTAAATTATGAATATCTTGTTCACTTAAACGTTGTTTTGCAGGACTCCCTGCACCTGTAATATTTCCCGCTTTTCGTTCTGAAAGTGCGGTTGAAATTTCTTCTGGTTTTAGTTGATTAATAATTTTAGACTCACCCATTGCTGGTTTTTCGCCTTGTTTCCCATGACAAGTAGCACAAGAGCGTTTATATATCTTTTCTGCTTTCATTAAGTCAGCTTCGGCAGAAAGGGCAGGGGTTGCAAATAAAAAGCCTAAAACGGGTAAAAAAATAGAGAGTAAGTAAATTCGTTTTTGCATTTTGGCTAGCCTTTAAATAATTTATCTAAATCTTCTGCGGGAATCGCGCCTTCATATTTAGCCTGAATATTACCTTCAGGTGTAATCACAAAGCTTGTTGGCGTGCCGATAAGCTGATAGCGTTCCGCTGTGATTTTTAATTGGTCTTTGATAACCGGGAGCGTAAGCTGACGTTTGGCGACCACGGCTTTGGTATCCACTTTATCACCATCTACGTTAATAGCGATAAGCTGAACTTTATTTGAATTAGCTTCAGCCAATTTTTCAAATTCTTTTAACTCAGCGACACATCGACCACAGGTTTCAGACCAGAATGTCAGTAGGCGAGTGCCTTTCCAATCATCAAGTTTCACTTCTTTACCTTGTAAATCATAGGCTGCAATATCTGGTGCTTTTTGACCAATTGCAGCGACTTCGTCTTTACAAGAAATACTGCCGAAAATGACCGCACTTATCGCGAGTAATTTTACGAATTTATTTTTCATGAATGTCCTCTTTTACAAATTTTCCGTGATGGAGATAAATAACACGATCGGTTAACTCACCCAATTCAGGATTGTGTGTAACCATGACGATGGTTCGACCTTGGCGATTTAATTCTTGTAGTAAATCCAGTACAAGTGCTTCATTTTTTTCGTCTAGGTTACCCGTAGGCTCATCGGCAAAAATAACCGGAGGTTGGTTCACTAATGCACGAGCAATACATACCCGTTGTTGTTCGCCTCCAGAAAGTTGGCTTGGACGGTGATCAATACGATGACCTAATCCCACTTGTTCGAGTACCGCTTTAGCCGCCGCTTCATCAATCACACTATGATAGTGCTGTGCGAGCATTACATTTTCAAGAGCGGTTAAATAAGGAATTAAATGGAATTGTTGGAAGACTAAACCAATTTTTTCTGCACGAAAACGCTGACGACCAATTTCATCCAGTTGTGCGGCATCGACACCATCTAAAATGACTTTACCTTCACTGGCGGTATCTAAGCCAGTTAGAATATTCATGAGCGTAGTTTTACCCGAACCCGATGCCCCCATGATGGCAATAAATTCACCTTGGCGAATTTGAATATTAATGTCTTCTAAAGCAGTGACTTGCCCGAATCGTTTATATAAATGTTGCGTTTCAATCACAAATTCACTCATTTTATTCCCCTTTCAACACATTTGCGGTTTGAATATTTAAAGCTCGTTTGGTTGGTACAATCACCGCAATAAAGGCAACCAATAACGATAAGACGATAGTAATAGGAATAACCGGTAGACGCATATCAATGTAAGATTTAAATACGGTTAATCCAAGTAATTGTGCCAAAATGTAGCCGAGAATCAGTCCCGCAACAATAGCACAAAGTGCAATGATCAGAATCTCAGTACTAATCTGTTTAATGATGTCACTTTGTTTAGCGCCTAAGGCTTTTTGTAGTGCAAATTCTTTTGCTCGCTCACCAACAATCGCAATCAACGTGGTGTTCACACAAAGGGTGGCGAGAATCAAAATGACCAATGAGATTAAGCCCATCAATCCTTTAATTTTATCTAAAATCTGCCCTTCAGATGCTGAGACTTTTCGAATTGGGCGAGCAGTTAGATCGGGTTGGCGTTGCATAATGTCTTGGGCAAATTGTGCGACGTTACCTTGTTCATTTTTGACATTGAGCAAGGCGTTGTTTGCCAATCCTTCTTTATCTAACCAACTTTGTGCAAATTCTAAGCTAACGATTAACATGTTGTCTGTGGCATCGCCTGCCTCAACAATACCTTTTATCGTGAATTCATGTTTTTCAACGGCATTTTTAGACAGAGTTAATTTGCTTCCAACACCTAAATTAAGGCGTTCCGCCAAGGTTTTACCAATCATGGCATTGCGATCGTCAAAATTGACATTAATAGCTGAGCCGGTAATTTGCCAATAAGGCGCAAGCACACGCATATCTTCAAACCACACGCCCATAATGACGATTTTTTCTAAATCACTTCGCGCAACGCCATATAAATAAGGGCTGGCTGCCGTGATGAAATTATCGGGCGCATGATGAAGAATTTGCTTTAATTGGCGTTCTTTCATCAAACCACCATTAGCTGCACCAATGTAAAAGTTTGCACCAAAAGTACGGAGCTCTTGGCTCATTTTGGTATTAATATCAAAATATACCGCTGCCATTGCGGTAACAATAGACGCACCGACAGTCAACGCAGAGAAGATAATAAATACTCGTTGTAAACGTAGGCGTAATGCTTGGAAGATTAAACGCCAAAACATACTTTTATTGGCGGCCATACAGCACCTCCACAGGGTAAAGTTTGGCAATACGATGGGCTGGGAACCAAGTGCCCACCACAGCAATTAAAATAGACAGCATCAATACGCAAGGGATTACAATCCAAGCAAAACTTAGTGGAACGCCAAATAGGGCCGAACCAATAAATCTTGCTAAGCCCCAACCTGCAATACAACCAAGCGAACCACCAATTAAGGCACTGATAATGGCTTCGCAATAAAATAATAAGGCGATTTGCCATTGGTATGCACCTAAGGCTTTCATCAGACCAATTTCTTTTGAACGCTCAATGATCCCAGTACTCATTAATGAGGCAATGCCATAGCAGCGGCGATTAAGGCAGCAAGAGTCACGACAGCAAGCAATAACTGGATTTTACCAATGACGACACCTTCTGATGCGGCAACCTGCCAAATTGGGCGAACAATGGCACCAGAGATAGCTTCTTCTAACTGATGTGAAATAGACGAAACATAAGCTGTACAATACCAACGATCGTACTCTTCAGCATCCAATGCATCGGTATTGGCACGTGCTTTACGAGAAAGGTCATTTTCAGGCACGGTAAGCGCAGAGACTTTAACTGATTGAATTTTCCCTTCTAAACCCAGTAATTTTTGTACAGCACTGAGTGGCATGACTAATTGATTATCTTCAGCACCCCCAGTAGATAAAATCCCGGTAATTTCAACCGCACTTTGATTATCAAGTTTATCATTTTGATAGTGGAGCTTGATCTTATCGCCTTGTTTTAAACCAGTTCGTTGCGCTAATTGTTCACCAATGAGTGCAGGAATAAATTCACCTTCAGGCGTTTCAAGGTCGTTGACCCATTCCCCTTCAACATGCCAATAAGGACTAATAATTTTTTGGCCAGTATGGAAATCGTCTTCATCTGGTACAGGAATGTTGTGATCGAAAAATGTACCAAGCACATTAATTTGTTCAAGTGTGGTCGATTTTTCATGAGTTTTATCAGAAAGAATTTCTGCTTTCACATTTGCACTTAATAATGGCGCAAATCCCACAATGTTATTTCGCCAGAAAATATCTTTAATATTCGGCAGTTCTTTTTCATCGAGGAAATCTTGGCTACTTAAATCTGTGTTGTGACTGAGCTCATCAGGTAAGGCTGCATTACTCGCAGGTTCGACTAAAATATTGGCACCGTAAGATTTTAGTTCTTTCGCCATTTTGTCGCCGATATCAATGGAAACAGCCAATAGTGCAGAGACTAATCCAGCCGCCAAGAAAATAGTCACCACTGCTAAAAACTTACGTTTTATGCTAAAACGCCAAGATTGGAATAACATTCTTGCTAGCATTATTCCCCCTTACCTAAATATTTTTCAGGGTTATCACGGAATGAATCGAGGTTTTTCTCGCTTTCAAAGAAGTAAGTTTTACCTTCATAATTGTATTTGTGCTCCGTTTTAGTGTTTTTCATTTGGGTGCCACTAATAGGATCTTTTACATCGATTTCAACAATCGTGCTAAATAAATTCAGCCCTTCTTCTAAGCCGGTTCGATTAATGAGAATTTCAGTCTCAGTTTGTTGCCAATCTTCAATCGGTACAGGATTACAGCCACCCGGTTTACCAATAGATGGAATAAACATATGTACGCCACAACCAACACAAACCACTTGGTTGCCTTCCATCACATAACCTTGGTCACCACAAAGCAAGCAGGCATCAAATACCGCGGCTAGACTCAATTTGTCTGGCTGACGATTAATAACAAAGAAACGTACAGCTTTACCATCATCAGCAATCCAAACAAAACGGTGCAATTTGCCATCTTTTACTTGCTCAATTGGAATATGAACTTGTTGCTTTTCATCTAAAGTCAGAGGAATTGCTTCTGAAAGTTGTGGTGGACGAGAAGCAATTTGTTCCCAATAAAGTTGTGTAGCAAAAATAATTGCTAAAGCTAAATATCCCCAACCAAGTAAGTGAGAGGACGTACGTAATGCAGCTAATTTTTGGCGTTTTTCAATCGGTTCTTGTGTGGCATTAACTTGTTGCTTGCGTGATAAATGAATTTTGCCGTAAAAGATGGCAAGTACAACTAAGAGCAATGCGGCACAGATGTAATTTAACCAACGAGTGATTTCGCCTGATTTCGCAACAAAACTTAAACGAGGCTTGGTAAGCTCAAGTACTTGAAGTTTCATTAAAATTAATAAGAGTTCACCGATAAGTGGAACAAGCAAGCAAACTAAGAGAAGGCTAATAGCACCTTTTAAAAGTGCGGTTGATTTTTGTTGTGTTTTTACCGCTTGTTTTAGAAGTAAATCGATCCAGCCTTGTAAGCATAAACAAAAAACAAAGGCAAAAATGACAGCACTTATATGTAAGATCGAATCGGTATTGATAACATCAGTAGAAACGAGGGCAGTAATGTTAGGATCTTTTGCCCAGAAGCTTCCAGCGATGAGCATTAATACCGTTTGCCAAAAGGCAGGTAAGCGACCTTTGCCGAAAATTAAACATAAGGCAAAGATAATCAATAGCGCCAATATCACCGCATTGACGATTAAATTGGTTATTTGTCCCGCAGGTAAACTAAGGCGCAGTACGATACCGGCAATAAAACCGAATAGGCTAAGCCAAATTATTTTTTTTGCACTTACAGTGGATTGTTTACTGTGATAAACACCGAGCAATAATGAAAAAGGTAAAAGTGCTTGAAGCAGGAAAGTAAAAAAATAATTCATAGTTTGACCATTTAATAGGATAAAACAGACGATATTTTAAGGTTAAATGAAATGCTATTGCCTTCCCCAGACAAACAAGGGAAGGCAAGTCGGTAAAATCAAGATTTACCTGAGATTATTTGATGCCAGTGAATTTGAATTCATAGCTTACATCAAATGGTTTCCACCAACGACCTACACCCGTTTCAGAGTCGGTATGACGGTGCATACCTGCTTTTGATGGAGGGTCGATGTGGTAAGTTAATTTATAGTTACCCACGCCCATCATTTTCACGTTTGCACCATAGTGAGGACCGTCACCCGCTACCATTGGCATGAAGGTACCTTCTTGTTTTTCACCAGTATCAGCATTTACTAAAGTATAGTTGATAGTTAAGTAAGGCATCCATTCACCATCACCAAAGCCATTTTTGTTACCTTTTACTGCGTGGATATCCGCTTCTAAGTGAATATCTGATTTCGCAGCAGGTAAACCCATGCCACGTGGTTCCATATCGATTGGTTTGAGATAAACCGCTGCAATTTCCATTTCATTCATGGTTACCGCTTCGCCGATTGGATACTCTTGGAATGCGTTTGCAGTAGACGCGGTAAAAATACCCGCAAATAATGCTGTTGCTAAAAGTGCTTTTTTCATTGTTTTTCTCCTAAAGGATTGTTGGGTATTACGCGGCTTTTTTGCTTTGATATTTCATAATGAACAGAGCAAATACGGCTGCGATGAGTAAGATTGCTTGTGGGATTAGGGTTTCCATATAAGGATAAATACCTAACCACGAAATTTCAGGCACACCGCTAATCAGCGTTGGCTCGAAAAGTTTGCCTTCAATGAGTTCTAAAACAGATTTGCCGGCGAATACAAAGGCCATTAAATACATGAAAGAACCCGTGAACATAAAGAATGGTTTAAGTGGTAGTTTTACCACGGTATAACGCATCACGAAGTAGCAAATGGTGAGAATAATTGCGCCGACAATGATACCTGCGAAAAGATAGATAAAACTGACCGCACTTTTCGCATCACCCACGAGGGCATAGTAGAACAATACGGTTTCCGCCCCTTCACGATATACGGCTAAGAAGCTGGTAAGCCATAAGCCAATGAGTGAGCCTGTAGTGAGGGCCGTAGAGAGTTTACCTTCTAAATAACGTTTCCAGTTTTGTGCTTCGACTTTAGACAATAACCAGTAACTCATCATAAACAGCATGACTACAGCAAAAATCATCGTAAAGCCTTCGAGCAATTCGCGGTTTTGACCTGAATTTTCAAAGATAAGTTGGAAGATAAATGCGGTAATCACACTGGCAATTAATGCCACATAAACAGATTGACGGATAACCGGCAATTTATCTTGGTGATTATTTTTAATTAAGTAAGTCACAATAGCCGCAACAATTAATAAGGCTTCTAAACCTTCACGAAGAATGATTAAAAGGCTATATAAGAACATAGACCAATCGCTTTGTTCTTCACCCTGTAACATTTCAACTGCTTTAGTTAAATTCTGGTTTAGACCATCTGCTTGCGCTTGTAATTTATCGCCTTGATCAGCTTTCATTAAACTGACGAGACGAGTAAAGTAGCCTTCAAGTTCCGCTTTAAAGTTACTATCACGGGAGCCCACTTTGTTTTCCATTCCTGTACTTTCAAACACGTCGAAATAGGTGTCTTGTACGGAAAGAATTGCTTTTTTGCTTTCACCTTGTTGATAGAGCGTAATAGCTTGTTGAATACGTTGGTTGATCTCTTGTTTAATTTTATTCCAATCTTGCTCTTGTTGATTATCTGTTGCTTGCTGTGCTGCATTGGATTGAACATTTTGTTCTTCACGTGTCGTTGGCAGGTTAGGCAAGTTTTCTTCAATATCTTGTAACAATTGCGTACTTTGATAGCCAATTTCTGTGATTTGATCGGCTTGTTCACTTAAACGAATGATGTTGTAAAACTGTTGATTAATCGCTGCTGAAGTTTCTGCAGAGCGATTTTGGCGAATGGACATTTCCATTTCTGAATTTTTATAGCCATCGTACTGCGCTTGCTGGAACAATTTTTTTGCGTTATCGAGATCACCATTTTGATACGCTTCAAGCCCTTGAGCGAGCAAATCATCAATAGTTTTAAAACTTTGTTGCCAATAAGGGGCGATCTCTTGATTATCATAAACACCATGTTGACCATCGGCATTGAGCTGATGACCTTCAATCAATGATGGCAACACTTCTTGTAATTCTTTTTTGAGCTGATCGATTTTAGCCTGAATCTCTTGTTGTGAACTGCCTTCACTGATCATTTTACGGATCTCGCCAAAAGTCGCTTCCATTTGGTAGCTTTTTTGTGCTGAGAAATTGATACGAATTGGACCTTCTAGATTTTCAAAGACTTCAAAATAAGCCATTTGCACTTCAGTACGGGCGTCATCTGTATTGCCTTGTTGGATAAGTTGAGACGTTTTATCTAAGCGAGACGTAATATCATTAACCCACTGTTGGTAGTTGTCTTGCGCAAAGAGTGAAGAAGAGAAGGCGAGTGAAAAAATTAAAAAGAAAAATCGAATAGAACGGAATAGCATCGTCTATTTACCTCATTACCTAAAATCAAATTAACTCCTATTTATAATTATCCTTTGATATCAGTGAAATGACAATAAATAATTTTAATTTTTGTGATGGAGATCAAAAAATTCACAAGAGTTGGAAATGTCTAGAGGGTGATTGTATGCTTAAAAGAATAAAGCGCCTTTGTTAGGCGCTTTATGGAGATATAAAAGTGCGGTCAAAAATAAGCGAGTTTATTGAGCGGGTGCTGCTTCTTCAACAGGCGCTTTATTATCTAACACATCCCATACACTTTCTGGTTTTGGTGATTCTGGTTGTTCAGGTTGTGGCGATTGCGTAGTTTGTGCAGCGGTAGCAGTTGCCGTACTCGTTGTTTGTGCAGACGCACAGAAGTTTTGATCTTTATTTGCCCAAACTGGAATTGTTCGATTACTACCACAGCTCCAACTACCGTAAGCATTAATGCCAACCCATTTAATCGTAGAAGGTTGACCGAGTTTCAGTTTTTCAATAACGACACGGTTTAAATAATCTTTATAGATTTGTAATGCACCTGAGGCTCCCGTCAATTTGGTTTCACCGTTATCATCACGACCTAGCCAAATGGTGCTGACATTTTTACCATCAATACCGACAAACCAAGTATCACGGGCATCATTGGTCGTGCCTGTTTTACCTGCAAGGCGAAGATCCGCGTAATCATTTTGTAAGCTACGTGCGGTACCACGTTCTACGGTTTGTTGCATTGCATACAAGGTTTGATAAGCTGCTTCTCTCGGCACCACTTGATCCGGCACGGTATTGTGTTCATAAATAATATTCCCTTGACGATCGGCAATGCTTTGAATAGTACTTAACTCAATTTTGCCACCTTGATTTGCAATGGTTTGATAGAGTTTGGTCACATCATAAGGTGAAATACTATAAGAACCAAGCAAGGTTGCAGGCACTTTTGGAATCGTTACATTATCCCATCCCATGGCTTTTTGCGTATCGATCACTTTGCTTAAACCGACTTTCATTCCAATATTTACCGTTGGAATATTCAGCGAGCGAGCAAGGGCATCCATCAACATCACCGAACCGCTGTATTTGCGATCGTAGTTACGAGGTTGCCAAGGTTGGCTACCTTTAACATAAATCGTGATTGGCTGGTTTTGAATTGGAGTATTTAAACGAAATTGTTCCGGATTCATCAGTGCGGTCAAATAAATGGATGGTTTTACCAAAGAACCAATTTGACGTTTTGACATTAAGGCTCGGTTAAATCCAGCATATTCTGTTTGTAATCCACCGACAACAGCACGTATTTCACCCAAGTGATAATCCGCGACAATCATTGCGCCTTCTAAATGTGGATTTTTAGTTTGTATTTGTAATTGATTAACCGTATTCAGCACAGCATTTTCAGCTTGTTCCTGTTGTTTTAAATCCATGGTGGAGAAAATACGCGCACCAAGTAGCGCAGAGGTTTTGTTTTCCCCTAATTGACGGCGAAGATCGGCTTGCAATGTTTGAATGAAAGCAGGGTATTTACGAGAAATTTGACCTTTAGCTTGCACGCCTAATGGACGTTTACTCAACATCTCATACAACTCATCCCCAATCATTTGGTGATCAAGCATCAGTTTTAACACAACATTTCGGCGATCGAGTGCATATTGTGGATTTCGCCATGGATTATAAAGGGATGGTCCTTTTACCATGCCAACTAAAAGGGCAATTTGGTCTAGGCTAATTTCACGGATAGAACGACCAAAATAGAATTGGCTTGCCAATGCAAAACCGTGAATTTGGATATCACCATTTTGACCAAGGTAAATTTCGTTAAGATAGGTTTCTAAGATACGGTTTTTATCATATCGCCAATCTAATACTAATGACATCAACGCTTCATTGGCTTTACGGGTAATAGAACGTTCGCTCGATAAGAACAAGTTTTTAACTAGTTGCTGAGTCAGTGTACTGCCGCCTTGAACCGTTTGACCCGCTCTTATATTGGCAATCATTGCACGCATAATACCGACAGGGTTAATCCCGTTATGATCGTAAAAACGGCGATCCTCTGTCAGTAATAAGGCATCAATGAGTAAGCGAGGGTATTGCTGTAACGGAATGGCTAAACGATCTTCATTATCTGATTCCAACATTGCAATTAATTTAGGCGCAAGACGGAATTCATCAACGGCTTTTACGTTGACCAAGTCTTCAATACGAGAAAGTTTGTTATCCGTAAAACGTAAACGTAATACACGTTGTGGTTCAGGTTTATCGGGATAAGGGAACGCACGACGAAGTAACACGATGGTATCCTCTTCGAGCTTAAAATCGCCCGGTGCTGCAATCATAGTCGTTTGACGGTATTCGTTATCGAGTAAGATTTGAATGACTTCGTCAAAAGAAAGGTTATCAGAAAGTTTTACGCTTTCTAAACGACTATACACTTCTGCCGGTAAACGCCAAATTTGGCCATCCATTTTTGAGCGAATTTGCCAGTCTAAATAGCCACCATAAAATACGGCAAGCGTCCCTAAAGTAAAGGCTGCTTTAGCTAAAAAGATTTTACAAGAACGGCGCTTATCTGGCGCTTGTGTTTCTTGTTGTTCAGGTGAGGTGTTTTCCGTTTCCGACATAATAGTTAGCTTCAGAGAATGAGGTTAAGCAATAAATTCAAAATAGGCATTAAGAAAGTGGATGAAGTCTGTTGTACCGCAGAAGGCAATACTTTCTTCATCATAATAATGGAAGTCGTCTTCTAAAATTTCATCTGTTTCAATCGCAAGGTTATTGGCGCGAATCATCACTTCATCGGTATTGATAAAAAGCGTGTATTCGGCACCAATCAGCGTGACTTCATCATTATTTTTAATCTGCTCACAGGCAGAAAGTGCGGTCAAAAACGCTTGAGGATTTGACCGCACTTCTGAATTAAACCAATTGGCTAGCGCAATGTGTTCCATTGAACATTTGGCGTGCACATTGCCTAGATAATGGGTAAATTGAAAATCCATATTAGATGCTGAATGAAGAACCACAACCACAGGTGCTGGTTGCATTTGGGTTGTTCACCACAAAACGAGAACCTTCCAAGCCTTCAGTGTAATCAACGGTGCCGCCAATTAAGTATTGTAAACTCATTGGATCAATCACTAATTGCACACCGGCTTTTTCAATCGTCAGGTCGCCTTCATTGACTTTATCATCAAAGGTAAAACCATATTGGAAACCGCTGCAGCCACCACCAGTGATGTACACGCGTAATTTTAATTCGTTGTTTTCTTCTTCGCTAATTAAGCTTTTTACTTTATTGGCTGCCGCATCAGTAAAAGTTAGCGGTACGGCCATATCTGAATCTGACATATATCTATCCCCACTTTCCTAAAAATAATCCTTGTATTATCTAATAACCTGTTAATTCATTCAAGATTTTTCACGGAATTAGTGCTATTATATGCGAATAAATCAGAATTAAATAAGGAGAAATAATGGGCATTCCATTAAGAACTGAAGAAGAACTTGTTAAGTTACGTGAAGCGTGTAAATTAGCGTCTGATGTTTTGGTTATGATCGAACCTTATGTAAAAGAAGGGGTTACCACAGGTGAATTGGATCGCATTTGTCATGATTACATGGTGAATGTACAAAAAGTGATTCCTGCTTGCTTAAATTATCATGGTTTCCCGAAAGCAACCTGTATTTCTATAAATGAGGTGGTTTGCCATGGTATTCCAAGCGACGATAAAAAATTAAAACAGGGCGATATTGTCAATATTGATGTGACCGTGATTAAAGACGGTTATTTCGGAGACAACTCTAAGATGTATGTCGTGGGTAAAACCAATATTCGTAGCCAAAAATTGGTTGAAGCCGCACAAGAAGCGCTTTATGTGGGATTACGTACGGTTAAGCCTGGTATTCGTTTAAATGAAATTGGTAAAGCGGTACAAAAATATACTGAAAGCCAAGGCTTTAGCGTGGTACGTGAGTACTGTGGCCACGGCGTGGGAACTGAATTCCACTGCGAACCTCAAGTATTACACTATTATGCTGATGATGGTGGTGTAGTTTTAAAACCTGGCATGGTATTCACCATTGAGCCAATGATCAATGCGGGTAAAAAAGAAGTACGCGTTATGGGCGATGGTTGGACAGTAAAAACCAAAGACCGTAGCCATTCAGCGCAATATGAACACCAAATTGTCGTGACCGAAACCGGTTGTGAAGTCATGACAATCCGCGATGAAGAAATTGCGGAAGGCCGAATTCAACGTATAATGAATAACCTTTAAATTCAGCTAAAAGCCTACGATAGTGGGCTTTTTTTTATAATTGTTTTGTTTGTGGAATACTTATGCTTTTTCCTTATCATTTCGATTCTCCACTCACGCCAAGTGCGGTCAAAATTCAGCGTGAAAATTTGAAGAAATTGGAACGTCAGCATTTTTCTGATTATTCTGTTTTTGAGCTGATTGCTAACCGTACACAATTTTGTGATGATTTGTTAAAACAGCTTTGGCAGCAATTTGAACTAGATAAAGCTTATCTTACCTTAATTGCGGTAGGCGGTTATGGCAGACAAGAAATGTTTCCTTTATCTGACCTAGATGTTCTTATTCTTTCAAAAGAAGAAAGAGGCATTGAAACGGAAGAAAAAATTGCTCAGTTTGTGCAGTTCTTGTGGGATTGTGGATTCGACGTAGGGCATAGTGTTCGTTCTTTAGAAGAATGTGAAAAGGAAGGTAAACAGGACATTACCATTGCAACCAATTTGCTTGAGTCTCGTTATTTATCGGGAGATGTATCCCTTTTCAATGCTTTAGAGGAAATACTGAAAAAGCCAGATTTTTGGGCGGTAAAACCATTCTTTGATGCTAAAGTTCAAGAGCAAATTGAGCGTTATCAGCGTTATCACAACACCAGTTACAATTTAGAGCCTGATTTAAAATACAGCCCTGGTGGCTTGCGGGATCTTCATCTTTTATATTGGATCGCATTACGTCATACCGGAGAAATGACCCTTGATGGCATTTTGGAAAGCGGCTTTATTTACCCATCAGAACACCAACAATTATTAGAAAGCCAAGAATTTTTATTCAAAGTGCGGTTCGCTTTACACTTGATTTTAAAACGTTATGACAACCGACTACTGTTTGAGCGTCAAATTAAAGTGAGCAAGATGCTTGGTTTTGAAGGCGAGGGAAACCGTGGTGTCGAAAAAATGATGAAACGTTTTTTCCAAGCTTTACGCACGATTTCTCGTCTGACCGATATCCTGATTAAGCATTATAAAGAGCATTTTTTATCAACAGATGGCGAGCTCTCTATTTATCCTTTGGATGAGAATTTTGAATTAGTGAATCAAAGTTTGTGTTTACGTAAAAACGATCTGTTTTTACGTTATCCAGATCGTATTTTGGATCTTTTTTTCTATCTTACGCAGCATGAACAAGCCGAAATTCATTCTTCAACATTACGTCAATTACAGATTGCGTTGGAAAGTTTGGCACAGAAATTATGTGATATTCCTGAAGCAAGGGAGAAGTTTATTCGGTTATTTAATCAACCAAAAGCGATTCAGCGAGCATTCCTCTCAATGCACCAATATGGTGTGTTAACGGCTTATTTGCCAAAATGGCAGGGGATTGAAGGCTTGATGCAATTTGATCTCTTCCATATTTACACGGTGGATGAGCATACCTTGCGAGTGATGTTGAAATTGGAAAGTTTCTTAGCCGAAGATGAGGCAGAATCCCATCCGATTTGCCATCAAATATTTACTCAAATTCCTGACCGCACTTTGCTTTATGTTGCCGCACTTTTCCATGATATTGCGAAAGGTCGAGGAGGGGAGCATGCAGAGCTAGGTGCTGAAGATATTGTTGAATTTGCCCGTTTGCATGGTTTTGATCGTCGAGAAATTGAAACTATGGGTTGGCTAGTGAAAGAGCATTTGCTTATGTCAATTACCGCACAGCGTCGAGATATTCATGATCCTGAAGTCGTCATGAGCTTTGCGGAAAGTGTACAAAATCATGTGCGTTTAGATTATCTCACTTGTTTGACTGTTGCCGATATTTGTGCAACAAACGGTACCTTGTGGAATAGCTGGAAACGTTCTTTATTTGCCTCACTCTATGATTATACGTCACAACAATTCCGACAAGGGATGAATTTATTATTAGATAATAAAGAAAAGATCCTTGAAAATCGCCAATTGGCACTGGCAATTTTATCTGAAGGTCAACCAGAATTATCAGAAGAAAAAATTTTAGCACTCTGGCAAGGTTGTCCAGATGATTATTTTTTACGAAATAGCCCAAAACAAATTGCGTGGCATACCGAGTTATTAACCGAATTTGATGGTGAAGTACTCGTTAAAATCAGTAACCGTTTTTCTAGCGGTGGGACTGAAATTTTCGTTTATTGCCCCGATCAAGCTAATTTGTTTAATAAAGTGGTCTCAACTATTGGTGCGAAAAAATTCAGTATTCATGATGCGCAAATTTTAACATCCGATGATGGCTATGTATTCGACAGCTTTATCATCACAGAATTAAATGGTGAATTGGTTCGTTCAGAACGTCGCCGAGAATTAGAGACGGTATTAACTTCTGTTTTATTAGGCGAAAAATTGCCGTCAATGTCTTTTGCAAATAATCGACAGTTGCAACATTTCACCGTAAAAACAGATGTATGTTTTTTGAAAGAAACTAAAAAAGAGCATACCGAATTAGAAGTGGTGGCTTTAGATAAACCAGGTTTATTGGCTCAAATCAGTCAAATTTTTACAGAGTTAAAACTCAATATTTGTAATGCAAAAATCACGACAGTGGGAGAAAAAGCCGAAGACTTTTTTATTCTAACAAATGAGAAAGGCACCGCATTAACCGAAGAGGAAAGAAGATTGTTAGAAAACGTGCTCTATGAGCGATTATAATGTGAAATAAAAAAGTGCGGTTAAATTTGATCTGCACCCCAAAAGTTGGACTCAACAAACCAACAATTGAGGTGCAGATTTTTTATGGGTAAATACGACATAATAGCATTTAAATTACAGGTCCTTCAACCTATTCTAAAAGGAAAAATGAGCATTCGAGAAGCAGCTCGTTTTTACAATATTCCCTCTGACACATTAGTCGGAACCTGGTTGAAACGCTTTGAAAAAAGTGGCATAAAAGGGCTTATTCCTTATAAACCATCAGGACGACCGCCAATGAAACCTAAATACGCCAGAATGCCTCCTCCACCTAAAACAGAAGAAGACCGCTTGCGCCTGAGAATTTTACAGCTTGAAGCGGAGGTCGCTTACCTAAAGGAGTTGAGAAAGCTCAGACTTCAGGAAGAAGCCAGGCAGCGGAAGTTATCCAAAAGTTAAGAGCCCATTATCCCCTGAAAGCGCTATTAGGTAGCGCTATTAGGTATTGCAGGCTTAGCGCGCAGTACGTTTTTTGTTCGACGCCAGGTTAAGCCGGATAAGGATAAAGGACTTAAAGCTGCGATTATCGAGATTAAAGCAAAGCATCCCGATTATGGTTATCGACGGGTTCACGCCTGTTTACTGAGCGTGAATCATAAGAAAATCCAACGTTTAATGCGAGAGCTTGAACTTCAAGTGCGGGTAAGAAAAAGCAAAAATTTGACGACGTATCGAGGGACGATTGGCCATATCGCACCCAATCATCTAGAACGCCATTTTACGGCTACCAAGCCGAACCAAAAGTGGGTAACGGATGTGACTGAGTTTAAAGCAAAAGATGGTAGTAAAGTCTACTTATCCCCAATATTAGATTTATTTAACAATGAGATAGTCTCATATACCCTCAGTTATTCCCCAAACTGGGCACAGGTGGAGAAGATGTTAAAGCGAGCGGTTAAGCGATTAAATAAAACAAGTGGTAGCATTTTACATTCAGACCAAGGCTGGCAATATCAAATGGTAGCTTATCGTCGAATCTTGGCTGAACATGGCATCATTCAAAGTATGTCGAGAAAAGGGAATTGCTTGGACAATGCTGCGATGGAAAGTTTCTTTGGGCGATTAAAAACGGAATGTTTTTATGGTCGGGAATTTAAAACAAAAGAAGAGATAGTTGATGCTGTCAGAGATTATTTGGATTACTATAATCATCGACGGATTCAACTAAAATTAAAAGGACTGAGTCCGATACAATATCGAAAACAATCCTTTAAATAACAGTCTAACTTTTTGGGGTCAGATCAATACACTAAATATTCTTCAATTTCAGCCTGTAATTCAGCAATTGAATGATAAGTCCGAGAGTAAAAACACTCTGATTTTAGTATCGCAAAAGAACTTTCAATCACCGCATTATCGTAGCAATTTCCTCGGCGACTCATACTTTGAACCGCTTTACCTTCCAACATTTTCACCCATTCCGCCGTGCCATACAATACACCTTGGTCACTATGAATAATCGGGCATTCTGTCGGTTTAAGCCGACTAAGCCCTTGTTCTAACATCTTTTTTACCAATGAAAACTTCGGGCGTGTCGCAAAGTTATAGGCAATAATTTCTCGGTTAGCCAAGTCCATCAACGGTGAAAAATAAAGCGTTTCTTGACCAACATGAAATTCCGTTACATCCGTTACCCATTTTTGATTGAGTGCCGTTGCTGTAAAATCACGATTCAGCAAATTCGGGGCAATATGCGATGTTTTTCCACGTTTTCCATGTCTTTTCTTGCGTAAAATGGAATGAATACCTAACTCGTTCATCAGCTTTAACACCGTTTTATGATTCAAATTAAAACCCATTTGGCGTAATTTAAACGTCATGGGGCGATAACCATCTCGTTTTCTGTTCTTTTTATACAGCGATAAGATAGCCTCTTTTACCTCGTGATAATTTCGCTTAACCTCTTTATAGTAAAAGCTTGAGCGAGGCATTTTAGCCACACTAAGTAAATTATTTAATGCATAGTTTGGCTTCAATCTTTCAATGATTTTTCTTTTTTCTGTCGTTGTTTTTGACGGTCGAGCTTCTCCAACTCCTTTAGGTAAGCAATCTCCGCACGAGCCAAGGAGAGCTCTCGTTGTAACTTTTTAAACGCTTTAGGTGAAAAGTCTGTGGTTTCTGGAATTTCAATGTCTTTCTTTTTCATCTTTGGCTTCGCTATTTTCGGTGTTTGAAGGTTTTTATAAGGCGATTTTACGCCATCAAGCCCTCTTTCCCGAAATGCTTTTAGCCAATAAATGACGAGAGCGTGGGAAATTTGATGAAGTTTAGCCACCTCACGGATACCATAATCCTGTTCGGTGACGAGTTTGATAATTTTCAAACGAAATTGATAAGGGTAGGACATAATCTGCACCTCAAATTAGGTGTCCAGGTTTTGGGGTGCAGATCAAAGTGCGGTTAATTTTAACCGCACTTGAGCTGATTATTTGTCATAATGAATAGCTGGTAAATAACCGATCGTTAAATCCAATGGACGGCTACTGCTTATTGTATTTTTTCTGTTCTCAATGAAAAATCTTGATGTCATGGCTTTTTCACCATGATTAAAGAAAATTTCAATAATTGAGCGATCAAAGAAAATTTCAACAGTCTGAAGATTTTCAATTTCGCAGAAGCGTTTTGTATCGAATTTCTCCATTAATTCCGTTTGTTCGCTTTGACTGCGATCTAAGCAGATCAAGCCATTTTCATAAGATAGGCGCAGTGATTGTCCTTTTTCATTTTGTAAGAAGGTTAAGTCAAAGGCTTGGTTATTTGCCTCAAATTTAAGATAGGCACGATCTAAATTGGCAATATCCGCTTTCTCACCAAGATGACGCGCTGAAAGTGCGGTCAGATTTTCGTATATTTTTGCAATCGGACGTTGATAAATTTTTGTCCCTTCTAAGCACAATTCTCTTGGCAAGGTTAAAGCTGAATGCCATTTAAATTTGTCTGTTGGGTAAGTTAAATCAGGTAAACCAATCCAACCGAAAAGCACGGCATGAGTTTGATTATCTAAGCCGCCAAACGTTTGTGGTGCGTAGAAATCAAAGCCCTGATCTAATTCGCCGATATATTCTGCTTCAAAGGTTAAATCTGTTAATTTACCCACAGCATAAGTCGCATGATAATTATTTTGGAATTGATGTGCTTCTCGATCTTTACCTTGTGGTGACCAAATAAACACATCTTTATCACCGAGTTTCAATAGGTCAGGGCATTCCCACATAAACACGTTTTTATTATCAAAAGCAGGCAAGGAAAGCTCACCTAATAAACGAGGCGTATCTTCAAGATTGTCCATTTCAAAAATAATGGCTGTTCCTGTGAGGTTTTCTCGCTGTGCACCACAGATAAAACGGATTTTTCCGTCTTCAGTAAAATACGGTTTAGGATCACGAACATGCTCTGTATAGCCTTCAGGCTCATTTTCAATTAACGGACGTTTGCTAAGCAATTTCCCATTAAGATTAAACATTGCTAAATTTTGATAAGGCACGCGTTGATTATCACTTGGTCGACGAGTATTGCCGGTATAGAACATGGCCAATTTGTCATCAACTTTTAAAGCGCCACCAGAATAACAGCCGTGAGACTCAAAAAGCTCGCAAGGAATCAGACCATCTGCTGGTTGATAATATTGGAAATCTTTCGTGATTAAATGCTTCCAATGTTTCATCCCGTGAATTGCATCGAATGGAAACCATTGGTAGAACAGATGATACTTTTCACCATCAAAGATCAAACCATTCGGATCATTCATTAAGCCAGTTGGTGGGGCAATATGAAAGTGCGGTCGAAAATCTTTGTCTTTTTGCACGGTTTCAGCAATTTCTGCGAGTTCGCCTTTTTCTGCGGCTAGGATGCTTTTGTATTTGCCATTATTGAAAATAATCATCGTGATCGTGCCTCGTTAATGTGATCGGGTAAGTAAAAGGTGCAATAACTTGCACCTTTGATCCTTAGTGGGCTAGGAACGCTGTTAATTGTGCTTTATTTGGTAGTGCAGACATCGCCCCTTTTGCTGTCGTAGCAAGGGCACCACAAGCATTGGCTTGACGAATAATTTGCACAAGCACATCATTTTCTTTCCAGTTTGGATGCTGTGAAAGTCCTGCAAGCAGGCCGCCAACAAAGGCATCGCCTGCACCCGTTGTATCAATCGGTTGTAAGGCTTTTCCTGCAATCACATCTTTTTTACCTTCTAAGTGATAGAGCGCGCCATCTTTACCTAAGGTCACGATAATCAATTTTTCAGGATAAAGTGCGGTCACTTTTTCAAAGGCTTTTTCAAGGCTGTCAGTATTGGTTAAAAGCGTTAATTCTTCTTCAGAGAATTTCAATACATCAGCTGATGCAACCGTTTCCATTACCACGGTTTTCATTTCTTCTAGGCTAGACCAAAGTGATTCACGTAAATTTGGGTCAAAAGAGAAGAAACCGCCAGCAGCTTTAATACGACGAATGGCTTCGAAAGTCGCTTCGCGAGATGGATTATTAATCAGCGCGATAGAGCAGCAATGTAGCCATTCACCTTGTTGGAAAGACGGTAAATCGCTAGCTTGTAAGAACTGATCTGCACTTGGATTTACCATAAAGGTAAAGCTGCGTTCGCCATTATCTAAACCAACCACAACCGTAGAGGTTCGATGTTGCGGATCTAAAATCATATGTTGTGTATTCACATTTTCCGCATTTAAGGTATCTTGCATAAATTGGCCAAGCGGATCGTTACCTACTCGACCAATAAAGGCACTTTGGCTGCCTAATCGAGCTACGCCAACAGCCACATTTGCTGGCGCACCACCGGCACAGCGTAAATAATGATTTTCACCGTCAGGAATAAGATCGACAACCGCATCGCCGGTTACCCAGATTTTTTGGCTCATATTATTTTCCCTCTATTGTGGATATCAGTTAAAAAATAACCGCACTTAAAAAGAGCGGTCATTTTCATAGGTGTTTTATGCGATGGTTACACGAGCGAACTTACGTTTACCGACTTGGTAAACGTTTGTACCTTTTGGCGCATTGGCTTTCATGTCTTCGACTTTTTCGCCATTGATTTTTACACCACCTTGTTTCGCTGATCGAATCGCTTCAGAAGTAGAAGGAACCAGTCCCGCTTCTTTTAATAAGGTTGCTAAACCCATTTCGCCCTCAAAGGTGAATTCAGGCATTTCATCTGGCATTGCACCTTTTTGGAAACGGTTAATAAATTCTTGCTCAGCCGTCTCTGCCGCTGCTTCATCATGGAAACGTGCAATGATTTCTTTGGCTAATAAAATCTTCACATCACGTGGGTTTTTACCATTTGCTACTTCTGCTTTTAATTCAGCAATTTCAGTGAGTGGACGGAAAGAAAGTAAGTTATACCAATCCCACATTAATTCATCCGAGATCGACATAATTTTACCGAACATATCGCTTGGTGCATCTGTCACGCCGATGTAGTTACCTAATGATTTAGACATTTTCTTCTCACCGTCTAAACCAACAAGTAATGGAAGCGTAATCGCTACTTGTGGTTTCTGACCAGCTGATTTTTGTAATTCACGACCAACAAGTAAGTTAAATTTTTGGTCAGTACCACCAAGTTCCACGTCAGCTTCTAATGCAACAGAGTCATGACCTTGTAATAAAGGATAAATAAATTCGTGAATTGCGATAGGTTGATTGTTACCAAAACGTTTTTTGAAGTCATCACGTTCTAGCATACGCGCTACGGTGTAGTTACTTGCTAAACGGATCATCCCTTCAGTACCCAATTTACCCAACCATTCAGAGTTGAATACGATTTTCGTTTTTTGTGGGTCTAGAATTTTGTAAATCTGTTCTTTATAGGTTTCCGCATTGCGAAGCACATCTTCGCGGCTGAGCGGTGGGCGAGTGGTATTTTTACCAGATGGATCACCGACCATCCCCGTGAAATCACCGATTAAGAAATAGACTTCGTGGCCTAATTGTTGGAATTGACGAAGTTTGTTTAATACCACGGTATGCCCTAAGTGAATATCTGGAGCAGTAGGGTCTGCACCAAGTTTAATTTTAAGTGGGCGATTTTCTTTCAGTTTTTCGATTAAATCTGCTTCAGAAAGAATCTCATCAGTACCGCGTTTTAGTTCTGCGAGAACGGTATTAATATCAGTCATTCTATTTCCTAATGTTATTTTAATATTAAAGGCTACATTATAGAGAATATGGCTGAAATGAAAAGATTGAGATGAAAAAAAACGCCTATTTGTGGGGAAATAGGCGTGAAGTTGGAGTGATTATCTGTTTGTTTTTGGAATAGTTAGATGATAACTATTATCAAATGTCTTGTCAATAACAAAATGCAAATAATTCTCAATTATTTTTTAATCGATGTAAGGTACACTTTCTGTGAGAGAAAGTGCGGTCGGAATGCCATCTGAAATGTCAAATTTTCCCGCATAAGCATAAGCTTCAACGCCCTGAGATTTGGCGTCCTTTAAAAGACGATCATATTCAGGGTCTACAAACTCAGCGATTTTAAAACGATCGAAGCCATCATGTAATCCAGCAAAGAGAACAACGGCGCGATGTCCTTGTTTTTTCATGGCTAAAAGCTCGCGAACATGTTTTTGTCCACGAGTAGTCACCGCATCGGGAAACATCCCTAATGTGCCTTTTACAAAAGTGATTGATTTCACTTCAACATAACAATCTGGCAAGCCCTCACCTTTAAGTAAGAAGTCGATACGGCTATTTTCTTCACCATATTTCACTTCAGGATAAATTTCATCATACATAGCGAGTTCTTTGATTTGTTTATTTTGCAAGGCTTCAAAGACTAACTGATTGGATCTGTGAGTATTAATGCAAACAAGTTGGCCATTTGCTAATTGCGTTAATTCCCAACTGTGTGGATATTTACGAGTTTGGCTATCAGAATGAGAGTACCAAACGGTATCCCCTTTTTCACCACAGCCAGTCATTGCACCAGTATTTGCACAATGAATCGTGATCACTTCGCCATTTGGTAATTCAATATCGGTTAAAAAGCGTTTATAGCGGCGAATTAATTTTGCGGATTGTAGGGTAGGGAGTTGCATATCTTATTCCTTTTCAAAAGAAAGTGCGGTCAAATTTAATGATGAAATTAACCGCACTTTGTCTTTATGAATGTTTAGTAAATATTATTCAATAGTGACAACTAAGCGCAATTTTTTCTAGACGATGCTTGTGTCGTAGATACTAGTGTAATCATGCTAGAAATACATGAATACAATATATGTAAAAATGAGGTTCATTATAATGTAATTCGGCTTGTTGAGTAAGTTAATTTATTTGCTATAACACATATAGAAAATAACCTTTAAAATTGACCGCACTTTTACCTTCTTAAATTTAAAAATTAAAACAAATTCTTGATTTACCATTGACTTTTTGACCTATAGCCCTTACTTTACGGATTGATGTTTCATCAACTTTATTCTTTGTAAAATAAGGAGCTTTTATGCAATCTCGCATTGTTGTTAATTCACAGGAAGAATCACTACTTAGCACACATAAAGTGCTACGTAATACTTATTTCTTATTGGGATTAACGATGGCATTTTCGGCAGTTGTTGCTTATATTTCTATGAGTTTGAACTTGCCTTATCCAAATCTTATCGTGTTACTTGTAGGTTTTTATGGTTTACTTTTTGTCACAAACCGTTTAGCAAATAGTGCGTGGGGAATCTTAGCTGCATTCGCATTTACTGGGTTTATGGGCTATACCATCGGGCCAATTTTAAACATGTATGTGGCGAGAGGAATGGAAGATTTAATTATGCTTGCCTTCGCAGGTACAGCAATCGTCTTCTTTGCTTGTTCAGCTTATGTGCTCACTACGAAGAAAGATATGTCTTTCCTTTCTACCGCAATTTTCTCATTATTTATCGTGTTATTGTTAGGGATTGTGGCAAGCTTCTTCTTCCAAATTCCTGCACTAGCGGTCGGGATCAGTGCATTGTTTGTGGTGTTCTCAACGATGACAATCCTTTATGAAACCAGCAATATTATTCACGGTGGTGAAACAAACTATATTCGTGCAACTGTGAATATTTATGTATCAATTTACAACTTGTTCATTAGCTTATTAAGATTACTTTCTATCTTCTCAAGCGATGACTAGTCAGTATTAAATTTAAAGACGCTCCTTATTAGGGGCGTTTTTTGTTTTGAACTAATTTTCTGAAGAGAAGTCTTAGCATACAGGTTTGCTCGTGGAACCTATCAATAATAAAACAGGAGTTTTTATGAAATCTTTAAAATCATTTTTAACATTAACATCACTCGCATTAGCGGTATCAGGTTCTGCATTGGCAACGAATATTGCCGTATTGCCAACAAAAGAAGATGTTGTAACAAATTCAAAATCAATGGTTGAAAGCACAAAAGCTGATATGAAAAATGCAGCAAATGATAAGCTTAAATCAATGACAGATAGTGCAAGTTCAACAAAATCAACTGCATTAGATAAAGTAAAAGAGGTTAAAGAAAAAGCGACTTCTGCAAAAGATGCGGTAAAAGAGAAAGCATCAGCGCTAAAAGAAAAAGCAACTGATGCAAAAACAAAAGCAGCAGATAAAGTAAAAGAAGCAAAAGAAAAGGCGGCTTCAACAAAAGAGTCAGCTAAAGAGAAAGTGGCTTCTTCTGCAAAAGTAAATATCAATAAAGCGGATGCAGAAACCTTACAAAAACTTTCTGGTATCGGTGAGAAAAAAGCACAAGCGATTATTGATTATCGTAACAAAGTGGGCAAAATCAAAAGTGCTGCCGAACTTTCAAATATTGATAGTATCGGTGAAGCCACAATTGAAAAAATCACACCATTCTTAAGTTTCTAAGAAAACATAGATAAAACAGACCGCACTTTCTGTGCGGTTTTTTTATTGAAGTAGATCACAAAATTGTAACAAAGTGTGATTTGGAGGATTATTTCTTTTTACATCCTATGTATAATGTACAGATAACATCATGTAATACAAGGGGTAGATATGCAGCATTATAATGCCTTTGATGAATGGTTGGCTTCAACTGCTTTAGGTGGGGCGAATCAATCGTATATTGAAGAGTTATACGAAAGTTATTTAGAAGATCCATCTTCAGTCGATGAAAGTTGGCGAGCTACATTTGATGCATTGCCGAAAACAACCGCAGTAGAGCAACCACATTCACCAGTCCGTGATTATTTCCGTCGCTTAGCGAGAGAAAATATAACAGAAGCCGTGACGGTTATCGATCCAGAAGCCAGTGCAAAATTAGTTAAAGTCCTCCAATTTATCAATGCTTATCGCTTCCGTGGTCATTTAGAAGCAAAACTTGACCCAATCAATTATTATCGTTGGAAAGTCTCCACCGTCCCTGAGTTGGATTACCGTTATTATGGTTTTACCGAACAGGATCTCAATGAAACCTTCAATATTAATCACTATGTCTATCATCGCGATAACATCAAATTAGGTGATTTAGCTGAAATGCTGAAAGAGACCTATTGTGGCTCAATTGGTCTTGAGTTTATGCATGTTCAGGATATGGAGCAAAAAAGTTGGCTACAAAGCAAATTAGAAAGCCAATTAAATAAACCGCTCTTTACCAAAGAAGAAAAAATTAATTTATTAAGCGAATTGACCGCTGCAGATGGCTTAGAACGTTATCTCGGTGCAAAATTCCCAGGGGCAAAACGTTTCTCTTTAGAGGGAAGTGATGCCTTTATTCCATTGATGAAAGAAATTATTCGCCATGCGAGCAAACAAGGCGTAAAAGATGTGATGTTTGGTATGGCACACCGTGGTCGTTTAAACATGTTAGTAAACGTGCTCGGTAAGAAACCAGAAGATCTTTTCGACGAGTTTGCGGGTAAACATTCAGGCGAGCGTACAGGTGATGTGAAATACCACCAAGGTTTCTCTTCTGACTTCGCAGTCGGTGAGCGTCGTGTGCATTTAACCCTTGCATTTAACCCGTCGCACTTAGAAATTGTTAGCCCAGTGGTTATTGGTGCGGTACGTTCTCGTCAAACGAAAAAGAATGATACAGAGCGTAATCAAGTATTAGCGGTTACCGTTCATGGGGATTCCGCAGTAGCGGGACAAGGTGTCGTACAAGAAACCTTAAATATGTCCAATGCACGTGGTTATACCGTTGGTGGAACAATCCGTATTGTGATCAATAACCAAATTGGTTTCACCACCTCTAACCCAAATGACACCCGCTCAACAGAATATTGTACTGATATCGCGAAAATGATTCAGGCACCGATTATTCATGTGAATGGTGATGATCCAGAAGCGGTTGCTTTTGCCGCGAGAATGGCGGTGGAATATCGCAATTTATTCAAACGCGATATCTTCATTGATCTGATTTCTTATCGTCGTCATGGTCATAATGAGGCTGATGAACCATTAGCCACTCAACCAATGATGTATAGCATCATTAAAAAACATCCAACGCCACGTAAAGTCTATGCAGATCGTTTAATTGCTGAAGGGGTGATTACCGAAGAAGAAGCCATTGAAATGATGAATCTCTATCGTGATGCCTTAGATAATGGTGATCGCGTAGTGAAAGAATGGCGAGAAATGGATACCGCCCAAATGGATTGGTTGCAATATCTTAACTATGACTGGACATCCCCTTACGAAAGTAAATTCCCGCAAGAGCGTTTCCAAACTTTAGCGGAGCGTGTCAGTGAATATCCAGAAAGCTTGCGTGCGCATTCTCGTGTCGAAAAAATCTATGCAGATCGCCGTGAAATGGCAAAAGGTGAGAAATTGTTCGATTGGGGTATGGCGGAAACTATGGCATACGCAACCTTATTAGATGAAGGCGCTAATGTTCGTTTATCGGGTGAAGATGCGGGACGTGGTACGTTCTTCCATCGACATGCGGTTGTGCACAATCAAAATGACGGTACAGGTTATGTGCCATTAACACATTTACATGCCAACCAAGGTCGTTTTGAGGTGTGGGATTCAGTCTTATCCGAAGAAGCCGTATTGGCTTTTGAATATGGATATGCGACGACAGATCCAAAAACATTAACCATTTGGGAAGCACAATTTGGTGACTTCGCAAATGGTGCACAAATAGTGATTGACCAATTTATTAGTTCTGGCGAACAAAAATGGGGCAGAATGTGTGGTTTAGTGATGTTATTACCACATGGTTATGAAGGCCAAGGTCCAGAGCACTCATCAGCTCGTTTA
Organism: Haemophilus parainfluenzae; assembly: GCF_900450995.1. Lineage (NCBI taxonomy): Bacteria > Pseudomonadati > Pseudomonadota > Gammaproteobacteria > Pasteurellales > Pasteurellaceae > Parahaemophilus > Parahaemophilus parainfluenzae. The sequence continues at coordinate 127,643 of NZ_UGHY01000002.1, read as the reverse complement.
GAACGTTATTTACAACTTTGTGCAGAACAGAATATGCAAGTGTGTATCCCATCTACACCAGCACAGGTTTACCACATGTTACGTCGTCAAGCGATCCGTAAAATGCGTCGTCCATTAATTGGTATTTCACCAAAATCTTTATTACGTCATCCACTTGCCGTGTCAAGTTTAGATGAATTAGTAAATGGCACATTCCAAACAGTCATTGGTGAAATTGATAACATCGATCCGAAACAAGTTAAACGCGTAGTCCTATGCTCAGGTAAAGTGTATTACGATCTCTTGGAACAACGTCGAGCGAATAACCAAACAGATGTGGCGATTATTCGTATTGAGCAGCTTTATCCGTATCCACATGAAGATGTGAAGAAAGCCCTAGAGCCTTATTCTCATGTGACAGATTTTGTGTGGTGTCAAGAAGAGCCATTAAACCAAGGGGCTTGGTATTGCAGTAAACATAACTTTGACAGCTCAATTCCTGAGCATGTGAAGTTAAAATACGCAGGACGTCCAGCCTCAGCTTCACCAGCGGTAGGTTACATGTCTTTACACACCAAACAGCAAAAACAATTGGTAGAAGATGCACTGACACTGTAAAAGTGCGGTCAAAATTTTAGTAATTTAAAAAAAAGAATAATTTAAAGGAAAATAAAATGACAATCGAAATTCTTGTTCCAGATTTACCAGAATCCGTTGCGGATGCAACTGTTGCAACATGGCATAAAAAAGTCGGTGATACCGTAAAACGTGACGAAGTTTTAGTGGAAATCGAAACAGATAAAGTGGTACTTGAAGTGCCGGCATTAAGCGATGGTGTGGTGGTTGAAATTCTTCAAGAAGAAGGGGCAACGGTAGTAAGTAAACAGCTTTTAGGTAAACTTTCAACCCAACAGGCGGGCGATATTTCAACTGAAACGGTGAAAGACAATGAGCCAACACCAGCCGATCGTCAAAGAGCAGCCATTGAAAATAGCCATAATAATTCAGCGGATCAAGGTCCAGCTATTCGTCGTTTATTAGCTGAACACGATTTAGATGCAGAGAAAATTCAAGGCTCTGGTGTGGGAGGCCGTATTACCCGTGAAGATATTGCTCGCGAAGTAGCAAGACGTGATGCTCAAAAAGCGAAACAAGATGTAGCGACAGAGCAGAATACCATTAGCACCGTGGCATATAGCTCTCGTTCAGAAAAACGCGTACCAATGACCCGTTTACGTAAACGTATTGCGGAACGTTTATTGGAAGCGAAAAATACCACTGCAATGCTCACTACATTCAATGAAGTGGATATGCAGCCGATTATGAAATTACGTAAAACATACGGTGAGAAATTTGAGAAACAACATGGTGTGCGTTTAGGCTTTATGTCTTTCTACATTAAAGCCGTAGTTGAAGCGTTAAAACGTTATCCTGAGGTGAATGCTTCAATTGACGGTGATGACATTGTGTATCACAACTATTTTGATATTAGCATTGCCGTTTCAACGCCGCGTGGTTTGGTAACACCTGTATTACGCAACTGCGATAAACTGAGCATGGCAGATATTGAGAAACAAATTAAAGCACTAGCAGAAAAAGGCCGCGATGGTAAATTAACCGTTGAAGATTTAACAGGTGGTAACTTCACCATTACTAATGGCGGTGTATTTGGTTCTTTAATGTCTACACCAATTATCAATCCACCGCAAAGTGCAATTTTAGGCATGCATGCCATCAAAGATCGCCCGGTTGCGGTAGATGGCCAAGTGGTGATTCGTCCGATGATGTATTTAGCCTTATCTTATGACCACCGCTTAATTGATGGTCGTGAATCAGTCGGTTTCTTAGTGGCGATTAAAGACTTATTAGAAGACCCAACTCGTTTATTATTAGAAATCTAAGCACATAGGCTTTTTCTCTTTTCAGGGAAAAAGCCTTTTTTACATTGATGTGAATAAAAGGGCGGGAACAATGCCCGCCTTTCTATAGTTAAAATCCGATCTTTATTTAGCTATTTTGCGTACTAAGATTGCTAAGATAAAGGTAATGATGATAACAGGGAAAGTCAGACCTAAATCGGTTTCCCAACCTTTTGTCATGAGGAAACGATAGAGTACGAAGCCGACAAACCAAACGCCGAGTCCGATACTATCAACAGATTTTTTAACATCATGCTGTTTAAGCACAAAGAAATCAGCGATAAGCACAGCGATCATTGGCGCGAATACTGAACCAATAAAGAACAAGAAATGTTCGTATTCTGTCACTGGTAAGGTTGAGGCTAATATAATGCCTACAATCACGGTAAGTACGGAGACTGGCGTGACTTTTAATTGAGGGAAAATGTTGTTTAAACTCATGCCGGTGGAATAGGCGGGAAGTGCAGTGTTAATCATGGTAGAGGCGATGACAATTAATACACCAATAACACTTACACCAGCAAGGGAAAGAATTTGTGAGATTTCAGATTTACCGGTCACTAATGCTGCACCTAAGCCGAGAGCATACATCCAGCAGCTGGTCGCGGTATAAGTTAGCGTTGAAAGTGCTGTCGTTTTAAATGGTGTTTCGCTGTTCTTCGTGTGGTCAGATACTACTGGTAACCAAGAAAGTGGCATGATGGCAGCAATTTCTACAGCAGTACCAAATTTAATATTTTGTGCAACATCCATGGTAATAAATGGCTTATTAGCTACTTGAATACTTAGCCACAGCATCAGTAAAAACATGGTGACAAGTGAGAGGCTTTTGAAGATACCTAATTTAGTGAAGCCGAGTAGTAGCCAAAGTATGATGAGTATGCCTAAGCCAAGTGTTAGGAATGGAAAGATGGAAGCATCAGCTGTTTGATTTAAGATAGAAATGACGTCAGCCCCCATATAAATCATGACAGCAGTCCATCCCATCAGTTGCATGGCATTGAGTAAAGAGAAAAGCGCAGAACCTTTTTCACCAAATGATATTTGTACCGTTTGCATGGCACTTTTTTGGGTTTTTGCACCGATGTAACCTGCACAGAAAAACATCGAACCACCAATAAAGTGTCCAACGACGATGGCAATTAAACCTTGTTGCCACCCTAGTGGCGCAAACCAAGTACCGGTGAGAATTTCTGCCATTGAAATAGCAGCAGTAAACCAAATGAGCGCAATTGCAAGATTGCTTGATTTTTTCGTTTGCATGTTGTTATCCTTAACAAGCGTTGTGGTTATTCTGTCCCAGTATATAACTTAATATAGAAAGGGCAAGTCCAGATTTAAAATAAAACAAAGTGCGGTCAAATTTTTGTTTGTTTCGCTAAACAGCATCAAAAATAGGAAGGAAATATGAATTTACATGAGTACCAAGCTAAGCAGCTTTTTAAGCAATATGCTCTGCCAGTGAGTGAGGGTGTCGTGTGCCAAACGCCAGATGAAGCTGAAATGGCACTTTTTCAGCTGAATGGTGATGTTTGGATAGCGAAATGTCAAGTTCACGCAGGTGGCCGCGGAAAAGCCGGTGGTGTGAAGCTCGTGCATAATGCAGAAGAAGCGCGTGCTTTTGCACATAAATGGCTTGGCCAACATTTAGTTACCTTCCAAACCGATAAAAAAGGCCAACCCGTTAATAGCATTTATATTGAAGAAACCAGCCAGATTGATAAGGAGCTTTATTTAAGTGCGGTGATTGATCGTGCTTCACAGAAAGTTGTTTTTATGGCGTCTTCAGCGGGAGGCATGAATATTGAAGATGTGGCAAGAGAAACACCTGAGCTAATTCATAAAGTCGCCATTGATCCTTTGGTTGGTGGAATGCCATATCAAGGTCGTGGATTAGCCTTTAAACTAGGTTTAAGTGGCGAGCAAAATAAGCAATTTGCTGCTATTTTTGTGAAATTATCGCAGCTTTTTATCGAAAAAGATTTTTCTTTAGTTGAAGTGAATCCACTCGTGGTGACGAAAGAAGGTCATTTAATTTGTCTCGATGCGAAAGTAGGCATTGATGATAACTCACTTTATCGTCATCCTGATTTGTTAGCCTTACGCGATTTAAATCAAAGTGATTCACGCGAAGCAGAAGCAGAAAAATATCAGCTCAATTATGTCGCCTTAGAAGGAGATATCGGCTGTATGGTTAATGGCGCCGGACTAGCTATGGGTACAATGGATATCGTGAAATTATATGGTGGTAACCCTGCAAACTTCCTTGATGTTGGTGGCGGTGCAACGAAAGAACGTGTTGCTGAAGCCTTCAAGATTATTCTTACCGATAAAAATGTGAAATCAGTCTTAGTAAATATTTTTGGTGGAATTGTACGCTGTGATCTTATTGCTGAAGGTGTCGTAGCGGCGATTCAAGAAGTCGGTGTAAAAGTGCCTGTTGTGGTTCGATTAGAAGGAACCAATGCCCCACAAGGCAGAGCAATTTTAGCCGAAAGTGGAGTGAATTTAATTGCAGCACATAGTTTACAAGAAGCAGCACAAGCGGCAGTGAAAGCGGCAAAAGGAGAATAATTTATGGCGATTTTAATTAATAAAGAGACAAAAGTAATTTGCCAAGGTTTCACTGGTGTCCAAGGGACATTTCACAGCGAACAGGCATTGGCTTATGGCACAAAGTTAGTGGGTGGCGTTTCACCGAATAAAGGCGGAACAACTCACTTAGGTTTGCCGGTATTTAATACAGTGCGTGAAGCGGTGCAAACTACAGGGGCTACGGCAACTATGATTTATGTGCCCGCACCATTTTGTAAAGATGCTATTTTAGAAGCCATTGATGCTGGTATTCAATTAGTGGTCTGTATTACAGAAGGTATCCCAACATTGGATATGCTGTTGGTAAAACAAAAGTTAAATGAAACGGGTGTGGTGATGATCGGCCCGAATTGCCCAGGCGTGATTACACCAGATGAATGCAAGATTGGGATTATGCCGGGCAATATCCATAAAAAAGGCAGAGTAGGGATAGTTTCTCGTTCGGGTACTTTAACCTATGAGGCGGTACAACAGACAACAGATGAAGGTTTTGGTCAATCTACTTGCGTAGGGATCGGTGGCGATCCTATTCCAGGATCTAACTTCATTGATATTCTTAAACGATTCCAAGAAGATCCTGAAACTGAAGCTATCGTGATGATTGGTGAAATCGGAGGCTCAGCAGAAGAAGAGGCGGCATCGTTCATTAAATCTCATGTGACAAAACCTGTGGTGGCTTATATTGCAGGTGTGACAGCGCCAAAAGGCAAGCGTATGGGACACGCAGGTGCGATTATCAGTGGCGGAAAAGGGACGGCTGCAGATAAAATTGCTGCACTTGAAGCGGCTGGCGTGAAAACGGTGAGAAGTCTTGCTGAAATCGGTTCAGCCCTCCGTGAATTATTGAAGTAAAATACTTCAAAAATGGACCGCACTTTGGATTAGTTTTCAAAGTGCGGTCGTTTTTTATAACAAATTCTTATAACCTGCATCTAAATCGGTGTATAATCTCGTCAGTTTTTTAAGGACAAAATTATGAGCCAATTTTTCTATATCCACCCTGAAAACCCGCAAGCGCGTTTGATTAATCAAGCGGTAGAAATCTTGCATCAAGGTGGTATCATTGTGTACCCGACAGATTCGGGCTATGCCTTAGGCTGTATGATAGGTGATAAACATGCGATGGATCGTATCGTGGCGATTCGTAAATTGCCAGAAGGGCATAATTTTACGTTGGTATGTAGCGATTTATCCGAGCTTTCAACCTACGCAACGGTGAGCAATTCGGCTTATCGTTTAATTAAAAACAATACGCCGGGGCGTTATACTTTTATTTTGACGGCAACGAAAGAACTTCCACGTCGATTAATGACCTCAAAACGCAAAACCATTGGTTTGCGTGTGCCGGATAACCAAATCGCTTTAGATTTATTGAACGCATTAGGTGAGCCGATTCTATCTTGCTCACTGATGTTGCCTGATAATGAACATATGACTTATTCCGATCCAGAAGAGATTCGTGAATATTTAGAACGTCAAGTGGATTTAATTATTCATGGTGGTTATTTAGGTCAAGAGCCAACAACGGTGGTCGATTTAACGGAAGAATCGCCAGTAATTTTACGTGAAGGAAGTGGTAGTACCGCTCCTTTCATTTAACTTATTTTAGACGCTTGGGAAAGCGACAAAGGAAAACAGATGAAACCTATCCAAAAACCAGTCAGACAAGAACGTGAAAAACAAGCGGGAAAGCAGCCGAACTTTGAGCGTAAAGAACGTAAAAGAGCGGTCAATTCTGACATCAAATCAACCCCTAAAGCTAAGGTAGCTAAACCATCTCATCAATCGACTGTAGAAGGTGAAAAATTACAGAAAGTGCTTGCGCGTGCAGGACAAGGCTCTCGTCGTGAAATTGAAGCGATGATTGCTGAAAATCGTGTGAGTGTCGATGGCAAAATGGCGACTCTTGGTGATCGTATCGATGTACATTCTGGTATAAAAGTGCGTATTGATGGTCGTATCATCAATCTTCAACAAGCACAAAAAGAAGTATGCCGAGTGTTGATGTATTACAAACCCGAAGGCGAACTTTGTACTCGTAGCGATCCAGAAGGTCGCGCAACTGTATTCGACCGTTTGCCACGCTTAAATGGTGCAAGATGGATTGCAGTCGGTCGTTTAGATATTAATACTTCTGGCTTATTACTTTTCACGACAGATGGTGAATTAGCTAACCGTTTAATGCACCCAAGCCGTGAAGTTGAGCGAGAGTATTCCGTGCGTGTATTTGGTCAAGTGGACGATGCCATGTTAGCGCGTTTACGTAAAGGCGTGCAGTTGGAAGATGGTCCAGCCAATTTCAAAGAAATCAAATTTGCGGGCGGTGTTGGAATTAACCAATGGTACGATGTGACCTTAATGGAAGGTCGTAACCGTGAAGTGCGTCGCCTATGGGAATCACAAGGTATTCAAGTGAGTCGCTTAATTCGTATTCGTTACGGCAACATTAAGCTAATGAAAGGCTTACCGCGTGGTGGCTGGGAAGAAATGGATCTGGAAAACGTCAACTATCTACGTGAGTTAGTGGGCTTACCACCAGAAACCGAAACCAAATTAGACGTAACAAAACCTCGTCGCCGACCAAAATCAGGTCAAATTCGTAAAGCAGTAAAACGTTATACTGAGTTAAGTAAACGCTATAAAAAATAGGTGGTATTCGCGATGAAAATGCAGCAACTTCGCTACATTGTTGAGATTGTAAACCAAAATTTAAATGTGACTGAAGCCGCGAATGCGCTTTACACCTCTCAACCTGGTATTAGTAAACAAGTTCGCTTGTTAGAAGATGAATTAGGTTTAGAGATTTTTGAGCGTAATGGTAAACACATTAAATCTATCACGCCGGCGGGTAAAAAGATCGTCGCTATTGCTCGTGAGCTTCTAGTGAAAGCGCAAAGCATTAAATCAATAGCCAATGAATATACTTGTCCGAATCATGGTGTGTTACGCATCGCAACAACCAATACACAAGCGCGTTATATGCTGCCAGCTGTGGTAGAACGTTTCTCTAAACAATATCCGGATGTGAGCTTGCATATTCATCAAGGTTCACCGACGCAAATTCACGATGCGTTGATTTCTGGTGAAGTAGATTTAGCAATTACGACAGAAGCACCATATCTTTTTGATGATTTGATTCAATTGCCTTGCTATTTGTGGAATCGTTCGGTGATTGTTAAACCTGACCATCCTTTGGCAAAAGTGAAAAATCTTACTGTTGAGGAGTTGGGGAAATATCCGTTAGTCACTTATACCTTTGGTTTTACCGGCGTGTCTGATTTGGACTATGCGTTTAACCGAGCGGGGATTCTGCCGAATATTGTGTTTACCGCAACGGATGCAGACGTGATTAAAACTTATGTGCGTTTAGGATTAGGTGTGGGCATTATGGCATCTATGGCGCATACTCCAGCAGATAAGGATTTAGTGGCGATTGATGCAGGGCATTTGTTCCGTGCGAGTATGACGCAAATTGCCTTTAAACACAGTACTTTCTTACGCAACTATATGTACGATTTTATCGAATTTTTCTCTCCACACTTAACCCGACCAATGGTTGAAAAAGCCGAGAGATTGCGTGATAACAATGCGGTTAAGAAATTGTTTGATAATGTCGAATTAGATGTGAAGTAAAATAGCAGTTAAAAATTAAACTTTTTATAAAGGAAAGGACGCGTTATAGCGTCCTTTTTGCTATTGTTTTTCATTTTGAGTCTGATTTTGAAGTTTCTCTTGTTTTGAATGATAAAAATAGAGGTATGTTAAGCCAATTGGTGCGATAAATATTGCGAACATAAAACACAGCATCATAGTTATAAATTTAATTATAAGCATTAGTACAGCATTAACAAAGAAAGCATTATTTCCTAAAATATATTCAATAATACTTTCATAAACAAATCGAGAATAAGGATATAAGAATAAACAAACCAATCCAAGGATTATATTAGTAAGAAATATAGATGGGTTACCAGTACGACTATAGCTGTCATATCCCATAACAACCATAAATGCGAAAAAGATTAACCCGAATAAAAATTGACGAATATAGTAAGCTTTTGATAAGCCACCAAGAGTCTTAGATAAAAATGACATAACATCTCCTTATGGTTGAACCTAAAACGGGTACAAGTATAACCTGCACCTAAAATAGGTGCAATGACAAAATTAAGATTATCTATTCATTCCGATGAATATATTTGGTTAAGAGAATTATTGCTTAATCGAAGAAAAGAGCTAGGTTTATCACAACGCGCATTTGGAGAAAAATTGGGCGTTGTACATTCGTTTATTGGAAAAGTAGAGACAGGAGATCGTCGTTTAGATGTGTTTGAATTCATCGAATATTGCAAAGGACTTGATTTAGATCCTATTCAGGTATTAAGAGAAATTGAAGAAAAATTTAGAGTATAATATTGATATAGTTTAACAAAAGTGTATTGAGATATTTACTCAATACGTTTTTTTACAATAAAAATAAATGTGGCACTAAGTTCATGACGATAACTGTCGCGATGGAAAGCAATAATCGTGATGAGCCAAAGATAAAACCTCGGTTAGTGCCATTATCAAATTTTACTAATAAATTCGCCATCGCCGTTAAGGCATAGACTTCAATCACCGTGAAGATGACTAAGTAAATATAAGCAGAAACCACAGAAATATATTTCAACGTAATAAACCAAGGCAAGATAATACCAACAGTCAAGATCGGCGCCACCCATAGGGTTTGTTTAATCGTTAAATTAATTTTTCGAGAGAAATAACTTTGTAGTGACACAGTCAACAAACCATTTACAAAAAGTGCAATGGGGGAGTGTTCTGGCATGCCTAATTTGTTATCAAAAAGAAACGGGAAGATCACAAAGAATGATGTTGCAATGGAAAGAGGAATAAACAACATCAAATGCACAAATAAAAATTCTTTGGTGATGATTTCTTTAACTTGAGCAAAGCGAAACTTCACTAAGGTCTGCAAGGTTTGGATTTGATAAAACGGTTTAACCATTAAGGCAAAGAGAATCGCTTCCATCGCAAAGCAGACCCAAATCAGCGATTCAATGTGATTGTATTTGATAAATGGAATCACCAATAAAGGCGCAAACATAGACGACATGGAGGTGACTTTTAAATATTTTCCCTGTAATCGAGTTTTCTCTTTGTATTCTTTACCCGCGAGCACCAATAGGCAGGCTTTCGCATTGGTACCAAACAAACAGCTGCCTAAGCCAAAACAGGTGGTGGCAATTAAAAGCAGAATATAATTGTCAGCAGAGAGAAAGAAGATGTAGGCGATCACATCTAAAAAGCAGCCGAGTAACATCATTTTAGCCAGTCCAAAACGATCGCCCCAGATACCGGCTAAAATCGCTAATGCTTGGTTGCAGAAGAAAAGCAACGAGAGTGAAAAGGCTATTTCACTGTTACTTAAGCCTTTTCCTTGTAAATAGATGAAAAATACCGTTTGCATGGAAAAGAATGCAAGGGTAGAAAAGAAACGACGAGTCAATAAAAGTTTTTGTAAATTCATTGTTTTATTAAAAAAAAGAAAAGCACGCGTTAAGAACGCGCGCCAGTAATTTGTTAAGTGATCTGCCCCAAAAAGTTGGACAGGTTAGTTAACTTAAATATTGAGCTCGGTATTGCACTGGGCTCAATCCTTTGAAAGCAAGTTTAATGCATTTTTGGTTGTAATACACTAAATATTCTTCAATTTCAGCCTGTAATTCAGCAATTGAATGATAAGTCCGAGAGTAAAAACACTCTGATTTTAGTATCGCAAAAAAACTTTCAATCACCGCATTATCGTAGCAATTTCCTCGGTGACTCATACTTTGAACCGCTTTACCTTCCAACATTTTCACCCATTCCGCCGTGCCATACAATACACCTTGGTCACTATGAATAATCGGGCATTCTGTCGGTTTAAGCCGACTAAGCCCTTGTTCTAACATCTTTTTTACCAATGAAAACTTCGGGCGTGTCGCAAAGTTATAGGCAATAATTTCTCGGTTAGCCAAGTCCATCAACGGTGAAAAATAAAGCGTTTCTTGACCAACATGAAATTCCGTTACATCCGTTACCCATTTTTGATTGAGTGCCGTTGCTGTAAAATCACGATTCAGCAAATTCGGGGCAATATGCGATGTTTTTCCACGTTTTCCATGTCTTTTCTTGCGTAAAATGGAATGAATACCTAACTCGTTCATCAGCTTTAACACCGTTTTATGATTCAAATTAAAACCCATTTGGCGTAATTTAAACGTCATGGGGCGATAACCATCTCGTTTTCTGTTCTTTTTATACAGCGATAAGATAGCCTCTTTTACCTCGTGATAATTTCGCTTAACCTCTTTATAGTAAAAGCTTGAGCGAGGCATTTTAGCCACACTAAGTAAATTATTTAATGCATAGTTTGGCTTCAATCTTTCAATGATTTTTCTTTTTTCTGTCGTTGTTTTTGACGGTCGAGCTTCTCCAACTCCTTTAGGTAAGCAATCTCCGCACGAGCCAAGGCGAGCTCTCGTTGTAACTTTTTAAACGCTTTAGGTGAAAAGTCTGTGGTTTCTGGAATTTCAATGTCTTTCTTTTTCATCTTTGGCTTCGCTATTTTCGGTGTTTGAAGGTTTTTATAAGGCGATTTTACGCCATCAAGCCCTCTTTCCCGAAATGCTTTTAGCCAATAAATGACGAGAGCGTGGGAAATTTGATGAAGTTTAGCCACCTCACGGATACCATAATCCTGTTCGGTGACGAGTTTGATAATTTTCAAACGAAATTGATAAGGGTAGGACATAATCTGCACCTCAAATTAGGTGTCCAGGTTTTGGGGTGCAGATCAATTTAACCGCACTTTTTTATATTTTAAGCCACTGCGGCAAATGCAATATCAGCGGCAGCAAGCGTTTTTTCAATGTCTTCATTTGTATGTGCTAAAGACATAAAGCCTGCTTCAAAAGCTGAAGGCGCAAGATAAACGCCTTGATCGAGCATTTTATGGAAGAACACTTTGAATTTTTCGGTATCACATTTCATGACTTCTGCATAAGAGGTAACTTGTTTTTGGTCAGTGAAGAAAATACCAAACATGCCGCCTACATGATTAATCACAAATGGCACATTGTGTTTTTGAGCTAATGCTTTTAAGCCGTCACAAAGTTTAATGGTTAATTCTGCAAGGTGCTGTTCGTTACCTGCTTTTTTCAATTCGGTTAAACAGGCTAAACCGGCAGCCATTGCAATCGGGTTACCAGAAAGAGTACCTGCTTGATAAACAGGACCGGTTGGTGCGAGGTGTTGCATAATCACTTTTTTACCGCCAACAGCACCCACTGGCATACCGCCGCCAATGACTTTACCTAATGTGGTGAGATCAGGTGTTACACCATAGTAAGCTTGTGCGCCTGCAAGTGAAACACGGAAACCCGTCATGACTTCATCAATAATGAAAAGTGCACCATATTGATCACAGATTTCACGAATGCCTTGTAAAAATCCTTCTTTTGGCGGAATACAGTTCATGTTGCCTGCAACAGGTTCAATAATCACACAAGCAATGTCGTTAGGGAATTCTTCAAATAATTTTTTAACAGAATCAAGATTGTTATATTCTGCGGTTAAAGTATGTTTTGCAAAATCTTCAGGCACACCTGGTGAGCTTGGTTGACCAAGTGTTAACGCGCCCGAACCTGCTTTTACTAGAAGTGAATCAGAATGGCCGTGGTAACAACCTTCAAATTTTAAGATTTTGCTTCTATTTGTATAACCACGCGCAAGACGAATAGCAGTCATGGTTGCCTCAGTACCTGAACTCACCATACGAACCATTTCAATTGATGGCACAATTTCACAGACCAATTCCGCTAAATCAATTTCAGATGGTGTTGGTGCACCAAAGCTCAAACCATTTTCTGCTGCTTTTAATACAGCATCCAAAATAGCAGGGTGGTTGTGACCTAAAATCATTGGCCCCCAAGAACCTACATAATCGATATATTGTTTGCCTTCGGTATCGTAAATGTAAGCGCCTTTGGCTTTTTGAATAAATACGGGTGTGCCACCTACGCCTTTAAAAGCACGAACAGGGGAGTTTACGCCACCAGGAATAACTTCTTGTGCACGAGAGAAAAGTGCGGTTGATTTTGTCATGATTTTTAATCCTTATATTAAAAGTGGGCATATTGTACTAAAAAACTGAATTTGAGAAAAATCTTTGTGTGCTGATTTTTCTTTATGTTATCCTTTGCAAAAAATTTTTAGGATACAAACTATGCTAAGTCTTATTGTAACTTTCTTAGGGGCATTTTTAACCTTGATTGTGATGCGACCAATTGCGAATAAAATTGGCTTGGTGGATAAACCAAATTATCGTAAGCGTCACCAAGGTGCGATTCCACTGATTGGCGGTGTTTCTCTTTTTATGGGAAACCTTTGCTATTATTTAATGGAGTGGGATCAACTTCGTTTACCTTATCTTTATATATTCAGTATCTTTATTCTGCTCGCAATCGGTATCTTAGATGACCGCTTTGATATTAGCCCTTTCTTGCGTGCAGGAATTCAAGCAGTGCTTGCGATTTTAATGATCGATTTAGGTAATGTTTATTTAGATCATTTAGGTCAAATTCTCGGGCCATTCCAATTAACACTTGGTTCTATCGGATTGATTATTACCGTATTTGCCACAATCGCGATTATTAATGCCTTTAATATGATTGATGGTATTGATGGATTGCTAGGTGGGTTGTCTATTGTTTCATTTGCTGCCATTGGTATCTTGATGTTCCGTGATGGACAAATGGATATGGCATATTGGAGTTTTGGTTTAATTGTCGCGATTCTGCCTTATTTATTATTAAACTTAGGGATTCCGTTCGGACCAAAATATAAAGTGTTTATGGGCGATGCTGGAAGTACTTTAATCGGCTTTACGATTATTTGGATTTTACTTTTAAGTACGCAAGGAAAAGGACATCCGATGAATCCAGTGACCGCACTTTGGATTATTGCTGTTCCTTTAATTGATATGGTGGCCATCATTTATCGCCGTTTACGCAAAGGAAAAAGTCCATTCCGTCCGGATCGCTTACACGTACACCACTTAATGGTTCGTGCTGGATTAACCTCTCGCCAAGCCTTTTTATTAATTACTTTCTTTGCGGCCATTTGTGCCACAATCGGGATTTTAGGCGAAGTCTTCTATATTAATGAATGGGCAATGTTTATTGCGTTTATTGTATTATTCTTCCTTTATGCTTATTCAATTACAAAAGCATGGAAAATCACCCGATGGGTACGAAGAATGAAACGTCGCGCACGTCGTAATAAGCAATAGATTAAATAAAGAGGGATAGCAATTTGCTATCCTTTTTTACGTTTTAGCATTAAAAATAAACGAATGCATAATAAATTCTATACAAATTGAACAAAAATTTATCTTTTGATATTTTTTTTCAAAAAAGTGCTAGACAAGATATTTGGAAATCATTAATATACGCCCCTGCAACGACGCAGTAACGCGTTCGTAGCTCAGTTGGATAGAGCGTTGGCCTCCGGAGCCAAAGGTCGCAAGTTCGAATCTTGTCGAGCGCGCCAGAAGTCAATGCGATGAACAACTAATCAATGGTGGCTATAGCTCAGTTGGTAGAGCCCTGGATTGTGATTCCAGTTGTCGTGGGTTCGAATCCCATTAGCCACCCCATTTTCTCTTAATTGAGAAATCTGACGGCGAGTAGCGCAGCTTGGTAGCGCAACTGGTTTGGGACCAGTGGGTCGTAGGTTCAAATCCTATCTCGCCGACCAATTTATTTTTTTGCTCTTTAACAATATATCAGACAATCTGTGTGGGCACTTGTTGATTGACTTGTTTTAAAAATATATTTTAATTTTGAAGTCTTAATAGGTGCTAACTAGAAATTCATAATACTTTTTAAGTAGTGACATTTTATGTCAGCAGTATTGAGCGATTGAACTTGAATTGAAGAGTTTGATCATGGCTCAGATTGAACGCTGGCGGCAGGCTTAACACATGCAAGTCGAACGGTAACATAAAGAAGCTTGCTTCTTTGATGACGAGTGGCGGACGGGTGAGTAATGCTTGGGAATCTAGCTTATGGAGGGGGATAACTACGGGAAACTGTAGCTAATACCGCGTAATATCGAAAGATTAAAGTGTGGGACCTTCGGGCCACATGCCATAGGATGAGCCCAAGTGGGATTAGGTAGTTGGTGAGGTAAAGGCTCACCAAGCCGACGATCTCTAGCTGGTCTGAGAGGATGACCAGCCACACTGGGACTGAGACACGGCCCAGACTCCTACGGGAGGCAGCAGTGGGGAATATTGCGCAATGGGGGCAACCCTGACGCAGCCATGCCGCGTGAATGAAGAAGGCCTTCGGGTTGTAAAGTTCTTTCGGTAGCGAGGAAGGCATTTAGTTTAATAGACTAGGTGATTGACGTTAACTACAGAAGAAGCACCGGCTAACTCCGTGCCAGCAGCCGCGGTAATACGGAGGGTGCGAGCGTTAATCGGAATAACTGGGCGTAAAGGGCACGCAGGCGGTGACTTAAGTGAGGTGTGAAAGCCCCGGGCTTAACCTGGGAATTGCATTTCATACTGGGTCGCTAGAGTACTTTAGGGAGGGGTAGAATTCCACGTGTAGCGGTGAAATGCGTAGAGATGTGGAGGAATACCGAAGGCGAAGGCAGCCCCTTGGGAATGTACTGACGCTCATGTGCGAAAGCGTGGGGAGCAAACAGGATTAGATACCCTGGTAGTCCACGCTGTAAACGATGTCGATTTGGGGGTTGAGCTTTAAGTTTGGCGCCCGTAGCTAACGTGATAAATCGACCGCCTGGGGAGTACGGCCGCAAGGTTAAAACTCAAATGAATTGACGGGGCCCGCACAAGCGGTGGAGCATGTGGTTTAATTCGATGCAACGCGAAGAACCTTACCTACTCTTGACATCCAGAGAACTTTCCAGAGATGGATTGGTGCCTTCGGGAGCTCTGAGACAGGTGCTGCATGGCTGTCGTCAGCTCGTGTTGTGAAATGTTGGGTTAAGTCCCGCAACGAGCGCAACCCTTATCCTTTGTTGCCAGCGATTAGGTCGGGAACTCAAAGGAGACTGCCGGTGATAAACCGGAGGAAGGTGGGGATGACGTCAAGTCATCATGGCCCTTACGAGTAGGGCTACACACGTGCTACAATGGCGTATACAGAGGGAAGCGATAGTGCGAGCTGGAGCGAATCTCACAAAGTACGTCTAAGTCCGGATTGGAGTCTGCAACTCGACTCCATGAAGTCGGAATCGCTAGTAATCGCAAATCAGAATGTTGCGGTGAATACGTTCCCGGGCCTTGTACACACCGCCCGTCACACCATGGGAGTGGGTTGTACCAGAAGTAGATAGCTTAACCTTTTGGAGGGCGTTTACCACGGTATGATTCATGACTGGGGTGAAGTCGTAACAAGGTAACCGTAGGGGAACCTGCGGTTGGATCACCTCCTTACCAAAAACGAGAGACAATAAGTGTCCACACAGATTGATTGATATATTGTAGAAAATGAATGAAGGGAGAAAAGTGCGTAAGCAAAATGTAAGATAGAGTATCTTTATTTGTTGTCCCCATCGTCTAGAGGCCTAGGACATCGCCCTTTCACGGCGGTAACCGGGGTTCGAATCCCCGTGGGGACGCCAAATAAAGATAACTTTATTATCTTCTGTTCTTTAACAACCAGGAAACAAGCTGAAAAACTGAAGAGACTTTCAAGTCCTTTTAAGGATAAGAAAAAGTCTGAGTAAGAATAAAATCTTGATTGAACAAAAGCAATCAAGTGTTTAGTTGAAAACACAACATCAAGAATTTTTGAGGTTGTATAGTTAAGTGACTAAGCGTACAAGGTGGATGCCTTGGCAATCAGAGGCGAAGAAGGACGTGCTAATCTGCGAAAAGCTTGGATGAGTCGATAAGAGGCGTTTAATCCAAGATATCCGAATGGGGAAACCCAGTAGATGAAGAATCTACTATCACTTACTGAATCCATAGGTAAGTGAGGCAAACCGGGAGAACTGAAACATCTAAGTACCCCGAGGAAAAGAAATCAACCGAGATTTCGTCAGTAGCGGCGAGCGAACGCGAAGGAGCCTGTTAGTGATAATGACAGAGACAGAGGAACAAGCTGGGAAGCTTGGCGATACAGGGTGATAGCCCCGTACTCGAAGTCCAGGTTATGGTACTAAGCTAACGATAAGTAGGGCGGGACACGTGATATCCTGTTTGAAGATGGGGGGACCATCCTCCAAGGCTAAATACTCCTGATTGACCGATAGTGAACCAGTACTGTGAAGGAAAGGCGAAAAGAACCCCGGTGAGGGGAGTGAAATAGAACCTGAAACCTTGTACGTACAAGCAGTGGGAGCCTGAAAGGGTGACTGCGTACCTTTTGTATAATGGGTCAGCGACTTATATTTTGTAGCGAGGTTAACCGAATAGGGGAGCCGAAGGGAAACCGAGTCTTAACTGGGCGTCTAGTTGCAAGGTATAGACCCGAAACCCGGTGATCTAGCCATGGGCAGGTTGAAGGTTGGGTAACACTAACTGGAGGACCGAACCGACTAATGTTGAAAAATTAGCGGATGACTTGTGGCTGGGGTGAAAGGCCAATCAAACCGGGAGATAGCTGGTTCTCCCCGAAATCTATTTAGGTAGAGCCTTGAGCGGACACCTTCGGGGTAGAGCACTGTTTCGGCTAGGGGTCCATCCCGGATTACCAACCCGATGCAAACTACGAATACCGAAGAGTGATACTCAGGAGACACACGGCGGGTGCTAACGTCCGTCGTGGAGAGGGAAACAACCCAGACCGCCAGCTAAGGTCCCAAAGTCTATATTAAGTGGGAAACGAAGTGGGAAGGCTTAGACAGCTAGGATGTTGGCTTAGAAGCAGCCATCATTTAAAGAAAGCGTAATAGCTCACTAGTCGAGTCGGCCTGCGCGGAAGATGTAACGGGGCTCAAATATAGCACCGAAGCTGCGGCATCAGACGAAAGTCTGTTGGGTAGGGGAGCGTTGTGTAAGCGGATGAAGGTGTGTTGAGAAGCATGCTGGACGTATCACAAGTGCGAATGCTGACATAAGTAACGATAAAACGGGTGAAAAACCCGTTCGCCGGAAGACCAAGGGTTCCTGTCCAACGTTAATCGGGCAGGGTGAGTCGGCCCCTAAGGCGAGGCTGAAGAGCGTAGTCGATGGGAAACAGGTTAATATTCCTGTACTTGGTAAAGCTGCGATGTGGGGACGGAGTAGGTTAGGTTATCGCACTGTTGGATATGTGCGTTTAAGTTGGTAGGTGGGAAGTTTAGGCAAATCCGGACTTCCTTAACACTGAGAGATGATGACGAGGCTCTACGGAGTTGAAGTAACTGATACCACACTTCCAGGAAAAGCCACTAAGCGAAAGGCTTTACTAAACCGTACTGAAAACCGACACAGGTGGTCAGGTAGAGAATACTCAGGCGCTTGAGAGAACTCGGGTGAAGGAACTAGGCAAAATAGCACCGTAACTTCGGGAGAAGGTGCGCCGGCGTAGATTGTAGTCCCTCGCGGGCGAAGGTTGAACCGGTCGAAGATACCAGCTGGCTGCAACTGTTTATTAAAAACACAGCACTCTGCAAACACGAAAGTGGACGTATAGGGTGTGATGCCTGCCCGGTGCTGGAAGGTTAATTGATGGTGTAATCGAAAGAGAAGCTCCTGATCGAAGCCCCAGTAAACGGCGGCCGTAACTATAACGGTCCTAAGGTAGCGAAATTCCTTGTCGGGTAAGTTCCGACCTGCACGAATGGCATAATGATGGCCAGGCTGTCTCCACCCGAGACTCAGTGAAATTGAAATCGCCGTGAAGATGCGGTGTACCCGCGGCTAGACGGAAAGACCCCGTGAACCTTTACTATAGCTTGACACTGAACATTGAATTTTGATGTGTAGGATAGGTGGGAGACTTAGAAGTAGTCACGCCAGTGATTATGGAGTCGTCCTTGAAATACCACCCTTTAACGTTTGATGTTCTAACGAAGATTACGAAACGTGGTCTCGGACAGTGTCTGGTGGGTAGTTTGACTGGGGCGGTCTCCTCCCAAAGAGTAACGGAGGAGCACGAAGGTTTGCTAATGACGGTCGGACATCGTCAGGTTAGTGCAATGGTATAAGCAAGCTTAACTGCGAGACAGACAAGTCGAGCAGGTACGAAAGTAGGTCATAGTGATCCGGTGGTTCTGAATGGAAGGGCCATCGCTCAACGGATAAAAGGTACTCCGGGGATAACAGGCTGATACCGCCCAAGAGTTCATATCGACGGCGGTGTTTGGCACCTCGATGTCGGCTCATCACATCCTGGGGCTGAAGTAGGTCCCAAGGGTATGGCTGTTCGCCATTTAAAGTGGTACGCGAGCTGGGTTTAGAACGTCGTGAGACAGTTCGGTCCCTATCTGCCGTGGGCGTTGGAGAATTGATTGGGGCTGCTCCTAGTACGAGAGGACCGGAGTGGACGCACCACTGGTGTTCCGGTTGTGTCGCCAGACGCATTGCCGGGTAGCTAAGTGCGGAAGAGATAAGTGCTGAAAGCATCTAAGCACGAAACTTGCCAAGAGATGAGTTCTCCCAGATTATAAATCTGTAAGGGTTGTTTAAGACTAAGACGTAGATAGGCATGGTGTGTAAGCGGTGCGAGCCGTTGAGCTAACATGTACTAATTGCCCGAGAGGCTTAACTATACAACGCTCAAGGGTTTTGGGTGTTGTAATGATACAAAGACGAAACTCAGAGAAGAAAGAGAAAGTATTGAAGGTGAATCAGCTTGTTTGGTTGTGAGACGCTAGAGATAGCGGAGCAGAGAGAAAATAGAAGTTATTAAAGGAATAATCCTGGCGGCGATAGAGCGGTGGTCCCACCTGACCCCATACCGAACTCAGAAGTGAAACGCCGATGCGCCGATGGTAGTGTGGGGCTTCCCCATGTGAGAGTAGGACACCGCCAGGTACTGAATGTAGAACCCCGAGCTGAAGAGCTTGGGGTTTTTGTTTTATATAAAATATTAGAATTCATACATAAATGAGTCTAATAATGATAAAATCTTCGCCTATTTCTAGATAGCAATAATTATGAAAAAACAGATAAGTAAGATTTTTTCCAGTGATGGTGAATTGAGTAAGAATATCAAAGGATTTAAGCCTCGAGCAGAACAGCTCGAAATGGCTCAATCAGTAGGATATGCTATTCAAAATAAGCGACCGCTTGTTGTAGAAGCTGGAACGGGTACTGGAAAGACTTTTGCTTATTTAGCACCAGCACTTATTGCAGGAAAGAAAACGATTATTTCAACCGGCTCTAAAAATCTACAAGATCAACTCTTTTCAAGAGATCTACCTGCCATAAAAAAAGCCTTAAATTATTCTGGAAAAATTGCATTATTGAAAGGTCGATCCAATTACTTATGTTTGGAACGACTGGATCAAGTAATTGCTCAAGGTGTGCTTGGGGATAAATCTATTTTAGCCGATTTAAGTAAAGTAAGAAAATGGAATAATGCAACGAAAACAGGTGATTTAACAGAATGTATTGAATTGGCTGAAGATAGCCCAATTTTGCCTCAATTGACGAGTACGGCAGAAAGTTGTTTAGGAACAGATTGTCCTAACTACGCTGAATGCTATGTGGCACAAGCTCGTAAAAAAGCGCTAAATGCGGATCTTGTCGTAGTAAATCATCATCTTTTCTTTGCTGATATGGCGGTAAAAGAAAGTGGCTTTGGTGAGCTTATTCCCAATGCAGAAGTCATCATCTTTGACGAAGCACATCAACTTCCCGATATTGCAAGCCAGTATTTTGGACAATCATTAACTTCTCGCCAGCTATTTGATTTATGTAAAGATATCAATATTGTTTATCGAACAGAATTGAAAGATATGCCGCAGCTTGGCACTACTGCAGATACATTGCTTAAAGTTATTCAGGATTTTCGCCTTCTTCTTGGGAAGGAAATCAGCGAGGAAATTGGCGTGAGCTATTTAAGCAAAGTGCTGTTAAAAAATCGGTTGAATTATTACAAGAAAAAATTGAGTTTCTTTCTGAAGTTATCAAGATTGCATTAGGTCGCTCTCAGACTTTGGATAGTATTTTTGAACGCACTGAAAGTATAAATAATCAATTAATTCGTCTTTGTGATACGGCCATTGTTGGCTATTGTTATTGGTACGAAAGTATGGGGCGACAATTTGGTGTGCATATTACGCCACTTACTGTCGCAGATAAATTTGGCGAACAGCTAAATAATAAAGAAGCAGCTTGGATTTTCACCTCTGCGACTCTTGAAGTTGGCGGCACTTTTAATCATTTCTGTCAGCGACTTGGTATTGAGGAAGCAGAACAAAAAATTCTTCACAGCCCTTTTGATTATCCTAATCAATCGCTACTTTGCGTGCCACGTTATTTACCAGCAACGAATCAAAATAATACGTTACAAGCTCTTGGTGAAATGTTGTTGCCTATCATTGAAGCGAATAAGGGGCGATGCTTTGTGCTTTGTACTTCTTATTTAATGATGAGAGGCTTGGCAGAGTATTTTAGAGAAAATAGCGAGCTTTCTATCTTATTACAAGGTGAAATGCCTAAAGCCAAATTACTCGAACAATTTATTCATGAAACCCACAGCGTGCTAGTTGCAACCTCGAGCTTTTGGGAAGGTGTGGATGTTCGTGGTGATGCGTTATCATTAGTCATTATTGATAAATTGCCTTTTACTGCGCCAGATGAACCTTTACTAAAAGCACGCATTGAAGATTGCCGATTGCAAGGAGGCGATCCATTTAATGATATACAGATCCCTGAAGCGGTTATTACGCTGAAACAAGGTGTAGGACGCCTAATTCGAGATGTCACAGATCGTGGTGCGGTAATTATTTGTGATAATCGTCTTGTTATGCGAAATTACGGCGAAACCTTTCTAAAAAGTTTACCTAATTCAACCCGTACCCGAGATCTCAACAAAGTGGTACAATTCTTACAAAATGAGAAAATGGATTAATAATGAAAAATATCACCTTATTAGCACTTGATACTTCAACAGAAGCCTGTTCTGTTGCACTTTGGCATAAAGGCGAAAAAACACACTTAGATGAATTAGCAGAACGTACACACACAAAACGTATTCTTCCAATGATTGATGAGTTGCTCGCTAATTCTGGCATCAATTTGAAGCAAGTAGATGCGTTAGCATTTGGACGAGGTCCTGGTAGTTTTACTGGTGTCCGTGTCGGCGCAGGGATTGCTCAAGGGCTTGCATTTGGTGCTGATTTACCTGTTATTGCTGTATCAAATTTAACAGCAATGGCGCAGGCTGCATTTGAATTACATCAAGCTGAAAATGTGGTAGCTGCCATTGATGCGAGAATGAATGAAGTTTATTTTTCTCAAGTAAAACGAGAAAAAATGCGGTCAGAATTGGGTGAGTTTTTTCAATGGAATCCTGTTATAGAAGAACAAGTTTGCCAACCTGAAAAAGCGCTTGAACAGCTTTCAGATTTAACCACCTATCGAGTCGGAACAGGTTGGGCAGCGTATCCTCAATTTAAAGACAGTGGTTTAGAAGGGAGTGATATTATTTTACCTTCTGCACAATATATGCTTGAGCTTGCTTTAACAGATTATGCTCAGAATAAAATCATATCCGCCTTAGAAATTGAACCGGTTTATTTGCGTAATGAAGTAACTTGGAAAAAATTACCTGGGCGTGAATAATTTTCAAAAAGGAGTTGAAGATGAATAAAAAAACGATCTTAGTTTTGACCGCACTTTCGGCCACATTAGTGGGATGTGTCAATGCGCCGAAAGGGCTGGAAAAAGAGCAGTTTACTTTAAAATCATTATCTTCAATTCAACCGAGTGATTATAGCTGTCAGTGCAAATCAATACGCTTGGGTGGAAAAGTATTAACCGCACAAGCCTTGCCGAATAAAACTAAAATTGAAGTATTAAGCTATCCGGTTTATTCAACTTCAGCAAAACCTATGATTGATGAACAACCTAATGGACGTTTTATCGCTTATCTTGATGGTTTTGTGGAGCCAGAAAGCTTAAAAGATCAATTTATTACAATTGGTGGTACCTTGCTGAAAACAGAACAAGGCAAGGTCGATCAAGCCAATTATATTTATCCAGTTATTAAAACCAATCATTATCGTGTCTGGAATATTTCGCAAAGCTATTATTATCCAGATGATATGTGGGATGATTGGGGCTTTTTCGGTAGACGGCCGTATTATTGGTATGGCGAGCCTGAAATTCGCTATTATCTCTATTAACTAAATGATAAAATTAAGAAAAATTTCCAAAGAATAAGGATAAAAATGGAAAAAGTTTGGTTTCAAAATTATCCAGAAGATTCACCAACTACACTGGATACATCAAAGTATGATTCAATTCTCGATATTTTAGATAAGGCAATTCGTGAGCATCCAGATCGTCCCGCATATATCAATATGGGACAAGTGCTAACTTTTCGTAAATTAGAAGAGCGAAGCCGTGCATTTGCTGCATATTTACAAAATGAATTGAAATTAAAACGAGGCGAGCGTGTTGCACTTATGATGCCGAATTTATTGCAGTATCCTATTGCACTTTTTGGCATTTTACGTGCGGGCTTAGTTGTCGTAAACGTCAATCCACTTTATACCCCACGTGAATTAGAACATCAGTTACAAGATAGCGGTGCAACGGCGATTGTTGTTGTTTCAAACTTCGCCTCAACCTTAGAAAAAATCGTGTTTAACACTAAAGTAAAACACGTGATTTTGACAAGAATGGGTGACCAACTTTCTTTTGGTAAGCGTAATTTGGTCAATTTTGTCGTGAAATATGTCAAAAAGTTAGTGCCAAAATATAAATTACCGAATGCAGTGACTTTCCGTGAAGTGTTAAGTATTGGTAAATATCGCCAATATGTTCGTCCACAAGTGGAGCGTGAAGATTTAGCCTTCTTACAATATACAGGTGGTACAACAGGTGTTGCTAAAGGTGCAATGCTGACACATGGCAATATTATTACCAATATTTTCCAAGCGAAGTGGATTGCCGAGCCATTTATTGGCGATCATGCTAAGCAACGTATTGCCGTACTGGCTTTACCGCTTTATCATGTTTTTGCCTTAACGGTAAACTGTTTACTTTTCTTAGAGCTTGGCGTTACCGCACTCTTAATTACGAATCCACGTGATATTGATGGCTTTGTGAAAGAACTCAAAAAATACCGTTTTGAAGCGATTACAGGGGTAAATACCCTGTTTAATGCGCTACTTAATAATGAAAATTTCAAAGAAGTGGATTTTTCACGATTAAAACTTTCTGTTGGCGGTGGTATGGCGATCCAACAATCGGTCGCAACGCGTTGGCATGATTTAACTGGCTGCAACATCATTGAAGGTTATGGTATGACAGAATGTTCACCGCTAATTGCTGCTTGTCCAATTAATGTAGTGAAGCACAATGGCACAATTGGCGTACCTGTGCCAAATACCGATATTAAAATTATCAAAGATGATAGCTCAGAAGCACAACTTGGTGAAGCTGGAGAGCTTTGGGTTAAAGGTGAACAAGTCATGCGTGGCTATTGGCAACGTCCTGAAGCGACTGCTGAAGTGCTTCAAGATGGTTGGATGGCAACGGGTGATATCGTCATTATGGATGAGAGCTATAGCCTCCGTATTGTTGACCGCAAAAAAGACATGATCTTGGTTTCAGGCTTCAACGTTTATCCAAATGAAATCGAAGATGTGGTGATGCTAAATTATAAAGTCGCTGAAGTGGTCGCTATTGGTGTACCACATGAAGTGTCGGGAGAAACCATCAAAATCTTTGTTGTGAAGAAAGATGATAGCCTCACGCGTGATGAATTACGCCAACATTGCAGACAACATCTCACGGGTTATAAAGTCCCGAAAGATATTGAGTTTCGGGATGAATTACCGAAAAGTAATGTAGGCAAAATTTTACGACGCGTACTGCGTGATGAAGAAATAGCAAAACGCTCACAACACTAATTAAATCAGGGATATGTACTCATATCCCTGTTTAGTCTTTACCTCTATTTGAAAATACATCCTATTACAATGATAAAAGAATGCCAAAATCAACCGCACTTTATATTAATTCAAAATAATGAAGAGCTCGCTCAGGTTTGCCAATTAGCGCGTCAGCAAAGTGCGGTCGCTTTAGATACCGAATTTATGCGGGTATCGACCTATTATCCTAAATTAGGATTAATTCAACTTTATGATGGTGATCGTGTTTCATTGATCGATCCTTTATCCATTAGTGATTTTTCACCTTTTGTAGAATTATTACGCGATCAGCAGGTGATAAAAATTTTGCATGCTTGTAATGAAGATTTATTGGTTTTCTTACAAGAGTTTGATGCACTTCCACAACCTATGATGGATACGCAAATCATGGCGCGTTTTTTAGGTTTTGCTAATTCAGCAGGCCTGGCCAAACTTGTGTTGCATTATTTGGACGTTGAAATGGATAAAGGGGCAACACGTACAAACTGGCTAAAACGACCACTTTCCCCCGTACAGCTACAATATGCTGCAGGGGATGTATGGTATCTCTTGCCGGTCTATCAAAAAATGCAAATAGAATTAGCGCAATCACCTTGGCCTCAAGCAGTAATTGATGATTGCCAGCTTGCGATCGCGAAAACCAGTAAATTAGATGATCGCGATCCAGACAAAGCCTATTTAGAGATTCCAAATGTTTGGAAATTGAATCCGCTCGAATTAGCGCGTTTACAGCTATTGGCCAAATGGCGACAAGAAACGGCAATGGCACGAAATTTAGCCCTTTCTTATGTGGTGAAGTCGGATAACCTTTGGAAAGTGGCAAAAAACAATCCTCGTAATACATCAGAAATGCTAGCGCTTGGATTATCTGAAAATGAAGTGCGTGTACGCGGCAAAAAAATGCTTCAATTATTAGCACAAAGCCGCCGAATTTCACCTTATGATTACCCTAAGCGTTTAGTGCGTATTGTGGATGATCCTCGTTATAAAAAGGCAATTCGATTGTTACAAGAAAAAGCCTATGAACTGACACCAAAAGGGTTAACTCTTGATATTCTGGCAAGTAAACGAAATTTAGAAGATCTCATTAAATGGGTCTGGCTAAAAAATGAAGATATGACCAAACAGCCTGATTTACTTTTAGGGTGGCGAAGAGAGATTGGCTTGAAGCTGGTTGAATGCTTAAAATCTGTAGAGTAGCCATTAAAAACAATCCTAAAAATAACCGCACTTTGAATTATCAAAAGTGCGGTTATTTTCTTTAGTGTTTTACAACAAAGGCTTTAATTAAGCTTGTGTTGCTTGGATCGCAGTTAATGCGATGGTGTAGATGATATCATCCACTAATGCACCACGAGATAAATCATTAACCGGTTTACGCATGCCTTGAAGCATTGGGCCTACAGCCACTAAATCAGCAGAACGTTGTACCGCTTTATAGCCGATGTTACCTGCGTTGATATCAGGGAATACAAAGACGTTTGCTTGACCTGCCACTTTAGAGTTTGGTGCTTTAGAAGCAGCCACGTCTTTCATCACTGCCGCATCGTATTGTAATGGGCCATCAATTAATAAGTCAGGACGTTTTTCTTGTGCAATACGCGTAGCTTCTTTCACTTTCTCTACAGATTGACCTGAACCAGAAGTACCGGTTGAGTAAGAAAGCATTGCGACTTTCGGATTTAAACCAAATGCTTTTGCTGATTCAGCAGATTGAATTGCGATTTCAGCCAGTTGTTCAGCGGTTGGTTCTGGGTTTACTGCACAGTCTCCATATACTAATACTTGGTCTGGTAATAACATGAAGAATACAGACGAGATAATTGAGCTACCTGGTGCTGTTTTGATGATTTGCATCGGTGGACGAATCGTATTTGCCGTGGTGTGAACGGCACCAGAGACTAAACCATCTACTTCGCCCGCTTCTAACATCATCGTACCTAATACAACGGTGTCTTCTAATTGTGCACGCGCTTGTTCTTCAGTTAAACCTTTAGATTTACGTAATTCAACCAAACGAGCAACGTAGTTTTCGCGTACGTCAGCTGGATTGATGATTGTTACATCAGCACCTAAAGTCACGCCTTGTTCTGCCGCAACTTTTTTCACTGATTCAGGAGCCGCTAATAATACCGATTTTGCGATACCACGTTCAGCACAGATTGCTGCCGCTTTAACAGTACGAGGTTCATCACCTTCTGGTAATACGATGGTTTTACCTGCTTTGCGTGCTAAATCAGTTAATTTGAAACGGAATGCGGCTGGAGAAATACGTGCTTCACGAGAAAGTGGTGCAGAGATTGAATTCGCTAATGCTTGTGCATCTAAGGTTTTAATTTTGCTTGCTTGTGCACCAAATACACCTAAGATTTCAGAGTTGTTCACACCGCCAAATTCTGAAGCAACGGCTTCTACTAATGTGCCTTCTTCATTATTTGCCACTAAGATAATTTGAGCATCTAAAGTTTGTGCAATCGCGAAGTTTAGGCTATTTGCAAAAGGCGCTTGAGCTGAAGGTTGAACACCTTTAACAACCACTAAATTTGCATTTAATGCTTGGAAATCAGCAACAATTTTTTCTAATAACACGTCTTTTTGATTATTTGCGATTAATGTTTGAGCGGCTTTTACATCTTCTACTGCATTGAATACGACAGCGCCTGTTGTTTTAGCTGCGTCTAATGCTGCCGCTAAATTTGCTTCTGCGCTAGTTGGAATAAGAATAACTGCTTTGGTCATTTTGATATACCTTTTAATGAATGAAAAAACCTGCTGATTTCTCAGCAGGTTTGAAGAAAGTTGATTAGCCCGCTAAACGTGCTGTATCTTGTGCAATTACTAATTCTTCGTTAGTTGGAAGAACGATCGCTTTGAATGCAGAGTCATCAGCAGTGATTACGCCTGATTTGCCAAAGCGAGCAGCAAGATTGCGTTCGTTATCCACTTTAATACCAAATAATTTCAAGTGATTTAATGCTAATTCACGAACGTGTGCTGAGTTCTCACCAATACCACCAGTGAAAGCAATCGCATCTAAGTGATCATCACCTAAAACAGCCATGTATGCACCGATGTATTTTGCTAAACGGTAGCTGTAAACATCTAATGCACGTTTTGCTTCTGGTTTAGATGCATCGTCGTAGTTATCTTCTGCATAACGACAGTCGCTCGTTACTTCAGTTAAACCTAAAAGACCTGATTTTTTCACTAAGGTCTCTTCGATTTGATCCATTGACATGCCTAAGTTTTTGTATAGGTAGAAAACGATTGCAGGGTCGATGTCACCACAACGTGTACCCATGACTAAACCTTCTAACGGGGTTAAACCCATAGATGTGTCGATACATTTACCGTTACGAACTACAGAAACAGAACCACCGTTGCCTAAGTGACAGATGATTGCGTTTACTTGGTCTGCTGGTTTGCCTACGTATTCA
Organism: Haemophilus parainfluenzae; assembly: GCF_900450995.1. Classification (NCBI taxonomy): domain Bacteria; kingdom Pseudomonadati; phylum Pseudomonadota; class Gammaproteobacteria; order Pasteurellales; family Pasteurellaceae; genus Parahaemophilus; species Parahaemophilus parainfluenzae. The sequence goes on along the minus strand of NZ_UGHY01000002.1, from coordinate 99,598 downwards.
GCGACTTCACGAGAAACGAAGTAGTGGCTAGTACCGTGTGCACCATAGCGACGTACACCATGTTCTTTGTAAAGTGAGTATGGAAGTGCATATAGATATGCTTCTTCTGGCATGGTTTGGTGGAATGCTGTATCAAATACGACAACGTTCTTATCTTTTAAGTGTGGGAATGTTTTAAATGCTTCACGGATACCGATTAAGTGAGCAGGGTTGTGAAGTGGAGCAAATTGTGCCGCATCTTCAATACCTTTAACTACCTCATCTGTTACAACAACAGATTGAGTGTATTTCTCACCACCGTGAACGATACGGTGACCAATCGAGGTGATAGAGTTTTTCAGCTCATCAGTCATAATATTTGATGCGATAAAGTTAAGCGCCTCAGTGTGCGCTGCACCAGCACCTAAATCTGCGCTACCTTTTTCTCCGTTAAGTTTCCATTTGATACGAGCTTCAGGAAGATAAAATGCTTCTGCTAAGCCTGATAATTTTTCTTCACCTGTTGCAGGATCAAGGATTGCAAATTTTAATGAAGAACTACCACAGTTAAGGATGAGAACAAGTTTTGACATAGGAACCCTATTTTTGATTGAGGTTAATAAAAATCCATTCAAAAGAACGGAGTATAAATCCTATATAGAATACACCTTTTAGCATATAAAATAAATTAACTGGAGGGTAAAATACGATCTTTTATTAGAAAAGTTGAAAATTTCAACAATTTCTAGTTGGGGATGACAATTAAACCTAAACTAGAGTATTATAAGTGCGGTTATTTTCAAGGATGTTTTCATGTCATCATTTTTTTCAACTTTAAAACAAGGGCAAATTTATTTGCAAACGTGGCCACTAGAAGCGAAGCTCGGCATGATTTTTCCCGAAAATCGCATTATTAAAGCCACAAAATTTGCGCAAAAATTTATGCCTTTTATGGCAGTGTTTGCGGTGGTCTGGCAGCAACTTTATGCCAAAGCAGATCTTACTGCATTTTCGCTTGCTATTTTGACCGCACTTTGTGCGTTAGCGATGCCATTTCAAGGTTTATATTGGTTGGGGAAACGAGCAAAATTACCCTTAGAACCGCAAAGTTCTCAGTGGTTTTATGAGATTAGTGAGCGTTTGAGAAAACAACATGAAAGTTTGCCAACTGTGCAAGATAAACCGACATATCAGCACTTGGCAGAAGTATTACAAAAGGCACAGCAAAAATTGGATAAAGCATTTTGGCAAGAAATTTAGCTAATTGCTTCAAATTTAATTGAGGCAAACGTTTTCCTTTTGTATTTTTTTATGTAGAATACTGCGGTCGCAATGGCGACCCTTTTTAATTGAGAGACTATTTAATGATTGATTATATTATCATTGGCATCATCGCATTTTCGATTATCGTGAGTTTATTACGTGGATTTGTGCGAGAGGTGATGTCCCTTGTAAGCTGGGTCGTTGCATTTATTGTCGCGAGCCAATTTTATCCTTATCTCGCCACCTATCTTACTCAAATTGAATCTGACTACGTGCGTAACGGCACGGCAATCGGCATTTTATTTGTTTTAACCCTAATTGTAGGCGGCATTGTTAATTATGTGATTAGCCAATTAGTGGATAAAACAGGACTTACCGGAACAGATCGTGTTCTCGGTGCGGCATTTGGCTTAATTCGTGGGGCGTTAATCGTTGCTGCGATCTTATTCTTCTTGGATACCTTCACTAACTTTGAACAAACCGATTGGTGGAAAGAATCAAAATTAATTCCTCATTTCGGCTTTATTATTGAATGGTTTTTCCAACAACTACAAGCAAGTTCTAGTTTTTTAAACTCAACTTTTAAACAATAAGGTAGTCAATCAGTATGTGTGGAATTGTCGGTATCGTTAGCCAAAATCCGGTTAATGAATCCATTTATGCAGCATTAACGTTATTACAGCATCGAGGTCAAGATGCGGCGGGGATTGTCACAATCGATGATGAAAACCGCTTCCGTTTGCGTAAGGCTAATGGTCTTGTAAGCGATGTGTTCAGACAAGAGCATATGTTACGTTTACAAGGTCACGCAGGCCTAGGACATGTACGTTATCCAACCGCCGGCAGTTCAAGTGTATCTGAAGCTCAGCCTTTCTATGTTAACTCACCTTATGGTTTAACCCTTGTTCACAATGGTAACTTAACCAACTCAACCGAATTAAAAGATAAATTATTTAAAGAAGCGCGTCGTCATATAAATACCAATTCGGATTCAGAACTTCTTCTCAATATTCTTGCGAATCATTTGGATAGAGTGAATAAATACCATCTCGATCCGCAAGATATTTTTAATGCAATTCGTGCGACACACAAAGATATTCGTGGTGCTTACGCATGCTTAGCAATGATTATTGGACATGGCATGGTAGCATTTCGCGATCCGTTTGGTATTCGTCCACTCGTGTTAGGTAAACGAGAAGAAAATGGTTCTGTGGAATATATGTTTGCCTCTGAAAGTGTGGCATTAGACGTCGCAGGTTTTGAATTAGTGCGTGATGTTGCGCCAGGCGAAGCGATTTATGTGACCTTTGATGGCCAGCTTTATGCTGAGCAGTGTGCAGAAAGTGCGGTCTTAAATCCGTGCATTTTTGAATACGTGTACTTTGCTCGTCCTGATTCAACAATAGACGGAGTGTCTGTCTATGCCGCACGTGTTCACATGGGCGAACATTTAGGTAAAAAAATTGCAAAAGAATGGGTTGAGGAAGCTGATAACATTGATGTTGTTATTCCAGTACCAGAAACTTCAACAGACATTGCGTTACAGATTGCGAAAATCTTAGATAAACCTTACCGTCAAGGTTTTGTGAAAAATCGCTATGTTGGTCGTACATTTATTATGCCTGGACAAGCACAACGTATTAGTTCAGTCCGTCGTAAGCTCAATACGATTAAAGCAGAATTTAAAGATAAAAATGTGTTATTAGTCGATGATTCCATTGTTCGTGGTACAACATCCGAACAAATTGTGAGTATGGCTAGAGCAGCAGGTGCGAAGAAAATTTACTTTGCATCAGCCGCGCCAGAAATTCGTTACCCGAATGTGTACGGCATTGATATGCCAACAAAACGAGAACTCATTGCCTATGGCCGTAATGTTGATGAAATTGCGAAATTGATTGGTGTAGATAAATTGGTTTTCCAAGATCTTGAAGCACTGACAGAATCAGTACGCCAAGAAAATCCAACCATTCAAGGCTTTGATTGTTCAGTCTTTACTGGTGAATATATCACTGGCGATATCACACCAGAATACCTTGATAGCATCGCTTCTCAACGTAATGATCCAGCAAAGAAAAAACGGGAAAAAGATGCAAGCAATCTTGAAATTCATAATGAAGGTTAAGCACATTTAAGATCGTAAAAAGCACTAAATTTAATGAAATGTTTAGTGCTTTTTCTTTTTGATGAAAATATAAAGAAAAATAACCGCACTTAATGTATTCAAAGTGCGATCATTTTTAATGCGTTTTAGTCTTTATAAAGATCGTTATAAAGTGCGCTCTCAAATTGCACAAGTGGAGCACGTTTTGTTTTACTTTCTAAATCACCGGTTGAATAGCCATTGATAAATTGAACGAAAGCCACTTTTTCACCACGTGCATTGGTCATAAAACCGGCAAGGTTATAAACGCCTTTTAATGAGCCAGTCTTAGCGATAACGTTTTTCACTAGTGGTGGATTAATTAAGCTACCACGGCCACTGATTGTGCCGTCTACACCTGCAATTGGAAAGGTTTCCATTAAGTGTAATTTATCTTCATTTTTGGCAATGTATTCCAAAACAGAAAGCATGGTTTTCGGTGCAACCAAATTATGACGAGAAAGCCCGAACCATCGGCTAAAATGCTGTTACCAAATTTAATACCTTGTTTTTGTAATACTGATTTAACCGCCAATGTACCTAATTGGAATGAAGCAGGGCGTTTATAGTAGTTGTAGGCTACCGCTCTAAATAAGGCATCGGCAATTTGGTTATCCGATTTTTTCATCATTTTTTTCAATAGCTCAGGCAACGGTTTAGATAAATGCTGGGCGAGTTTTTGCCCTTGCTGTGGCTTTTGAGGTTGTTTTACCTGACCGGTAAATTCAATACCAAGACGTTTTAATTGACGTTGAATAATGGCGGCTGCGTAGGCATCAGGATCTTGCACAGCGAAGCTGAGCCCAAATGGTTTACTTTGGCGAGCAATACAGCCTTTTACTTGATAGCGATTATTGTCATGAACAACAACGTCTAACTGGCAATAACCCGCTTCTTGTTGATCCACAATATAAACTTGTCCGAAAACTTGAATAGGAAATTGAACAGGAACGTTAATTTTGACGGTTTCACCCACAGGTTGATTTGCATCTAACTCGGCATAAAAACAGTTATTATCGATATTTGCTGCAGCAGGAGGGGAGTTAAAGCACATTGTAAGATCGTTCCAAATCCAACCTAACCCACGATCATGGCTCGAAAATACAGAGGTATCTAAAATAAGATCACCATTAATTTTCTGAATGCCTTGGTTCTTTAAATTTGCTAATAGGCTATAAAGTTGTCCACTGGTTAGATCAGGATCGCCAGTAAATTGCACAACAAGATCGCCTTCTAAAACATTATTCTGAATCTTTCCGTTACTTAAAAGTGATGTTTCAAATTGAAAGGCATCGCCTAATACTAATTTAGCGGCGACAGCTGTGAAAACTTTTTGCGTACTGGCAGGCAACATAAATGTTGAACCATTGTAGTCTGCGATAATTTGATCTTTATTGAGGTTTTTGGCAATGATACTGGCAGAAGCACCTTCAGGTAGGTATTGGGTAATAGAAGCCACATTAACTTCAGCCATAGCAGAAAAAGAAAAGCCGAGTGTGATAAATGCCGCTTTAAGTGCGGTCGAAATAGAAGATTTTTTAGTCATTTTTAGTTCTGTTATGGTTGCTATTTTTCTCAAGACGAATAATAATAAGCTCCGAACTCAAGAGAGTAAATCATTTTTTATTTTTCATTGGCTGCGGCAAGGTTGCAAGACGTTGTCGTGGTTTTGTTTTTACCAAATTTTAAGGAAAAAGAATGAAACAAATTCCAATGACCGTGCGCGGTGCGGAGCTATTACGCCAAGAATTAGATTTCTTAAAAAATGAGCGTCGCCCTGAAATTATCAAGGCGATTGCTGAAGCACGTGAGCATGGTGACTTAAAAGAAAATGCAGAATATCACGCTGCGCGTGAACAACAAGGTTTTTGCGAAGGACGCATTCAAGAAATTGAAAGCAAACTTGCAAATTGTCAGGTTATCGATGTCACTAAATTACCGAATAACGGAAAAGTTATTTTTGGTGCGACAGTTGTATTAGTTAATACCGATACTGATGAAGAAGTTACTTACCAAATTGTGGGCGATGATGAGGCAGATATTAAATCAGGTTTGATTTCTGTGAATTCACCGATTGCTCGTGGCTTGGTAGGGAAAGAGTTGGATGATACCGTGAATATTACCACACCAGGTGGAACGGTTGAGTTCGAGATTATTGAAGTAAATTACATCTAAAAAACATCCCCTCAAATTGAGGGGATAACAATTATTTACGAGGCAGCTGGATTTTACCTTCCTCGCTTGGTCGATAAAGCACCAAAACATGTCCGATGGTTTGAATGTTAGATGATTTGGTTTCACGAACAATCGCATCAATAATTAATTGTTTGGTTTCGCGATCTGCGCCAGCAATTTTTACTTTGATTAATTCGTGATGATTTAACGCATTATCGATTTCGGCCAATACCCCTTCGGTTAAGCCGTTACCGCCAAGCATGACGACAGGGCTAAGGTGATGAGCGAGTCCTTTTAAAAATTGTTTTTGTTTTGTTGATAATATTGTCATAAGGAATCCTTTAAATAGATGAATATGAATCATAAAAAGACCGAAAAGAGCGGTCAGAAAAAACGTGGTTTTTCAGCACTTTTTGGTAAGTCTAGCCTTGAATTTGGCAGATTGTACCCAAATATAGACGAAACTACTACAAAAAATAGTACAAAAGAAAGAGATTATGGGAAAGAAAAAACGTTCGGCGAGTTCTTCTCGTTGGCTAAACGAACATTTTAAAGATCCGTTTGTTCAGAAAGCACATAAACAAAAATTACGCTCACGTGCTTACTTTAAGTTAGATGAAATTCAACAAACGGATAAATTGTTTAAACCGGGAATGACTGTGGTGGATCTCGGTGCCGCACCAGGTGGTTGGTCACAATATGTTGTGAGCCAAATCGGTGGAAAGGGCCGAGTGATTGCTTGTGATATTTTGGATATGAATCCAATTGTCGGCGTGGATTTCTTGCAAGGCGATTTTCGTGACGAAAATGTGCTGAATGCATTATTAGAACGAGTTGGTGAAGCAAAAGTTGATGTCGTGATGTCTGATATGGCGCCAAATTTTAGTGGTATGCCATCTGTTGACATTCCTCGTGCAATGTATTTAGTTGAACTGGCTTTGGATATGTGTAAGCAAGTTTTGGCAAAAAAAGGCAGTTTTGTGGTCAAAGTATTCCAAGGAGAAGGTTTTGACGAGTATCTGCGCGAAATACGTTCACTCTTTAGTGTTGTAAAAGTGCGTAAGCCTGAGGCCTCTCGTGGGCGTTCTCGCGAAGTTTATATTGTAGCAAGCGGTTATAAAGGCGAATAGATAATTGCTTTGATAGCTTTTCATTATGTCGGGGATGAGATAGTATCTCGTTTAATTTTAATTAACTTAAGAAAGGCAGGTTAAACCTTGAACGATATGGTCAAAAATCTAGTTCTATGGGTTGTGGTAGCAATTGTCATGATGACAGCTTACCAAAGTTTTAATTCCAATGGCGTGAGTGATTCAACAGATTACACAACCTTTGTGTATGATGTGAGTAACAGTCAAGTGAAGGAAGCGCGCTTTGATGCGAATGAAATCACTGTGACCAAAAATGACGGTTCTAAATATATGACCGTGATGCCACCGTTGGAAGACAAAAAGCTCTTAGATGACTTATTAAATAAAAAAGTTAAAATCGAAGGTACGCCTTTTGAAAAACGCAGTTTATTATCACAAATTTTAATTTCGTGGTTCCCAATGTTATTCCTTGTAGGGGTATGGATTTTCTTCATGCGTCAAATGCAAGGCGGTGGCGGGAAAGCTATGAGCTTCGGTAAAAGCCGCGCTAAAATGCTGACCCAAGATCAAATTAAGGTGACTTTTGCAGATGTTGCAGGTTGTGATGAAGCAAAAGAAGAAGTGGCTGAAATAGTTGACTTCTTGCGTGAACCGAAAAAATTCCAAAACCTTGGGGGGAAAATTCCAAAAGGGATTTTGATGGTAGGTCCTCCAGGTACAGGTAAAACCTTATTAGCGAAAGCTATTGCGGGTGAAGCAAAAGTGCCTTTCTTTACCATTTCAGGTTCTGACTTTGTAGAGATGTTTGTGGGTGTTGGTGCTTCTCGTGTACGTGATATGTTCGAGCAAGCGAAGAAAAATGCACCATGCTTAATCTTTATTGATGAAATTGATGCGGTAGGTCGTCAACGTGGTGCTGGCTTAGGTGGTGGACACGATGAGCGTGAACAAACCCTTAACCAAATGCTAGTTGAAATGGATGGTTTCGGTGGTAACGAAGGCGTAATCGTTATTGCTGCAACTAACCGTCCAGATGTACTTGATCCTGCATTAACGCGTCCAGGTCGTTTTGACCGTCAAGTCGTTGTGGGTTTACCGGATGTGAAAGGTCGTGAGCAAATTTTAAAAGTTCACATGCGTAAAGTGCCTGTGGCTGATGATGTAGATGCAATGACACTTGCTCGTGGTACACCTGGTTATTCAGGTGCAGATTTAGCGAACTTAGTGAATGAAGCTGCACTATTTGCTGCGCGTAGCAATAAACGTACTGTATCGATGCTTGAGTTTGAAAAAGCCAAAGATAAGATCAATATGGGACCTGAACGTCGCACCATGATCATGACGGATAAACAAAAAGAATCGACAGCGTACCATGAAGCGGGTCATGCCATTGTGGGTTACTTAGTGCCTGAACATGATCCGGTACATAAAGTCACGATTATCCCTCGTGGCCGAGCATTAGGTGTAACTTTCTTCTTACCTGAAGGCGATCAAATTAGTATCAGCCAAAAACAATTAGAAAGTAAACTTTCAACACTTTATGCGGGACGCTTAGCAGAAGATTTGATTTACGGTGAAGAAAATATTTCTACCGGTGCATCTAACGATATTAAAGTGGCAACCAATATTGCACGTAATATGGTGACTCAATGGGGCTTCTCAGATAAACTTGGTCCGATTCTTTACACTGAAGATGAAGGCGAAGTGTTCTTAGGTCGCTCAATGGCGAAAGCAAAACATATGTCTGACGAAACAGCACATGCAATTGATGAAGAAGTTCGTGCGATTGTGAATCGTAACTATGCGAGAGCAAGACAGATTTTGATCGACAATATGGATATTCTTCACGCTATGAAAGATGCGTTAGTGAAATATGAAACCATTGAAGAAGAACAAATCAAGCAGCTAATGAATCGTGAACCTGTTACTCCACCATCAGGTTGGGAAGATAACAAAGACACGAAATCAACAGCAAAACCGCAAGAAGAGAAAACTGAAAATGCGGTTAATCATTCAGAAGATCCTGAAGCATAAAAATAAAGCCTTCCTAATTGGGAAGGCTTTTTTATTTATTATTTGATTCTTTTCATTACTATATTCCGTTATAATCTAACCTTTCAAATTTGATTTAAAAATTGACCGCACTTTATGAAACTTTATGCTAACAACAAATGTCTAGATTTATCATTCCCTCAAATTATGGGAATTTTGAATTTCACACCTGATTCGTTTTCTGATAGCGGGCAGTTTTTCAGTCTAGACAAAGCATTATTTCAAGTTGAAAAAATGCTGAAAGAAGGTGCAACAATTATTGATATTGGCGGAGAGTCAACTCGATCAATGGCAGAAGAAGTGTCTGAAGCTGAAGAATTGCAACGGGTGATACCTTTGGTTGAAGCGGTACAAAAACGTTTTGATTGTTGGATTTCAGTGGATACCTCTAAAGCAATTGTGATGCAAGAAGCAGCTAAGGTCGGCATGGATTTAATCAATGATATTCGAGCTTTACGTGAACCTGGCGCACTCGAAATAGCAGGACAGTTGAATTTACCAACTTGTATTATGCACATGCAAGGACAGCCGCGCACAATGCAGACTAATCCGCATTATGATGATGTAGTCCAAGATGTTTATCAGTTTTTAGAAACTCGGACTCAAGCTTGTTTAGATGCGGGAATCGCTAAAGAAAATATCATTTGGGATATGGGGTTTGGTTTTGGTAAGACCGTGCAGCATAATTATAAACTTTTACAGCAGTTAGCTCAGTTTTGTAAAAGTGGTTATCCCATTTTAGCAGGCCTTTCACGTAAATCGATGATTGGTGCCGTATTAGATAAACCCGTAACTGAACGTGTTGTGGGAAGTGTAGCTGGCGCATTAATTGCTGCACAAAATGGTGCGACTATTTTACGTGTGCATGATGTGGCTGCAACAGCTGATGCCTTAAAAGTATGGCGAGCAACTCAACAGGCGTAAGAAAGTAACAGATTTTATATGTTGTAGAATAAATGGTTTCTACAATATCAATTATTCAAATTTATAAGGAATAAACATGGCAAATCGTAAATATTTTGGCACTGATGGTGTACGTGGAAAAGTAGGGACATATCCAATCACACCTGATTTCGCATTGAAATTAGGTTGGGCAGCAGGTAAGGTTTTAGCCTCTCAAGGTTCTCGCACTGTGTTAATCGGGAAAGATACTCGTATTTCAGGTTATATGCTGGAATCTGCACTTGAAGCAGGTTTGGCTGCAGCGGGGTTAACTGCCGCATTTACCGGTCCAATGCCAACACCTGCCGTGGCTTATTTAACTCGTACTTTCCGTTTAGAAGCGGGTATTGTCATTTCGGCATCTCATAACCCTTACTATGATAACGGGATTAAATTCTTCTCTTCACAAGGCACAAAATTACCAGATGATATTGAAGAAGCAATTGAAGCCATGCTTGATCAGCCAATGGATTGCGTGGAGTCAGCTGATTTAGGTAAAGCAAGCCGTATCAGTGATGCCGCAGGACGTTATATTGAATTTTGTAAAAGTACTTTCCCTGCTCACCTTGGTTTAGATGGTTATAAAATCGTAGTGGATTGTGCAAATGGTGCAACCTATCACATTGCACCAAATGTATTACGTGAGTTGGGTGCGGAAGTGATTGAAATTGGTACAGATCCAAATGGAATCAATATCAACGAAAAATGCGGTGCAACCGACGTAAAAGCATTACAGGAAAAAGTGCTTGAAACTAAAGCGGATGTCGGTCTTGCTTACGATGGTGATGGTGACCGTATTATGATGGTGGATCACTTAGGTAATAAAGTGGATGGAGACCAAATCCTTTTCATTATTGCTCGTGAAGCTTTACGTTCAGGCCAATTAAAAGGTGGTGTAGTGGGCACATTAATGAGTAATATGAGCTTAGAGATTGCTTTAAAAATGTTAGGTGTACCTTTTGTGCGTGCTAACGTTGGCGACCGTTATGTGTTAGAAAAAATGGTAGAACATAACTGGACGTTAGGTGGAGAAAACTCTGGCCATATTATTATCGCGGATAAAAATACGACAGGTGATGGTATTATTGCATCACTAGCTGTATTAAGCGCAATGGTTCAACATCGTTTATCTTTAAATGAGCTTGCAAGTGCGGTGAAATTATTCCCTCAAGTACTCATTAATGTTCGTTTTACTGGTGGTGATAACCCACTAGAAAGTGAAGCGGTAAAAGCAGTAGCTACAGATGTGGAAAAACGTTTAGAAGGCAAAGGTCGAATTTTATTACGTAAGTCTGGTACTGAGCCTCTTATTCGCGTCATGGTTGAATGTGAAGACGGTGTACTTGCAAAACAATGTGCAGAAGAAATTGCAGAAGCAGTTAAAGCAAATTAATAAAGTGGGGGCTTGCCCCCATTTTGATCTATAAAATTTATCTTTTATTATTTTTAGGAAAGCCAATATATGAAAATTTTTGTTATGCGTCACGGAGAAGCGGAAGTTATTGCTTCATCTGACGAGATGCGGCATTTAAATAACTATGGGCGTAAACAGTCAATATCACAAGGTCAATGGCTTAAAAATCATCTAAATTCAACCGCACTTTCAGTTCAGAAAGTGATTGTCAGCCCTTATGTACGAGCACAAGAAACGTTTGAGCTTGTGAATTCAACCTTAGATAACACACTTAATGATGTCGAAATTTGGAGTGGGGTTACACCTTATGGTAATGCTACAATGGTGGCAGATTATCTATCTGTCTTGCAAGAAGAAGGAATTAAAAGTGTTTTGCTCGTTTCTCATTTACCTTTAGTGGGTAGTATTATTTCGGAGCTTTATGGCAAGCGAAATCCAATCAGTTTTTACCCTTCAACGATTGTTCAAATTGACTGGAATGGTGAAAAAGGCACCATTGAAGCTTTCCATTACCCCAAAGAAAATGGTTAAAATTGATTAAAAAAAATACAAAAATATTTTTTCTATCTTTACAAAAAATAAAATTTTTCTGCGGAACTTTTATCTAACTTATTTAAAATCATTTGGTTATGAGTTATTTTTTAAGAAAATCTCAAAAAGTTATGTCTTTAGAAATGTAAATTTTTTTTGCAGGTGTTTTCTTTTGAGTTTTTTTGCGTAGACTAAGTTGCACAAAGCAAATGGCTTTGGATTAATTCTTAACCATAAACATAAAATGGAGAGTAACAATGAAAAAATCAGTATTAGCCGCATTAGTATTGGGTGCATCTTTAGCTGTAACCGGTTGTTTTGATAAACAAGAAACAGCTCAAAAAGTTGAAGCAGCAAAAGATGCTACAGCAAACGCTGCAACACAAGTTAAAGATGCTGCAGCTTCAGCAGCTAACGATGTGAAAGATGCAGTAAAAGATGCTGCAACTGATGTTAAAAATGCTGCAACTGATGCAATGAATTCTGCAAAAGAAGCTGCAGTAGAAAAAGTTGCGGAAGCAAAAGATGCAGCAGTAGCTAAAGTTGAAGAAGTTAAAGATGCAGCAGCAAACAAAATGGCTGAAGCAAAAGAAGCAATGTCTTCTAAAGTGGAAGAAGTGAAAAATGCCGCTTCTGAAGCAAAAGATGCGGCAGCAGATAAAGCAGCTGAAGTGAAAGATGCTGTGACTAAATAATTAAACTTTTGTAAAATGAAAACCTATCAGAGATTATTTGGTAGGTTTTTTCTTTTGGAGCAATAAAATGTTATGTGCAATTTATAAAAGTTTACGTAAGCCAGGCTGTTACCTCTATATTTCGAAACGAGATGATTTTTCAGCTGTACCGGATATATTAATGCAGAGTTTTGGTAAGCCGCAGTTTCTTATGCCTTTCAATTTGAAGGGAAGTAAACCGCTTGTCCATGCAGATAAAAATGAGATAATGGAAAAAATTACTCAGCAAGGATTTTATCTCCAAATGCCAAAACAAGATGATGGCTTGTTTAATAGTTTGAGTGAGATCAAATAAGCCTTTTATTTTTTCCTAAAAATCTCCAAATCTTGCTTTATCTCAATATTTTCTTCAAAAAACTCCTTTAGAATTGACCGCACTTTTGATAGGAGAATAAAAATGAGTAGTTTCTTTGTGGCAGGTACAGATACTGACGTGGGTAAGACCACCGCCTGTCGTGCCATTATTCAGGCATTACAAGCAAAGGGCGTACGAATTGTGGGTTATAAGCCGATTGCTTGTAACTGTGAAGCAGGTATCTATCCTATAGAAAATCAAGCCGATGAATCTGAAACAGATTATGATGCTGAAAATAATTCAGATGTGTTGGCTTTAATGGATGCAACAAATGAGCCAGTATCCTATCAGGAAGTAAATAGTTATACTTTTGCACATCCTATGCCGATGCTGATTTGCGATAAATCACGCATTAAATTAAGCAAGATTGATCAGGCTTTAACGACATTAGTGAAAAAATATCAATCCGTTGTAGTAGAAGGCTCATTTGGCTTACTCACCCCCATGGTGGAAGGTAAAAGCTTTGCTGATTGGGTTGTTGAGCATAAAATGCCCATTGTATTGGTTGTTGGTATTAAAGAAGGCTGCATCAACCATGCACTACTTACCGCTCAAGTAATTAAACAACTTGGTATGCCTTTACTGGGTTGGATTGCTAATCGAATTAATCCTTGCTTGGGCCACTACAAGGAAGTTATAGAGATTTTAGAAGCTCAGATTGATGCACCATTGTTAGGGAAAATTCCTTATATCCATAAACCAGAATCCCAAGAGTTAGGACATTATTTAACGAATATCGATCGTTTAATGTATATGCAGACAGAATTAGTTAAATAGTAAGTTTAGAATAAAAAGTGCGGTTAAAATGATCTGACCCCAAAAAGTTAGACTGTTATTTAAAGGATTGTTTTCGATATTGTATCGGACTCAGTCCTTTTAATTTTAGTTGAATCCGTCGATGATTATAGTAATCCAAATAATTTATGACAGCATCAACTATCTCTTCTCTACTGTTAAATTCCCGACCATAAAAACATTCCGTTTTTAATCGCCCAAAGAAACTTTCCATCGCAGCGTTGTCCAAGCAATTCCCTTTTCTCGACATACTTTGAATGATGCCATGTTCAGCCAAGATTCGACGATAAGCTACCATTTGATATTGCCATCCCTGGTCTGAATGTAAAATGACACCACAAGCTTTATTTAATCCTTTGACGGCTTGCATTAACATGTCCTCTACTTGCGCCCAGTTTGGGGAATAGCTGAGGTTATAGGAGACTATCTCATTGTTAAATAAGTCTAAAATTGGAGATAAATAGACTTTACTCCCATCTTTCGCCTTAAACTCTGTGATATCAGTCACCCATTTTTGTTTAGGGGCCGTTGCACTAAAATCGCGTTCAATATGATTTGGGGCAATCACCCCTATCGTGCCTCGATAGGTCGTAAATTTCTTGCTTTTTCTTGACCGCACTTGAAGCCCAAGTGTCTGCATTAAACGTTGAACTTTTTTATGATTCACGCCTGGCAAGCTGGCATGAACACGTCGGTAGCCATAATCAGGATGATTGGCTTTGATGCGTTTAATGGCCTTTTTCAGCTGCTCATCCTTATCCGGTTTAATCTGAAGTTTAGCAAAAAACGTACTACGCGCTAACTGTGAAAAGCCTAAAAGCCATTTTAATGGATAGCGTGTTCTTAACCTTTGGATAATTTCCGTTGCTCGGCTTCGTCCTGAAGTCTGAGCCTTCTCAACTCCTTTAGGTAGGCTACCTCCGCTTCAAGCTGTAAAATTCTCAGGCGTAAACGGCCTTCTTCTGTTTTGGGTGGAGGAGGCATTCTGGCGTATTTAGGTTTCATTGGCGGTCGTCCTGATGGTTTACGGGGAATAAGTCCTTTTATGCCACTTTTTTCAAACCGTTTCAACTATGTCCCGACTAGGGCGTTGGAAGGAATATTGTAAAAACGAGCAGCTTCTCTAATACTCATTTTCTCATTCAAAATAGGTTGAAGAGCCTGTAATTAAAATTCGATTGTGTAATGTTTACCCATAAAAAAATCTGCACCTCAATTGTTGGTTTGTTGAGTCCAACTTTTGGGGTGCAGATCAGTTTAACTGCACTTTTTTTTATTCTTCGTTTTCTGGAGGCTCTTTTTTCAGAATATCTTCTTCCGCGAGACTAGATAGGCGAGCAATTGCATTACGGTAAGAGATTTCAAGGGTTTCTCGACTGGTTGCAATAACACCTTGATCCACTAAGAATCCATCATTTACGTCATACACCCAACCATGCAGGGAGAGTTTTTGTCCGCGTTCCCAAGCACTTTTTACGATAGATGTACGTCCTAGGTTATAAACTTGCTCTGCAACATTTAATTTAGTGAGCATATCTGAGCGTTTTTCTGCTGAAAGATTGCCTAATAGATGACCATGTTTAAACCAAATATCACGAATATGGAGCAACCAGTTATTGATTAGCCCTAGATCGTGATCTTGCATCGCTGCTTTGATACCACCACAATTGGTGTGGCCGCAAATAATAATATGTTCAATTTTGAGTACATCAACGGCATATTGCACAACTGAAAGGCAGTTAAAATCTGTATGAATAACTTGATTGGCTACATTACGATGTACAAATAACTCACCTGGTTCAAGATTTGTTAATTTTTCAGCTGGAACACGGCTATCTGAGCAGCCAATCCAGAGGTAATGAGGTGTTTGGTGATCGGCAAGTTCTTTAAAATAAGTGGAATTTTCTTCCTTCATTCTTTGCGCCCAACTGTAGTTATTAGCAAAGAGTTGTTTAATTTTGTCCATTTTTACTTTCCTCAATACGATGTGCTGAAAGCTTGTTTTAAGCACAATAAATGAAATAGGGGATAAAATTATCTCCTAAAATGATGACCGCACTTTAAAGAAAGTGCGGTCAATTTAACCAATATTTTTAGAAATTTGCATTTCTTGGTGCACGAGGGAATGGAATCACATCGCGAATATTTTGTACGCCGGTTACATAAACGATTAAGCGTTCAAAGCCAAGACCGAAACCTGAATGTGGTACAGTACCAAATTTACGAAGATCGCGATACCACCAGTAATCTTCAGGATTTAAGCCCATTTCTTCCATACGTTTATCTAATACCTCTAAACGTTCTTCACGTTGGGAACCACCGATGATTTCACCAATTCCTGGTGCGAGAACATCCATTGCTGCCACAGTTTTACCATCGTCATTTAAACGCATATAAAAGGCTTTGATATCTTTTGGATAGTTTTTCACTACAACCGGTGATTTGAAATATTCTTCTGCTAAGAAACGTTCATGTTCAGAAGATAAATCGATACCCCAAGAAACAGGGAATTCGAATTTCTTATCTGATTTTAATAAAACGTCGATCGCATCGGTATAGTCGATCTGAGCAAAATCAGAGTTTACAAAGTTTTCTAAACGAGTAATAACATCTTTATCTACATGTTTTTCAAAGAATTTTAAGTCATCTCTACGCTCAGCAAGCACCGCACGGAACACGTATTTCAACATGTCTTCTGCTAATTTAGCATTGTCAGCAAGCGTTGCAAACGCAACTTCAGGTTCAACCATCCAGAATTCAGCAAGGTGACGAGTTGTATTTGAGTTTTCAGCACGGAATGTTGGGCCAAAAGTATAGATTTTGCTTAATGCACAAGCATAAGTCTCGCCATTTAATTGGCCTGAAACCGTTAAAAATGATTCTTTTCCGAAGAAGTCTTGGCTGAAATCAACTTTACCATCTTCGCCACGGGGAAGGTTTTCTAAATCAAGTGTTGAAACACGGAACATTTCACCCGCACCTTCAGTATCTGATGCAGTAATTAATGGGGTAGCCACCCAATAGAAACCTTGTTCATGGAAGAAACGATGAATAGCTTGTGCTAAGCAGTGACGAACACGCGCTACGGCACCGATAATATTGGTACGTGGACGTAAGTGAGCCACTTCACGTAAGTATTCAATTGAGTGACGTTTTGCTGCCATTGGATAAGTATCAGGATCTTCTACAAACCCTGTCACTTCTACTTTTTCAGCTTGAAGTTCAACAGCTTGCCCCTCAGCAGGCGACTCAACAATGGTACCTGTTACGATCACAGAGCAACCCGTTGTTAAGCGTAATACTTCACTTTCATAATTTTCAATATCGTTATTGATGATGACTTGAATAGGATCAAAGCAAGAGCCGTCATAAACAGCGAGGAAAGAAAGGCCAGCTTTAGAATCTCGACGGGTACGAACCCAGCCGCGCACAGTAACTTTTTCGCCAATAGCGACTTTACCTTGTAACACATCAACAATGGATGCAACTTTAGACATATAAACCTCTGTAATTCATTATAAATTAGGCAATAAAACTGCGTTAGTTTACCTTAAATCGCAAAATTTTCCATAAAAAGTTAGTGTAAATCAGGCTTGCACAGTAAAATAATGCCTTCACTTTATTTTAGGAGAAAACTATGTGGTCTGATATTTTGACCGGCTATGGCATTTTTATTTTGGAGATTTTAACGATTTTACTTGTGATTGTTGCTATTGTAGCAATGATTATTTCGGCAAAACAGCGTAATGCAACATATCATGGTGAGTTGGTTGTGACAGATCTTTCAAAAGAATTTAAGGACACAGTAAAGCATTTACGCGATTTCCCGCTTTCAAAAGAAGAACTTAAACAAGCAGAAAAAGCAGAGAAAAAAGCAGAAAAACAAAAGGCAAAAAAACGTAAAGAGAAATTAAAAAAAGGTGAAACCTTAGGTGACGAAAAGAAAAGCTGTGTGTATGTTTTAGATTTTCATGGTGATATTTCAGCGTCAGAAACGACCGCACTTCGAGAAGAAATTTCAGCAATCTTAAATGTAGCAACACCAGAAGACGAAGTATTATTACGTTTAGAAAGCCCGGGGGTATTGTTCATGATTATGGGTTTGCAGCCTCTCAGTTGTCTCGTTTGAAACCAAAAGGCATAAAATTAACCATCGCTGTAGATAAGGTTGCAGCAAGTGGCGGTTATATGATGGCTTGTGTAGCAGATAAAATTGTATCTGCGCCTTTTGCTGTTATTGGTTCTATCGGCGTCGTAGCACAAATTCCAAACGTTCACCGTTTATTGAAAAAATATGATGTTGATGTAGATGTGATGACAGCTGGTGAGTTTAAACGCACAGTAACTGTATTAGGTGAGAATACCGAAAAAGGCAAACAAAAATTTCAACAAGAGTTGGAAGAAACACATCAATTATTTAAACAATTCGTCTCACAAAATCGCCCTTGTATAGATATTGATAAAATTGCTACTGGGGAACATTGGTTTGGTCAACAAGCAATCGACTTGAAATTAGTCGATGAAATTTCAACCAGTGATGATTTAATTTTGGAAAAAATCAAAGAAAAACATGTAGTAAGTGTGAAGTATCGCTTGAAAAAATCCTTGATAAAAAAATTAGGTCGTCAAGCTGAAGAAAGTGCGGTAAATATTGTTCATCGTTATGCTATAAAGCGAGCAAATGATTTTATACATTAAAAATAGATATCTTTACATTCCTTTACAAAAAAGAGGGCTAATTTACTGATTTTATTATTTACAAGACGATTTTTTGCCATTAATATATGCATCCGAAACTTTAACAGTTTTGTTATATTTTATTCATAAAGTTTAGTTATGCCCTTTCTAGGGTTTCTAACAAATAAAAGGTAAAGCCAATGAAATTATCTCGTATTTTATTATCAACTGTTGCTATCGCAACTGCTGCTGCTTGTGGCAACTTAAGCAAAGTTACTGACGCAGGTACTCCAGAGTATAAAGATGTAAATGGTCAACAAGTACCTCAATTAGTATGGCCTAAAATTGACTCAGCAAAATTCAACCATGATGGTAGCCAATTCGGTACTTGGCCAAATTGGGATAATGTTCGTATGATTGAAAATGGTATGAACAAAGATCAGATTCGTCAATTAATCGGTGATCCACACTTCACTGAAGGCCTATATGGTGTATCTGAATGGGATTACGTGTTCAATTACCGTGAAAATGGCGAACATAAAATTTGTCAATACAAAGTGTTGTTTGACAAAAACCATAACGCGCAAAGCTTTTTCTGGTATCCAAACGGCTGTAACGGTAATTCAGCATTCAATTTAAGTGGTGACTTCTTATTTGACTTCAACAAAGACACTTTAACTGCACAAGGTAAACAAGTTGTTGATAGCGTAGCATCTCAATTAAAATCTACTGGTGCTAAAGATGTTAAAGTTGCGGGTTACACAGACCGTTTAGGTTCTGATGCTTATAACTTAAATCTTTCACAACGTCGTGCTGATCGTGTTAAAGCACGTTTAATTGAAGATGGTGTGAATACTCAAATTACCGCTGTTGGCTACGGTAAAAACCCTCAAGTGAAAGCTTGTGATGGTATTCCACATGGAAAAGCATTAAAAGATTGTTTACACCCTAATCGCCGCGTTGAGATCACTGCTTCTGGTTCTGTATTAAAATTACAAGAAGGTGGTCAATCTAACGGTGGTACTCAAGGTCCAGCACCTCTTTATCAAAAATAATAGATAGAGAAGATAGAAAGAGCGTAATGAAAATTACGCTCTTTTTTATCTGATGTTTAAGAAATTATTCAAGTAGAAGTTCTTCAATCAATTTAGTGGTTAAGTTGATATAACTCCCATTAAAACGATGACTGAAATTTAGTAGATAATAGAGCTGATAAAGGTGTTTTCTTTCTTCAAAGCCGTCTTTATCAAGAGGTAAAGTGCGGTCATAAATTTCATAGAATTCAGCTGAGAACGGTTGGAAAAGCTCACTGAATGCTAAATCACATTCTCTATCCCCCAGTAGCAAGCAGGATCATAAGTAAAGGTTTGATTACCTACGATAGCCGTATTCTCAATCCATAAGTTACCATGTAACAAAGAAGGTTTAGGATTATGTTTTGAAAGTTTGTGTTTTACCTTTTCAATAATTAAATCAATGTTGCCAAAGTCTAAACCTTTATCTTTGCAAAGTTGTAATTGCCATCCAATACGTTGTTCTGCAAAAAATTTTGCCCAACTTCCATTCCATTTATTCGGTTGATACTCAGGTCCAAGCCAAGTATCAAAATCTAATCCATAGTTTTTAGTGCCAGATACTTGATGGAGTTTAGCTAATTCTTCAGCAAAATAATGTGGCGTTGCATTGGTTTGTTGACTAATAGGAAGCGCCTCCAATAATAAGAAACTATGGTTTTGAGAACAGCCTACGCCATACACTTGCGGAAGTCGGATTGTATTGGTTTTGTCTAGTAGGTTTAATTGATCAGCCTCAGCACGAAACATTGAACGATAAGACCGTTCATTCACTTTAACAAAGACAGGTTGGATTCCATCCGTAATAAGCCAAGTTTCATTCACTTCGCCACCAGGAACTTTGTTTTTTTCTTTGATGTTATAGTAAGCACCAAATTGATCAGCTAAGACTTGAGAAATTGATTTCCACATAATACGCCTCCTAGACATGGTCGACTCTTCTTCATTCTATCCAAAATGTTAAAAATTACTGTGACATATCTCAAAAAATAGCAAAAATTTTTGTCATTTTTCATCTGAAACATCAATTCACCAATAAACGCGTGATTTTTTAATGAGTTAGTATTATCATTAAGCGTATTTTTAGTTAGAAAAGATAATCAGGGGAAACTATGCAACATCTGAAAGATCTTGTTGAGAAAGCAAAATCGGCGATTGAACAAATCGAAAATAGAAGTTTAGCCACATTAGATGAAATTCGTGTGGAATATTTTGGTAAAAAAGGGCATTTCACCCAACTTATGCAAGAGTTGCGTAATGTTGCTGCAGAAGAGCGTCCAGCAATGGGCGCTAAAATCAATGAGGCAAAACAAGCGGCATTAGATTTTTTAAATGCTAAAAAAGCAGAATGGGAGCAAGCTGAACTCAATGCGAAATTAGAAAAAGAACGTATTGATGTGAGTCTTCCTGGTAGTAAAACAGAAACTGGTGGTTTACACCCTGTGACCATTACCATCAATCGCGTAACAAAATTCTTTTCAGAGCTAGGTTTTTCTGTGGAAACCGGTCTCGAAATTGAAAGTGATTATTACAATTTCGATGCATTAAATATCCCTAAACATCACCCCGCACGTGCTGATCACGATACATTCTGGTTTAATCCTGAATTATTACTTCGTACACAAACCTCTGGTGTGCAAATTCGTACCATGGAAAAAATGCAGCCGCCTATTCGTATTATGGCGCCAGGTCGTGTGTATCGTAATGACTACGATCAAACACATACACCAATGTTCCATCAAATTGAATTGCTTTATGTAGATAAAAAAGCAAATTTCACCGAGTTAAAAGGCTTATTACACGATTTCTTACGTGCATTTTTTGAAGAAGATTTACAAGTTCGTTTCCGTCCATCCTATTTCCCATTTACTGAGCCCTCTGCTGAAGTTGATGTAATGGGCAAAAATGGTAAATGGTTAGAAGTATTAGGTTGTGGTATGGTGCATCCTAATGTGTTACGTAACGTAGGTATTGATCCAAATGAATATTCTGGCTTCGCTGTCGGCATGGGGGTTGAGCGTTTAACCATGTTACGCTACAACGTCACAGATTTACGCTCATTCTTTGAAAACGACTTACGTTTTTTAAAACAATTTAAGTAATTAACCACTTGGTTAAATTGACGATAATGATTAATTTAGAACGTAACACGTTCATCAATAAAGGATACAGAGATAATGAAATTTAGCGAAAATTGGGTGAGAGAATGGGTTAATCCATCAATTTCAACAGAGCAGTTATGTGATCAAATCACTATGCTTGGTTTAGAAGTTGATAGTGTTGAAAAAGTAGCTGGCGACTTTACAGGTGTTGTTGTGGGTGAAGTTGTTGAATGTGCACAACACCCAGATGCAGACAAATTACGTGTCACTAAAGTAAATGTTGGTGGCGAGCGCTTATTAGATATCGTTTGTGGTGCACCAAATTGCCGTCAAGGTTTAAAAGTAGCATGTGCAACTGAAGGCGCTGTATTACCTGGTGATTTTAAAATTAAGAAAACTAAATTACGCGGTCAACCTTCAGAAGGGATGCTTTGCTCATTTTCTGAATTAGGCATTGATGTGGATGCAGATGGTATTATTGAGCTACCGTTAGATGCACCAGTAGGCACAAATCTACGTGAATACTTAGATTTAGATGATAAAGCCATTGAAATTAGTTTAACACCAAACCGTGCAGATTGTTTAAGTATTGCAGGTATTGCGCGTGAAGTTGGCGTAGTTAATAAACAAGTTGTTAATCAACCGCACTTTGATGCCGTACCTGCAACGATTTCAGATAAAGTTCAAATTGAATTAAGCGCGCCTGAAGCATGCCCGCGTTATTTATTGCGCGTGGTGAAAAATGTGAATGTTAAAGCGCAGTCACCAATTTGGTTACAAGAAAAACTACGTCGTTGTGGTATTCGTTCTATCGATCCTATTGTGGACATTACCAACTATGTTTTACTTGAATTAGGTCAACCAATGCATGCTTTTGATGCATCAAAAGTGGCTCAACCTGTTCAAGTACGTTTAGCCAATAATGGCGAAGAACTTGTTTTATTAGATGGCACAACGGCAAAATTACAACCGAATACTTTAGTGATTGCAGATCAAACTGGTCCACTAGCAATGGCGGGTATCTTTGGTGGCCAAGCAAGCGGTGTTGATGCTGAAACAACAAAAGATGTGATTTTAGAATCGGCATTCTTTGCACCATTAGCGATTGCGGGACGTGCAAGACAATATGGTTTACACACAGATTCTTCACATCGCTTTGAACGTGGTGTTGATTTTACGCTACAACGTCACGCAATGGAGCGTGCAACAGCATTGTTACTTGACATCTGCGGTGGTGAAGCAGGTGAAATTTGTGAAGTCGTGAGCGAGCAATATTTACCAAAAGTCAATGAAGTGACTTTACGTCGTGAAAAATTAGATAGCTTATTAGGTCATCATATCGAAACTGAAACCGTGACCGAGATTTTTGAGCGTTTAGGCTTTGCCGTGAAATATGCGAATGATGTTTGGACTGTGACTTCTGCAAGCTGGCGTTTTGATATTGAAATCGAAGAAGATTTAATTGAAGAAGTAGCCCGTATTTATGGTTATAACAGCATTCCAAATAATGCACCATTAGCACATCTTCGTATGCGTGAGCATAAAGAAGCTGATTTAGAATTAAGTCGAATTAAGACCGCACTCGTGGATGCAGATTATCAAGAGGCAATTACTTATAGCTTCGTTGATCCAAAAGTACAGATATTACTTCATCCAGAAATTGATGCACTTGTATTACCAAATCCAATTTCAGTTGAAATGTCAGCAATGCGCGTATCATTGTTAAGTGGATTACTCGGTGCAGTACTATACAACCAAAATCGTCAACAAAACCGCGTGCGTTTATTTGAAACAGGTTTACGCTTTGTTCCTGATGCCAATGCAGAATTTGGTGTGCGCCAAGAATTTGTTCTTGCAGGTGTGATTACTGGTACAGCAAAATCAGAATGCTGGACGGGTAAAGCAGAAAATGTAGATTTCTTTGATCTTAAAGGTGATTTAGAAAGCATTCTTTCTCTCACCGAAGTGGGTAGCCGTGTTAAATTTGTGGCAAAAGCACACAGTGCACTGCACCCAGGACAATCAGCTTCAATTGAATTAGATGGAAAAGAAATTGGTTTTATTGGAACTATTCATCCACTTATCGCTCAAAAACTAGGATTAAATGGCAAAGCAATTGTTTTTGAAATTTTATGGGAGGCCATTGCAAATCGTCGAGTGGTGCAAGCCAAAGAGATTTCAAAATTCCCAGCAAACCGTCGTGACTTAGCTTTAGTTGTTGCCGATAATGTGCCAGCAGGCGATATTATCGAAGCATGTAAGCAAGCCGGCGGAGAAAAATTAACACAAGTCAATTTATTCGACGTATATCAAGGCATTGGCGTTGCTAGCGGACATAAGAGCTTAGCAATCAGTTTAACTATTCAAGATAATGAAAAAACGCTTGAAGATGATGAGATTAATGCGGTAATCTCAGCTGTATTAAACGAAGTTAAACAACGCTTTAATGCGGAGCTTAGAGATTAAACAGGAGACTAACATGGCAACGATTACAAAAATTGATATTACTGAATACTTATTAGATAAGTATCAATTACAAAAAGCTGAAGCTAAAGCATTAGTGGAAGACTTTTTTGAGGAAATTCGTTTATCGTTAGAATCTGGTGGCGAAGTGAAATTATCAGGTTTTGGTAATTTTGAACTTCGTAATAAAGCTTCCCGTCCAGGGCGTAATCCGAAAACAGGTGAAAGCATTCCTGTTTCTGCTCGCCGTGTAGTGGCATTTAAGCCAGGGCAAAAATTACGTGCTCGTGTGGAAAACACCAAGCCAAAACAATAGTAAGAAAAGTGCGGTCGTTTTTGACCGCACTTTTGTCAGGATTGAACATGAATAAGATTAAATGTGCTTTTTTAGTCGCAGGAAGTTTTTTACTTTTTGCTTGTTCAAGTGGTGTTCGTGAAGATTATGCAATGAACTATAAAGGTCAGATTGGTGATCCTATTATGGCCATTGCTATGTTAAGTGAACAACAATATGAATGGGCGGGTACTCCATATGTTTTAGGCGGGCAATCTCGAGGTGGTATAGATTGTTCTGGTTTTGTGCAAAAGACCTTTATTGATCGTTTTAATATCAATCTTCCTCGAACTACGAAAGATCAAGCGGGTTACGGAAAACTTGTTCGTAAAGAAGATATCCAAACTGGCGATTTAATTTTCTTTAAAACGGGACGAGGACCAAATGGCTATCATGTGGGGATTTATGTGAAAGAAGATAAGTTTTTACATGCATCAACCAAAGGTGGCGTGATTTACTCTTCGATGAACAGCCCTTATTGGAAAAAAGCTTTTTGGCAAGTTAGACGAGTATAGTGAAAAGAAAAAAGTGCGGTTAATTTTGATCTGCCCCCAAAAGTTGGACTCAACAAACCAACAATTGAGGTGCAGATTTTTTTATGGGTAAACACTACGCAATCGAATTTAAATTACAGGTTCTTCAACCTATTTTGAATGGGAAAATGAGTATTAGAGAAGCCGCGCGTTTTTACAATATTCCTTCCAACGCCCTAGTCAGGACATGGTTGAAACGGTTTGAAAAAAGTGGCATAAAAGGACTGATTCCCCGTAAACCATCAGGACGACCGCCGATGAAACCCAAATATGCAAAAATGCCACCGCCACCCAAAACTGAAGAAGACCGTTTACGTTTGAGAATTTTACAGCTTGAAGCGGAGGTGGCCTACCTAAAGGAGTTGAGAAGGCTCAGACTTCAGGACGAAGCAGAGCAACAGAAATTATCCAAAGGTTAAGAACACGCTATCCGTTAAAATGGCTTTTAGGCTTTGCACAGTTAGCGCGTAGTACGTTTTTTGCTAAACTTCAGATTAAACTGGATAAGGATGAGCCGCTGAAAAAGGTCATTCAACGCATCAAAGCCAATCATCCTGATTATGGCTATCGACGCGTTCATGCCAGCTTGCCAGGCGTGAATCATAAAAAAGTTCAACGTTTAATGCAGACACTTGGGCTTCAAGTGCAGTCAAGAAAAAGCAAGAAATTGACGACCTATCGAGGCACGATAGGGGTGATTGCACCGAATCATCTTGAACGCGATTTTAGTGCAACGGCCCCGAAACAAAAATGGGTGACCGATATCACAGAGTTTAAGGAGAAAGATGGGAGTAAAGTCTATTTATCTCCAATTTTAGACTTATTTAACAATGAGATAGTCTCATATAATCTCAGCTATTCCCCAAACTGGGCACAAGTAGAGGACATGTTAATGCAAGCCGTCAAAGGATTAAATAAGGCTTGTGGTGTCATTTTGCATTCAGACCAAGGCTGGCAATATCAAATGGTCGCTTATCGTCGAATCTTGGCTGAACATGGCATCATTCAAAGTATGTCGAGAAAAGGGAATTGCTTGGACAATGCTGCGATGGAAAGTTTCTTTGGACGATTAAAAACAGAATGTTTTTATGGTCGGGAATTTAAAACAAAATAAGAGATAGTTGATGCTGTCAGAGATTATTTGGATTACTATAATCATCGACGGATTCCACTAAAATTAAAAGGACTGAGTCCGATACAATATCGAAAACAATCCTTTAAATAACAGTCTAACTTTTTGGGGTCAGATCAAATTGACCGCATTTTGTTTTTCTTTTATTAATCCACAATTCGCAAATGAGATGCTGATTTCTGTGGTTTCTTTTCAGTCTTTGGCTTATTTACCGCTTCTGCAAAGCTTAATGGCTGTTCGGATGTTGGCTCACGATTTAGCTCATCGTAAATTTCTTCTGGCTCAAACATCACGCCATCACCATTTTCACGAGCATAAATAGCTAAAGCGGCGCCCATCGGAATATATAACTCACGAGCCACACCTTTGAAACGTGCATTAAACTGGATAAAGTCATTTGTTAATTGCAAATTCCCAGTCGCCCCCGCTGAAAGATTTAAGACGATTTGCCCATCTTTCACGTATTCCACAGGCACATTAGTACCATAATAATTAGCATCTACCACTAAATATGGGGTGAAATCATTATCCACTAGCCAATCATAATAGGCTCTTAGCAAATAAGGACGTTTTGGAGAAGGTATATGAGCCATTATTTATCATCCATTAAATTTTTAGGAGCAGCTTCACCCACTGATTGTAAGAAAGAATCACGGCTAAATACACGATCCATATAGCCTTTGATTGCTTTGCTTCCTGTACCGCTAAATTCCACGCCCATATTGCGTAATTTCCATAATAATGGTGCAATATAGCAATCGACTAAGCCAAACTCTTCACTCATAAAATAAGGGGTTTGTTGGAAGATAGCGGATACCGCTAACAACTCTTCTTTTAACTGTTTTAACGCTTCTTCACGTTCAACTTCTGTGCCTTTTTCAGCAATCTCTAATGTTGGGTACCAATCTTGTTCAATACGTAACATTAAAAGACGGCTTTTCGCACGAGAAACCGGATAAACTGGCATAAGTGGAGGATGTGGAAAACGCTCATCAAGATATTCCATAATAATGCGTGAGCTGAATAATACTAAATCACGATCCACCAATGTTGGTAATGTGCCGTAAGGATTTAATTCCATTAAATCTTCTGATAATGCTTGCAGATCAACTTCTTCGTTTTCGTAAGCAACACCTTTTTCAGCTAAGACAATTTTTACCTGATGGCAGTAAATGTCATTTTTATTTGAAAAAAGAGTCATTACTGAACGTTTACTTGATGCATTGGACATTTATTCCTCCGAAGATCCAAAATAATCTATATACTTCTACTAAAAGTGGGCGACTATTTTAACATAACAGAGATCTAAATTGCCAATAATTTCTCATTTTTATTTTAAAATCAAATAATTACAAACGAAAACAAGAAATCAAAGAGAGGCAATTTTTAATAATTTGTTTTTTACAGATATAAAAAAGCAGAGATTGCTCTCTGCTTTCTTGAAACGATAATAAAAAATTAACGTTTAGAGTATTGTGGACGACGACGTGCTTTGTGTAAACCAACTTTTTTACGTTCAACGCGACGTGCGTCACGAGTAACGAAGCCAGCTGCACGAAGAGCAGGACGTAAAGTCTCATCATATTCCATTAATGCACGAGTGATACCGTGACGGATTGCACCCGCTTGACCAGAAATACCACCACCTTTAACAGTAATGTATAGGTCTAATTTATCAGTTAATTCCACTAATTCTAACGGTTGACGTACGATCATACGAGCTGTTTCGCGACCGAAATATACGTCTAATTCACGTTGGTTAATAGTGATTTTACCACTGCCCGGTTTGATAAATACACGAGCTGAAGAGCTTTTGCGGCGACCAGTGCCGTAGTTTTGATTCTCTGCCATTTCCTAAACCTCGTGATTAAATGTCTAATACTTGTGGTTGTTGTGCTGCGTGTTGGTGTTCTGCACCCGCATACACTTTTAATTTACGGAACATTGCACGGCCTAATGGACCTTTTGGCAACATACCTTTAACCGCAATTTCAATCACCGCTTCAGGACGGCGAGCGATCATTTCTTTGAAAGTCGCTTGTTTGATACCACCTACATAGCCAGTGTGCCAGTAGTAAAGCTTATCTGTTTCTTTACGACCAGTTACTGCCACTTTGTCTGCATTGATAACGATGATGTAATCACCAGTATCTACGTGTGGAGTGTACTCAGCCTTGTGTTTACCACGAAGACGGCGTGCTAATTCAGTAGCTAAACGACCTAAAGTTTTACCTGTCGCATCTACCACATACCAGTCACGTTTTACTGTTTCCGGTTTTGCTACAAAAGTTTTCATTAATTAATTACCAAAATATAAGTTTGATACCCAGTGTTCCATATTGTCTGAAACACAACCATTGATCTTAATCTCCACCCCTTCGAGTGTGATCTCGATAAAATAATGCACGGTGGGAATCCGTGCATTTACAGGGTCGGCGTATTATACCTATTTTTAGAAAAAATGCTAACTTTTTGTGCAAATAAATTGATTTTCTTTTAAAATACAACGCACAACAAATAATCATTAATTTCATTCATCATTTTGCTGAAATCATTGAAATTGACGCATGTTAGTTCTTATCTTATGATAAGTGCATTCTAATGAAAACGTAAAAAGGTATGCTATGAGCTACGCAAAAGAAATTAACACATTAAATCAACATCTTGCCGACATTAACAAAAAAATTAATGTCTCCTTTGAGTTCTTTCCGCCTAAAAATGAAAAAATGGAAAGCATGCTTTGGGATTCTATCCATCGCTTAAAAGTATTAAATCCTAAATTTGTTTCCGTGACTTATGGCGCAAACTCTGGCGAACGTGATCGTACGCATAGCATCGTAAAAGCCATTAAAGCAGAAACAGGCATAGAAGCCGCACCACATTTAACAGGTATTGATGCAACACCTGAAGAATTAAAAGAAATAGCAAAAGATTATTGGGATAGCGGTATTCGTCGCATTGTGGCATTACGCGGTGATGAGCCAAAAGGCTATGCGAAAAAACCTTTCTATGCGGCTGATTTAGTTGAACTACTCCGCTCCGTAGCTGATTTTGATATCTCAGTTGCAGCATACCCAGAGGTTCATCCTGAAGCAAAATCAGCACAAGCAGATTTAATCAATTTGAAACGTAAAATTGACGCAGGTGCTAATCATGTCATTACTCAATTCTTCTTTGATATTGATAGTTATCTTCGCTTTCGTGATCGCTGTGCGTCCATTGGTATTGAGGCTGAAATTGTTCCAGGTATTCTACCTGTTACTAATTTCAAGCAACTGCAAAAAATGGCATCATTTACGAATGTAAAAATTCCAGCATGGTTGGCTAAAGCGTATGAAGGATTAGATGATGATCCTACTACTCGCAATCTCGTCGCGGCGAGTGTGGCAATGGATATGGTAAAAATCCTTTCTCATGAAGGTGTGAATGACTTCCACTTCTATACATTAAATCGTAGCGAACTCACGTATGCGATTTGTCACACATTAGGCATTCGCCCTAAAACAAATCCATAAAAGAAAAGTGCGGTTAAAATTGATCTGCCCCCAAAAAGTTAGACTGTTATTTAAAGGATTGTTTTCGATATTGTATCGGACTCAGTCCTTTTAATTTTAGTTGAATCCGTCGGTGATTATAGTAATCCAAATAATCTCTGACAGCATCAACTATCTCTTCTTTTGTTTTAAATTCCCGACCATAAAAACATTCTGTTTTTAATCGCCCAAAGAAACTTTCCATTGCGGCGTTATCTAAGCAATTCCCTTTTCTCGACATACTTTGAATGATGCCATGTTCAGCCAAGATTCGACGATAAGCTACCATTTGATATTGCCATCCCTGGTCTGAATGTAAAATGACACCACAAGCTTTATTTAATCCTTTGACGGCTTGCATTAACATGTCCTCTACTTGCGCCCAGTTTGGGGAATAGCTGAGGTTATAGGAGATTATCTCATTGTTAAATAAGTCTAAAATTGGAGATAAATAGACTTTACTCCCATCTTTCGCCTTAAACTCTGTGATATCGGTCACCCATTTTTGTTTCGGGGCCGTTGCACTAAAATCTCGCTCAAGACGATTCGGAGCAATATGGCCTATTGTGCCTCGATAGGTGGTAAATTTCTTGCTTTTTCTTGACCGCACTTGAAGCCCAAGTGCCTGCATTAAACGTTGAACTTTTTTATGATTCACGCCTGGCAAGCTGGCATGAACTCGTCGGTAGCCATAATCAGGATGATTGGCTTTGATGCGTTTAATGGTCTTTTTCAACAACTCATCCTTATCCGGTTTAATCTGACGTTTCGCAAAAAACGTACTACGCGCTAACTGTGCAAAGCCTAAAAGCCATTTTAACGGATAGCGTGTTCTTAACCTTTGGATAATTTCCGTTGCTCGGCTTCGTCCTGAAGTCTGAGCCTTCTCAACTCCTTTAGGTAGGCCACCTCCGCTTCAAGCTGTAAAATTCTCAGGCGTAAACGGTCTTCTTCAGTTTTGGGTGGCGGTGGCATTCTGGCATATTTGGGTTTCATTGGCGGTCGTCCTGATGGTTTACGGGGAATAAGTCCTTTTATGCCACTTTTTTCAAACCGTTTCAACCAGGTTCTGACTAATGTGTCAGAGGAGATATTGTAAAAACGAGTTGCTTCTCTAATACTCATTTTCTCATTCAAAATAGATTGAAGAACCTGTAATTTAAATTCGATTGTGTAGTGTTTACCCATAAAAAAATCTGCACCTCAATTGTTGGTTTGTTGAGTCCAACTTTTGGGGTGCAGATCAATTTTTAACCGCACTTTTTTATTTATTATTTGGTTGCAGCTTTCATATTGCGAACAAACTCGGCAAGTTCAGATAAGCATTGAGCTTGATTATCTAAATTTCGTTCAATGATTTTTACTGTTGCAGAGCCTGAAATAGCTCCCGCTGCCCCCAGTTGAAGGGCTTCTTTCACTTGAGCTGGTTGAGCAATACCAAAACCTTGTAGGATTGGTGGCGCATTGTGGGCTTTAAGTTGCTCTACGAGCGTATCTAAGTTTGCTGCATGAGCTTGATTCTCCGCGCTTGTTACACCTGCACGAGAAACTAAATATGTATAACCTTCGCTGTTTTCAGCAACGCCTTGTACTGTTTTTGCATCAGCATTTGGTGGGCAGATAAAGACAGGTTGAATGCCATACTTTTTAGCAGCTTGAACATAGTCTTCTTTTGCCAATAGTGGAATATCTGCCACTAAAACTGCATCCACGCCGACTTCTGCACAGCGTTGATAGAAATTATCTAATCCTTTCGCAAAAATTAAATTTGCACAAAGGAGTAAGCTAATCGGAATTTCTGGATATTTTGACCGCACTTTAGCGAGTAATTTAAAGCTGTCTTCAGTGCTATGGCCCGCATTAAGCGCTCGGTTATTAGCCGCTTGGATAACTGGACCATCTAATAGCGGATCAGAAAATGGAAAGCCTAATTCCAAAGCATCTGCGCCATTTTCGACTAACGTGCAAATAATCTCAAAAGAGCGATCAAATGTTGGATCGCATAATGTAACGAAAGGTACAAAAGCCCCTTCTTTTTTCGCTGCAAGTTCTGCAAATTTAGTTTCAAAACGGCTCATTATTGCATTCCTTTTTCTTTTAAAACTTTATCAACAGTGAAAATATCTTTATCACCCCGGCCAGAGAGATTCACCACTAAGATTTGTTCTTTATTCGGTTCTTGATGAACCATTTTTAACGCATGCGCTAATGCATGCGAACTTTCCAATGCAGGAATAATTCCTTCATGTTTTGCTAATTCTTGGAAAGCATTTAACGCTTCATCATCTGTAATACTTGGGTATTCTGCACGACCAATACTTTGCAAGTAAGCATGTTGAGGTCCTACAGAAGGGAAGTCTAATCCAGCAGAAATAGAGTAGGATTCTTCTACTTGACCATCTTCCGTTTGCATTAAAGGTGATTTCATACCGAAATAAATACCGACTTTTGCATGACCTAATGGTGCACCATGTTCACCTCTTTCAATGCCGTGACCAGCGGGTTCCACACCAATTAAGCGTACACCTTTTTCATCAATAAAATCAGTAAACATACCAATTGCATTCGAACCACCACCGACTGCTGCAATGACAGCATCTGGTAGGCGACCTTCTTTTTCTAAAATTTGACGTTTGGTTTCTTCACCAATCATTTTTTGGAATTCACGCACAATCGTCGGGAATGGATGAGGGCCTGCCGCTGTACCCAATAAATAATGGGTATTTTCATAATTAGCTGACCAATCACGCATGGCTTCACAACACGCATCTTTTAATGAGCAAGAACCTTTTTGTACAGGAATTACTTCTGCCCCATCAAACGCATACGGAAGACGTTTGGTGATTGACGTTCCACGTCTTTAGCCCCCATGTAAACACGGCAAGGCATATCTAACATCGCACAAGCAAGGGCTGTCGCAACACCATGTTGGCCTGCACCGGTTTCGGCGATAATGCGTGTTTTACCCATGCGTTTTGCCAATAAAATTTGGCCTAATACTTGGTTGGTTTTATGGGCACCACCGTGAAGTAAATCTTCACGTTTTAAATAAATTTTTGCTTTTGTCCCTTTGGTTAAATTACGACAAAGGGTAAGAGCGGTCGGTCTGCCTGCATAATTTTTAAGTAAATCTTGAAATTCACGTTGGAATTCAGGATCGTCTTTTGCTTCAACAAAGGCTTTTTCTAGCTGTTGTAGCACCGGTACGAGAATTTCCGGTACATACATTCCACCAAATTCACCGAAATAAGGATTTAAAAGGGTTTCTGACATAATATTTCCTTGTTATTTTTGAATTCTTGCGACATTAAGTGGTGCAAAGGTTTGTGCAGTAGGCATCACTTCAATGCGATTAATATTGACATGTTCAGGTTGTTGATTGAGCCATAAAACAATATTAGCAATATCTTGTGGGCTGACATATTCTACATTTTCATAGAGTTTTTTAGCTCGGGCATCATCACCTTTAAAGCGGATATTAGAAAATTCAGTTCCACCACAAAGACCGGGTTCAACATTGGACACGCGAATTTGTGTACCAGCAAGATCGGCTCGAAGATTTAAACTAAATTGTTTTATAAAAGCTTTAGTGCCACCATATACATTGCCACCTGGATAAGGATAAGTACCTGCAATTGAGCCTAAATTAATAACATGGCCTGAATTACGTTCTACCATTTGTGGTAACACAAGACGAGTGATGGTGACGAGTCCTTTTATATTGGTATCAATCATTTGCATCCAATCATCTAAACTCGCTTTATCTGCACTTTCTAAGCCTAATCCTAAACCTGCATTATTCACCAATAAATCAATGGATTGCCAATTAGCGGGGAGGGAATGGAAAGCATCTTCTGTTGCCTGGCGATCTGAAATATCAAAGGCAAGAAAGTGGAAGTTTTCACCTAATTCTTGCTGTAATTGTTCTAAACGAGCTACACGACGTCCCGTGCCAATTACACGATAGCCATTTTCAATGAGTGTGCGACAAATTGCCGCACCAAATCCGGCAGTTGCGCCGGTTACTAACGCTGTTCTTTGCATAATGCTTCCCCTTAGCAATCAGATTAATTTGATAAAATCGTCTTAAAAACTGACCGCACTTTTTCACTATCTTTTACGCCAGCGGCAGTTTCTACACCAGAATTGAGATCAACCCCTAGGCAACCTTGCTTAATGGCTTGTTCAATATTGTCAGGTGAAATGCCACCAGCCAAAATAATTTTGTGTTTCAAGTTTTCAGGAATGAGTGACCAATTAAAGGTTTTTCCTGTGCCACCTTGTTGATTAGCAGATTGGCTATCGAAAATATAGCGTGCGATATTTAAATCATACGTAAAATCAGCCGCACTTTGTGCCTCAGTATCGACTGAAATGGCTTTCCAAATTTGAGTTTCCTCAGGCAGTTGGTGACGAAGTGAGGTAATAAATTCAGCAGTTTCTGAACCGTGTAGCTGAACAGCATAAAGCTGCAATTGTTTAGCGATTTTTAAAATAAAATCAATCTCTTGATTCTGGAATACACCCACAAAACGAAGAGGTGATGCTGTCACTAATTCTTGGGCTTGACGTAGGCTCACACAGCGTTTTGAATGTTCGACGAAAATTAAGCCGCCGTATAATGCCCCGTTTGCGTAAACCTCTTTGACATCTTGCGTGCGAGTTAAACCGCATACTTTATTTTCTCCAAAAATCACTTCACGCACAGCATTATTTAAATCAGCACTGCCCATTAGGCTGCTGCCGATTAAAAAGCCATGTGCCACTTTTTGCAAATCACGAATTTGACTGTGATTATAAATCCCTGATTCGCTGATAATACGTGCATCAGCGGGGATACGATCGGCATATTTTTGTGTAAGTTCTACTACGCGGTTTAAATCAACAGTGAGATCGTGAAGATTACGATTGTTGACTCCGATAATTTTTGCACCTAAAGCAAGCGCGCGTTCAAACTCTTCCTCGTTACTGGTTTCTGTTAATACGCCCATACCGAGAGAATGTGCAAGATCAGCCAGTACGCGATAGGTTTCATCATTCACCACTGAAAGCATCAATAAAATAGCATCAGCTTGATAGTAGCGCGCAAGATACACCTGATATTCGCTAATCATAAAATCCTTGCACAATACAGGTTGTGAGACAACGTCACGTACTTGCGGCAAATATTCAAATTTACCTTGGAAGTATTTTTCATCCGTTAGCACAGAAACAGCTGACGCATAATGTTTATACACATTGGCGATTTCATCTAAATTAAATTCGCCACGAATTAATCCTTTAGAAGGCGAAGCTTTCTTACATTCCAAAATATAAGCCGATTTTTGATGGGTGCCTTTAGTCAATGCATCATAAAAAGAGCGGTCAGATTTTTGAATGTTTTCTTTAAATTGTGAAAGCGGAAATTCGGTTTCCTTCGCTTTAACCCATTGTGCTTTGTCTAAGACGATTTTTTGTAGCACCGTAGCAGAGTCAATTGGTTTGGTGAAATCTTGCGTGATCATAATTTTTCTTCTTATTTATTGGGGCTTTATTGTGGTGTATCAAATTGGCCTTTATCTTAATATTTTGTCAAATGTTGTAGTGTCTCAAACGCTTTGCCTGATGCAAGGTGAGTCAACACATTTTGAACATTTTGTTTTAAGTCATCATGACCAAATAATTTCAACAATAATGCCACATTCGCCGCTACCGCATTAGCATGTTCCGCTTTGCCTTTACCTTGTAAAAGTGCGGTCAGATATTGGGCATTTTCTTGCGGTTCGCCACCACGTAAACTTTCTAAAGATTGTGTTTTTAAACCAAAATCTTCTGGCGTTAAAGTGAAGTAGTTAATTTTACCGTTTTTAATTTCTGCCACTTGGGTTTCACCATGTACGGCGACTTCATCTAGACCCGCACCATGAACTACAAAAGTATGTTGATGGCCTAATGCGACAGCGGTTTCAGCATAGGTTTTCACTAATTCAGGGGCATACACACCAAGCAAATGATAAGTTGGGCGAGCAGGATTAATTAATGGACCCAAAATATTAAAAAGCGTACGTGTTTTTAATGCAGCACGAACAGGGGCGACATGTTTAAACCCACTGTGATATTGTTGAGCAAATAAGAAACATACGCCAATATCATCAAGCGCTTGACGAGTTTGCTCTGGCGTGACATTCACATTCACACCGAGTGCGGTTAATACATCACTGGCACCTGATTTGCTCGATACACTACGGTTCCCGTGTTTTGCTACTTTGGCACCCATAGAGGCTGCAATAATGGCACTGGCAGTAGAAATATTAATGGTATTTTGACCATCGCCACCCGTTCCTACAATATCCGCAAAAGGGTAGTCAGGGCGAGAGAATGGTTTGGCATTTTGCAAAGACGCAGATACCGCACCACTTAATTCATCGATGGTGGCGCCACGTACTTTTAACGCAATCAGCATGGCAGCGATTTGTTCGTTATTCAGTTCGCCTTGCATAATAGCATTAAAAATGACCGCACTTTCTTCTTTATTAAGTGTTTTTCCGCTGTAAAGTTGTTCTAATAATTGAGCCGTTTGCATAATCTCGTCCCTTATACGTAAATATCGTAATCTAAATCGCGCGCTTCATCGCCAGTCATACCACGGAAACCCCAACAATGCGCCGGTTGTTCTTTAATCGTAATTTCAACGTTGTGAGATTTAATCCCAATTTTGTATTCGAGTTCGCTGAAGAGCATTTTGATTAAACGTTTTTTCGTCCCTTCCATACGACCTTGCATAAGGTTAATTTCAATAACGGTGTAATCATCGTTACGATCGATAGGATAAAGAAAATCTTCTTTATCTAAACATAAGAAACGAATCGCATGCTTTCCGCGAGGAATGTCTAAACCAAGGTTTAAACAGTTATAAATTACTTCAGCAATATCTTGACGACGAGGTGCAAGCACTTCTTTTAATCCATATACGGTAATCATTTTTCTTCCTTAATCTCTGTTTAATAACCATTCCACAGATTGTTGTAATAATTTCGAACCTTGCACGGTAAGAATGCTTTCTGGATGGAATTGGAAAGCACAAATTGGCAAGGTTTTATGACGAATCGCCATCACAATACCATTGTAATCGGCATTGACAATAAATTCGTCAGGCAGGTTTTTACCCATTAAAGAGTGATAACGCGCCACAGGCATTGGGTTGGCAATATCTTTAAACATGGCTTGGTTATCATGTTGAATGCGCGATACTTTACCATGTAATACTTCGCCTGCATGTACAACCTCTCCACCAAAGGCTTGAATAAGCGCTTGATGGCCTAAGCAAATACCAATAATTGGCACATCATTTTTTAAACGATCAATAAGTGGGAGCAAAATACCAGCTTCTGCCGGAGTACCTGGTCCCGGTGAGAGCGCAAGAATCGTATCCGGTGTATTTAATGCCTCTTGTACCACTTGTTCTAAATTAGTGTCATTGCGATAAATTTTTACGTTATGCCCAAGCACACGGAATTGATCCACTAAGTTATAAGTGAATGAATCAAAATTATCTAAAAAGAGAATATTAGCCATAATTTATCGTCCTTATTTTGCTTGGGTATTGATTTGTTTGATTGCTTTAAGCACTGCAGCTGCTTTATGGCGAGTTTCATCCGCTTCCATTTGTGGATCAGAATCCAACACTTCACCACAGCCCGCTTGAATATGGGCAATGCCATTTTGTACAAAAGCAGAACGAATCACGATACAGGTATCAAAATGACCATCAGAGGTGAGATAACCGACCGCACCGCCGTAGCTGTGACGTTTTTGCTGTTCAAATTGATAGATTAACTGCATCGCTTTGATTTTAGGCGCACCAGTTAAAGTCCCCATATTCATACAAGCTTGATAAGCGTGTAAGGCATCAAGTTCAGGACGAAGTTTACCCACTACGCGAGAAACCAAATGCATGATGTGCGAATAGCGATCCACTTGCATTAATTCGGCGACTTTACGTGTACCGCTTTGACACACGCGAGCAATATCATTACGGGCTAAATCTACTAACATTAAATGTTCAGCTTGCTCTTTATGATCAAGACGCAATTCTAATTCCAAACGCGCATCTAATTCAGGGTCAATATTGCCATGGGCATCAAAACCACGCGGGCGAGAACCTGCAATTGGGTAAATTTCTAATTGACGATTATCCGGTGCATATTTCAACGCACTTTCTGGTGATGCACCGAATAAAATGAAATCCTCATCCTTCATGTAGAACATATAAGGGCTTGGATTGTTATGTTTTAATTGCGCATAGCTCGCAAGGGTATTTGGGCAAGCTAATGAAAAACGTCGAGATGGCACGATTTGGAACACATCACCAATATTAATATGATGTTTTAATGCTTTTACAATGCTGATAAATTCAGGATCTTCAAAGTTGGTGCTGACTTCATCACTTGCCGCTTTAATGGAAAGTACGCCATCAATATTTTTTAATTTTTGAGCAATAGAAAGTGCTGTCTTGGCGACTTCCACTTGCTCTTCTTGACTGAAACAGAAACTTTTTAAGGTAGCTTGTTGGGTTTGATGATCGATGGTAATTAAGTTTTCTGCGAGATAGAAACTGTAATCCGGGCAGTTAATACCATCATCTTTTAATTTAACACCTTGCATTGGAATAAAATTTGCCACCAAATCATAAGCAAATAAACCACCTAAAAAGACAGGTGTGCTGCTATGTTGATAATGGTTAGAAATTACACGAAGTCCATTAAAAATAGTTGCAGCTTGTAATTTGCTGTCTTCATCTAATTGATTGTCAAGCGGCGCAAATTGCACAGAAAATTCATTCTCAAAATTGACCGCACTTACGGTACCGAGTTGGCTTAATACAGGATGAATTTCGTTTAACACTTGTTTGCCGTTCGCATTCAGTGCTCTAAAGGTCACCTGATTACCTAAACAAGTAATTTTAACGGCAGCATTAATCAGAATAAGGCTCTGTAAGCTATTTTTACTACCAATTTCGGCAGAGTCGAGGAGAAGAGAATTTGAGTTCTGTTTGCAAAGCGTATTAAAAATTGCAGTGGTGTCGGCATGATAGGGAACCGGTTGAGAGGTCACCGCAATAAAAGGGGTATTTTTCATAATCAATCCTGTATTCTGAACTTTTGCACTATTAAACTAGT
This sequence comes from Haemophilus parainfluenzae, assembly GCF_900450995.1. Classification (NCBI taxonomy): domain Bacteria; kingdom Pseudomonadati; phylum Pseudomonadota; class Gammaproteobacteria; order Pasteurellales; family Pasteurellaceae; genus Parahaemophilus; species Parahaemophilus parainfluenzae. Next base: position 61,119 of record NZ_UGHY01000002.1, on the reverse strand, counting down.
ACACAATGCATAAGTCAAGAAAATAATCAAAAAATTGGCGTGATTTTACAATATTTTTTTAATTTTTAACCAAAGATATTAAAAATAGAGAAAGTTGATTAGAAAAAAGCCATTTCGAGATATATCTCAAAATAGCTTAATAGAAGAGGTTGATTCAGTGATTAGAGAGAAGCAACGATCTCATCAATTTTATTTCTTGCTGAACGTTGTGCATTTTCAATTGCCTCTGCACCTAATCCAATACCTTTTGCATAAGCAAACTGAACATCGGTAATGCCAACAAAACCTAAAATCGCTTTTAAGTAATTCGTCACGTTGTTGTTTTCATCATACATGCCACCAAAGCTTGCTAATACAATCGCTTTTTTACCTTGAAGTAAACCTTCAGGGCCATTTGCGGTGTATTGGAAAGTTACACGAGGGCGAGCGATAAAATCAAAATAAGATTTAAGTTGTGTTGGGATGCCTAAGTTATACATTGGCGCCCCAATGACGATGATATCCGCAGCCTTTAATTCAGCGACTAATTCATCTGATAGCGCTAAAAGTGCATTTTCTTCCGTTGTTTTAGGCTCGCCACGTACCGCAGTAGCTGCCGTTGCATCAAAATGGGGAAGGGGTTGCGCCGCTAAATCACGTACCACAATATTGTGCTCTTTTAATTTTTCAATGGTGTAATCGGCTAATTTATTGCTTTGAGAGTTATCTGCAAGGATGCTTGATTTTAATACTAATACGTTCATAGAGTTTCCTTTAATTTGTATTTATCAAAAGTGCGGTCATTTTATCGGAAATTTTGAATAGATAAAGTCGCTATCAGGAAAATCATTGTTTACTCATTGGAAAGAATTCAGCGAGATATTAACAAGTGTGGTGGAAAGTGCTAAAATTCTCCGCCGCACTTGGTTTGCTCGATAGTGGGAGTGAATGAAAGTGCGGTTTGTTTTTAATCATTATTTGCATGTTGCCTTTCGTATGGGCGACCACTGTATAAGGAAAAATTATGCCTATTATTACTTTACCGGACGGTTCTAAACGTGAATTTGATCGTCCAGTTTCTGTGTTAGAAGTGGCTCAAGATATCGGAGCCGGTCTTGCCAAAGCAACCATCGCTGGCCGTGTAAACGGTGAACGTCGTGATGCGTGTGACATCATCAATGAAGATGCCAACCTTGGAATTATTACAGCAAAAGATGAAGACGGTTTAGAAATTATTCGTCACTCTTGCGCGCATTTGCTTGGTCACGCAATCAAACAATTATTCCCAGATGTCAAAATGGCAATCGGTCCAACGATTGAAAATGGCTTCTATTATGACGTGGATTTAGACCGCTCTTTAACGCAAGAAGACATTGATGCGATTGAAAAACGTATGCTTGAATTGGCGAAAACCAATTATGACGTAATCAAAACTCCGGTAAGCTGGCAAGAAGCAAGAGATACTTTTGAAAAACGCGGTGAGCCATACAAAATGGCTATCTTAGATGAAAACATCGAACGTACCGCAACGCCTGCGCTTTATCATCACGAAGAATACATTGATATGTGTCGTGGGCCACATGTGCCAAATATGCGTTTCTGCCAACACTTCAAATTAATGAAGGTTGCAGGTGCGTACTGGCGTGGTGATAGCAAAAATAAAATGTTACAACGTATCTATGGTACGGCTTGGGCAGATAAAAAACAATTAGCTGAATACTTAACTCGCTTAGAAGAAGCGGCAAAACGTGACCACCGTAAAATTGGTAAAGCGTTAGATTTATATCATATGCAAGAAGAAGCACCGGGTATGGTGTTCTGGCATAACGATGGTTGGACAATTTTCCGTGAATTGGAAACCTTCGTACGTACTAAATTAAAAGAATACGATTATCAAGAAGTGAAAGGTCCGTTCATGATGGATCGTGTGTTATGGGAAAAAACAGGTCACTGGCAAAACTACGGTGATTTGATGTTTACTACACAATCAGAAAACCGTGAATATGCGATTAAACCAATGAACTGTCCGGGACACGTTCAAATCTTTAACCAAGGTTTAAAATCTTACCGTGATTTACCAATCCGTATGGCAGAATTTGGTTCTTGTCACCGTAACGAACCATCAGGTTCTTTACACGGTTTAATGCGTGTCCGTGGCTTCACTCAAGACGATGCACACATTTTCTGTACTGAAGATCAAATTGAAAGCGAAGTAACCAGCTGTATTAAAATGGTTTACGACATTTACAGCACGTTCGGTTTCCAAAATATTCAGGTGAAATTATCAACTCGTCCTGAAAAACGTATTGGTGCGGATGATATGTGGGATCGTGCAGAAGCAGGTCTTGCGGCAGCATTAGCGCATAACGGTCTTGAATATGAAATTCAAGAAGGTGAAGGTGCGTTCTATGGTCCGAAAATTGAGTTTGCATTACGTGACTGCTTAGATCGTGAATGGCAATGCGGTACTATCCAATTAGACTTTGCATTACCAGGTCGTTTAAATGCATCTTATGTGGCAGAAGATAATGATCGCCGTACACCGGTTATGATTCACCGTGCGATTTTAGGTTCTATTGAACGCTTCATTGGTATCATTACTGAAGAATATGCTGGGTTCTTCCCTGCATGGTTAGCGCCAGTTCAAGCGATTGTGATGAACATTACAGATAGCCAAGCAGACTACGTTCAAAAAGTGGTGAAACAACTTTCTGATGCTGGATTACGCGTAAAAGCAGATTTACGTAATGAGAAAGTCGGCTTTAAGATTCGCGAACATACCTTACGCCGCGTACCTTATATGCTCGTTTGCGGTGATAAAGAAATCGCAGAAGGCAAAGTGGCAGTACGTACTCGTAAAGGGGCTGATTTAGGTACTTTCACTATTGAAGAATTTGCTGAAATCTTAAAATCCCAAGTAAGACAACGTGAGTTGAAATTGTTGGGTGAAGAGTAGTTGACTCTTTAAAATCTTAATTAAAAATGACCGCACTTTGATGTGCGGTTTTTTATATTCACGGTATAAAAATAAACTCAAATATCTCTTTCTTCTATATAATGGCCTTATCACAAGGAGGCTAATATGACAGCTCAAATTCAACAATTAACACCAGAATTAACTTTAGAACATATCAATGAAATTCCTGTTTTAATCTTAAATCACTCCGTAGGTTCAGCTCGAATTGCATTACAAGGGGCGCAATTATTAAATTGGCAACCTAAAGGGGCTGAGCAGGATATCTTTTGGTTAAGTGATATCGAACCTTTTACAAAAGGTGTCGCGATTCGAGGCGGTGTACCGCTTTGTTACCCCTGGTTTGGAGGCGTTAAACAACCTTCACACGGTACAGCGCGTTTACGTTTGTGGCAATTGAGTGATTATGATCTCCAAGCGAATGAAGTGCGGTTAGAATTTTCACTGTTTTCTGAATATGGTGTGATTGAAGCCAAAATGAAAATGGAATTTACCGATAAATGCACAATGACTTTAACGTATTTAGGACAAGAACCTGCTCAAGCGGCATTACACAGTTATTTTAATATTAGTGATATTTCAAAAATTGAAGTCCAAAATTTACCAAGTCGTTGTTTTGACTCATTGCAAGGTAAACATACAGACGTTCCTTCAACACGCAGAATTGAACAGGGCGTAGATTGTATTTATTCATTAGAAGAAAATAAAACATTGTTGGTGGATAAAGCATTTAATCGACGTATTCGAATTACCCATCATCATGCAGATTCAATTGTGCTATGGAATCCTTGGGAGAAAACACCAAGTGCGATGCAACCAGAAGGATATAGAACAATGGTATGTATTGAAACCGCAAGATTAGAAAAATTGCTTCAATTTGGAGAGAGTATTTCAGCTGAAATAAGTGCTTTAACCACTGATATTTAAAGGAATAGAAATCCTTGTTGCATAAACGTGGCAAATACTATAAAATTTTGCCCGTTTTTTGCTTGTTTTTATAGCAAATGATTGAAGAAATCTTCTGTTTTAAATGCAGTGGGTTTTATCTTAAATAAATAGAAGGAATAATATTATTAAAACCGTAAAAAAAGCTCCGGCAGCTAACCGCCCGAATCGCATTAACGATGAAATTCGAGTAAAAGAAGTTCGTTTGATTGACCAAGATGGTGAACAAGCGGGGATTGTATCAATTCAACAGGCCTTAGAGATGGCAGAACAAGCAGCGCTTGATTTAGTTGAGATCAGTCCGAATGCCGAACCACCGGTTTGTCGTATTATGAACTACGGCAAGTTCCTCTATGAAAAGAGTAAAACTGCAAAAGAACAGAAGAAAAAGCAAAAAGTTGTACAAGTGAAGGAAATTAAATTTCGTCCAGGTACGGACGAAGGTGACTACCAAGTTAAATTACGTAGCTTAATCCGTTTTTTAGAAGATGGCGATAAAGCGAAAATTACCGTACGTTTCCGTGGCCGTGAAATGGCTCACCAAGATATCGGTTTAGACGTATTAGAACGCGTTAAAAACGATTTGGCTGACATTTCAGTAGTGGAATCTGCACCGGGTAAATTAGAAGGTCGCCAAGCGGTAATGGTGTTAGCACCTAAGAAAAAATAATTTTTTATTTAGATTTGATCTAGATAATCGAATTTTCACTTCGGTGAGAATACAACTGCACATTGGGCAAACTACGCAGCCTAATTGCTTTTGGAGAAGGGCAATTCAATTTGCCATATTGGAATAATTAGTGCTTACAAGTAATCTTCGGATTCGCCTAATTATGTGTTTAACTTAAAATGCGGAGTTTTTTAACAATGCCTAAAATTAAAACAGTACGTGGTGCTGCTAAGCGTTTCAAAAAAACAGCTTCAGGCGGTTTCAAACGTAAACAATCTCACTTACGTCATATTTTGACTAAAAAGACAACTAAACGTAAACGTCATTTACGTCATAAATCAATGGTTGCGAAAGCAGACCAAGTTTTAGTAGTAGCTTGCTTACCATACGCATAAGCCGTTATTTAAGCGAAACGTACGATTAGTTAAATTAGTTAAAAATATTACATAGGAGATTAAATAATGGCTCGTGTAAAACGTGGTGTTATTGCAAGAGCACGCCATAAGAAAGTTCTTAAGGCTGCTAAAGGTTATTATGGTGCACGTTCACGCGTGTATCGCGTTGCTTTCCAAGCGGTGATCAAAGCTGGTCAATACGCATATCGTGACCGTCGTCAACGTAAACGTCAATTCCGTCAATTATGGATTGCACGTATCAACGCTGCGGCTCGTCAAAATGGTTTATCTTACAGCAAATTCATCAACGGCTTGAAAAAAGCGTCTGTTGAAATCGACCGTAAGATCCTTGCTGATATCGCTGTATTCGACAAAGTGGCGTTCGCTGCATTAGTTGAAAAAGCAAAATCTGCACTTTAATTTTTTAAAGTTTAGATTCAAAAATTAGGACGCTGAAAAGCGTCCTTTTTTATTACCTCCCAAAAAGAAAAAAACGCTACTCAAAACTTGAATAGCGGGGAGGTCTTAATTTATAAGAAACTTCAAAAAGATAACTGCAATATGCAGTGCACTAGCAATGTATCAGACTGTGTGTTTTTGAAATAGTTCGATATTTTTGAAAAATTTTTTAAAAATATCAAAATTAAACCCAAATGAACGAATTTAGCCCTTTATAAAGGCAATAATTTGCTCTTTAATCCCTTTTTCATCTAATTGAATTTCAGCAAGCGTTTCTTGTTGTGTACCTTGCGGAATAAAAATATCAGGTAAACCGAGCTGTAAAAGTGCGGTTGTTTTTCCATGAGAATTTAGCACTTCTGAAACCGCAGAACCTGCACCACCTTGAATCGCATTTTCTTCCAATGTCACAATGACATCATGGGTATTTGCCACTTCTAGAATACGAGCTTCATCAATTGGTTTCACAAAGCGCATATCGACAATAGTCGCATTGAGTTTTTCTGCTACAGATAAAGCAGCAGGTAAGAGTGTTCCAAAATTCAGAATCGCGATTTTTTCACCCTCACGAACCATTTTTGAACGACCAATTTCTAATTCTGCAAGTGGGGTTAATTCTACTCCGATTGCATTTCCACGCGGATAACGTACCGCAGCAGGTTTACCACATTTATAACCAGTGTAAAGCATTTGGCGACATTCATTTTCATCACTTGGTGTCATAATGATCATATTTGGAATGCAGCGCATAAAACTTAAATCAAAAGCACCTTGGTGAGTCTGACCATCAGCACCTACGATGCCAGCACGATCGATGGCAAAGAGAACAGGTAAGTTTTGAATGGCGACATCATGAATAAGCTGATCATAAGCACGTTGTAAGAAGGTAGAATAAATGGCTACAACAGGTTTATAACCGCCAATTGCAAGACCGGCTGCAAAGGTGACCGCATGTTGCTCAGCGATGGCAACATCAAAATATTGTTGTGGGAATCGTTCTGAAAATTCTACCATGCCAGAACCTTCACGCATTGCAGGGGTAATACCGGCTAATTTATCGTCTTGTTCCGCCATTTCACATAACCAATCGCCAAAGATTTTTGAATAGGTTGGTTTGGCATTTGATTTAGGAAGTTGGCCACTTGTTGGGTCAAATTTTGGTACGCCATGGAAACCGATCGGGTCTTTTTCTGCAGGCTCGTAACCTTTTCCTTTTTTAGTTTTGATGTGTAAGAATTGTGGGCCTTTAAGATCGCGCATATTGCTTAAGGTAGCAATTAATTCATCAATATTATGCCCGTCAATTGGTCCAATATAGTTAAAACCGAGCTCTTCAAAAAGCGTACTTTCTGGAGAGAACATCACACCTTTCATGTGCTCTTCGGTTTTCTTCATAAAGTTTTTAACAGTTGGCACTTTATCTAAAATTTTCTTACTGCCATCACGAACTGTTGAATATAATGAACCAGAGAAAATACGGGCTAGATGATTATTTAATGCGCCGACATTTTCAGAAATAGACATTTCATTGTCATTTAAAATGACCAACATATCCGTATGCAAAGAACCTGCATGGTTTAAGGCTTCAAATGCCATCCCCGCAGTGATTGCACCATCACCAATTACACAAACGGTTTTGCGACCTGCATTTTCACGTTCTGCCGCAACTGCAATCCCTAGTCCTGCACTGATTGAAGTAGAAGAGTGACCCACACTTAATACATCAAACTCACTTTCTTCACGCCAAGGAAAAGGATGAATGCCGCCTTTTTGGCGAATAGTGGACATTTGATCACGACGACCTGTTAAGATTTTATGTGGATAAGCTTGATGGCCCACATCCCAAATTAATTGATCAAAAGGGGTTTTAAAAATGTAGTGTAATGCAACAGTCAATTCAACGGTACCAAGACCAGATGCTAAATGACCACTGGTTTGACTAACAGACTCCAACAGATAACTCCGTAACTCCTGACAAAGTTGCGGAAGCTGATCTTTATTCAAAAGACGCAAATCTTCCGGCGAATTAATTAAGGATAAAAGAGGATAGTTGTTCATATATTCGTTAGTCCTAAAATGTGAAAAAAAGTGACCGCACTTTGAAAAATCAAAGTCAGTGCTGTCACTATTAACTTTTACGGTTGACAATAAATTTAGCTAATGCGCGTAATGCGGTAGTATCAAAAGGTAAATTGTCTAATTCATGTAAGGCGGTTTGATAGAGTTCTTGCGCTTTTTGTTTTGCGCCCTCTAACCCTAATAGCTTTGGATAAGTGCTTTTATCTAAATCTAAATCAGATCCCACCGGTTTACCGATTTCCGCACTGTCACCTTCAATATCTAAAATGTCATCTTGTACTTGGAAAGCCAGACCAATGGCTTGTGAATAACGTTCTAGTTGTTGCGCTAATTCTTTGTTTTCAAAGTGAGGCGAACAGATAAAACCCATTTTTAATGCGGCCGTTAGCAATGCACCAGTTTTGTTGCGATGAATAAGCTCTAATTCGGTTAAATTAACTTGTTTATGCTCTGAAATTAAATCTAAACTTTGCCCTAAACACATACCTTGTACGCCAGATGCTTGAGCCAATACTTTCACTAATTGCAATTTTTGTTCTGCAGAAAGAGAAGGGGCTTGCGTAAGAATTTCAAAGGCAAAAGTTTGTAACGCATCGCCAGCTAAAATGGCAGTCGCTTCATCAAAAGCAATATGACAAGTTGGTTGACCACGACGAAGTTCATCGTTGTCCATGGCAGGCAAATCATCATGGATTAAAGAATAAGCATGGATAGATTCAATGGCTGCGGAGGCGTAATCTAGAGCTGGCATTTCTGCCCCTAGCATTTTACCCGTTGCATAGACAAGAAAAGGACGAACGCGTTTACCGCCTAGCAATAAGCCATATTTCATGGCATCACGCAAAGGGGCATTATAAGAGTCAATTTCTTCAAATTGATTAGCTAAAAACTGATTAATGCGATCTTGAACTTGTTTGAGTTCAGTGCCGAATTGATAACTCATGAATTACTCGTCCCCTTGATAATCACTTAATGGGGCGGTTTCGCTTTTTTGTAACAAAATTTGAATACGTTGTTCTGCTTGTTGCAAGCGCTCTTGACCAAGTTGAGCCAATTTAATGCCGTTCTCAAATTCTTTCAGCGCATCTTCCAATGGCAATTCACCGCTTTCAAGTTTTGTCACAATCGTTTCTAATTGTGCAAGTGTTGTTTCAAAATCAGGTTCAGCATTTGCTGGTTTACGCGCCATTAAATTATCCTTTTCAGATGAATAAATTGCTCCGTATTGTACTTGATTTTTATAGGGATGTTAAAAACTTATTTCAAAGTGCGGTCAGTTTTTCGTGAGAATTTGAACTTTGTGGGATCTGGAATTTAGCGTACAATACGGCCATTTTTTATTATTCACAGATTATTATGAAATTTATCGTTAAACTTTTTCCTGAAATTATGATTAAAAGCGAAACCGTGCGTAAGCGTTTCGCAAAAATTTTGACATCTAATATCCGCAATATTTTACAGAAATATGATGAAGAAATAGCGGTTGTTCGTCATTGGGATTACATTGAAGTGCGCTCAAAAAATGAAGCCAATCGTGAAGAGTTGATTGCGCTTTTACAACGCATTCCAGGTATTCATCATTTTTTAGAAGTGGAAGAAAAACCGTTTACTGATTTACATCATATCTTTGAATTGACGTTAGCGGATGTTGCCGATCAACTTGAAAACAAAACTTTTTGTGTACGTGTAAAACGCAAAGGGAAACATGATTTTAGTTCCATTGAAGCAGAACGTTATATTGGTGGTGGTTTAAATCAGCATATTGAAAGCGCAAAAGTACGCTTAAAAAATCCTGATGTAACCGTTCGTATTGATATTGAAGATGACAAAATGATGCTGGTGAGAGCTCGTCATGTTGGTCTTGGTGGTTATCCAATTGGGACACAAGAAGATGTGCTTTCATTGATTTCAGGTGGCTTTGATTCAGGCGTATCCAGTTATATGCTTATTCGCCGTGGTTCACGTGTGCATTACTGTTTCTTCAATTTGGGTGGTGCTGCCCATGAAATTGGCGTGAAACAAATGGCTTACCATATTTGGAATCGTTATAGCTCATCCCATAAAGTCCGTTTTATTGCCATTCCTTTTGAAGGCGTAGTGGGCGAGATTTTAGAGAAAGTCGATAACGGCCAAATGGGCGTTGTGTTAAAACGAATGATGGTGCGTGCTGCAAGTAAAGTTGCACAACGTTTTGATATTCAAGCCATTGTTACCGGCGAAGCACTCGGACAAGTTTCAAGCCAAACTTTAACCAATTTACGCTTAATTGATGAAGCATCCGATGCATTAGTATTACGTCCACTTATTACCCATGATAAAGAACAAATTATCGCAATGGCGAAAGAGATCGGCACAGATGATATTGCTAAATCAATGCCGGAGTTCTGTGGGGTGATTTCTAAAAATCCAACAATCAAAGCGGTACGTGAAAAAATTCTTGAAGAAGAAAATCACTTTGATTTTGGCGTATTGGAAAGTGCGGTTGAAAATGCACAATATTTAGATATTCGCCAAATTGCAGAAGAAGCGGAGAAAGAAGTGGTAGAAGTAGATACCATTTCAGTGCTTGGTGAAAACGATATTATTTTAGATATTCGTAGCCCTGAAGAGACAGATGAAAATCCATTTGAATCAGACGAGCATCAAGTGATGCAATTACCGTTTTATAAATTATCTTCACAATTCGGCTCATTAGATCAAAGTAAAAACTATGTGCTTTACTGTGAACGAGGCGTGATGAGTAAACTGCAAGCGCTTTATTTAAAAGAAAATGGTTTCACGAATGTGAGAGTTTTCGGGAAAAAATAAGCAAAAAATGATCTGACCCCAAAAAGTTAGACTGTTATTTAAAGGATTGTTTTCGATATTGTATCGGACTCAGTCCTTTTAATTTTAGTTGAATCCGTCGATGATTATAGTAATCCAAATAATCTCTGACAGCATCAACTATCTCCTCTCTTCTTTTGTTTTAAATTCCCGACCATAAAAACATTCCGTTTTTAATCGCCCAAAGAAACTTTCCATTGCGGCGTTATCTAAGCAATTCCCTTTTCTCGACATACTTTGAATGATGCCATGTTCAGCCAAGATTCGACGATAAGCTACCATTTGATATTGCCATCCCTGGTCTGAATGCAAAATGACACCACAAGCTTTATTTAATCCTTTGACAGCTTGCATTAACATGTCCTCTACTTGCGCCCAGTTTGGGGAATAGCTGAGATTATAGGAGACTATCTCATTGTTAAATAAGTCTAAAATTGGGGATAAATAGACTTTACTCCCATCTTTCGTCTTAAACTCTGTGATATCGGTCACCCATTTTTGTTTCGGGGCCGTTGCACTAAAATCGCGTTCAAGATGATTCGGTGCAATCCCCCTATCGTGCCTCGATAGGTCGTCAATTTCTTGCTTTTTCTTGACTGCACTTGAAGCCCAAGTGTCTGCATTAAACGTTGAACTTTTTTATGATTCACGCCTGGCAAGCTGGCATGAACTCGTCGGTAGCCATAATCAGGATGATTGGCTTTGATGCGTTTAATGGCCTTTTTCAGCTGCTCATCCTTATCCGGTTTAATCTGAAGTTTAGCAAAAAACGTACTACGCGCTAACTGTGCAAAACCTAAAAGCCATTTTAACGGATAGCGTGTTCTTAACCTTTGGATAATTTCCGTTGCTCGGCTTCGTCCTGAAGTCTGAGCCTTCTCAACTCCTTTAGGTAGGCCACCTCCGCTTCAAGTTGTAAAATTCTCAGGCGTAAACGGTCTTCTTCAGTTTTGGGTGGCGGTGGCATTTTTGCATATTTGGGTTTCATCGGCGGTCGTCCTGATGGTTTACGGGGAATAAGTCCTTTTATGCCACTTTTTTCAAACCGTTTCAACCATGTCCCGACTAAGGCGTTGGAAGGAATATTGTAAAAACGCGCAGCTTCTCTAATACTCATTTTTCCATTCAAAATAGGTTGGAGAGCCTGTAATTTAAATTCGATTGTGTAGTGTTTACCCATAAAAAAATCTGCACCTCAATTGTTGGTTTGTTGAGTCCAACTTTTGGGGTGCAGATCAAAATGACCGCACTTTAACGTGCGGTTTTTTATTCGTAATCTAATTCACCCACTAATTCATCGATAGCTTTGGCAAGTAACGTTCGGTCATGACGATAGCTGATATCATCTGCATTCAAGCGTTTAGCCAAGATTTTAACGGGAGAAATCGCAGACAAATCGACCGCACTTTGTTCACGATAAGGGGTTATAGTACCATCAATAACGGATTTGCCGACGATTTCATTAATTTTCTGAATACGATCAGCCAGTGAAAGCTGAGAGGCAGCGCCAATTTCTACCCCTAAATTATCAATAAAAATTACTTTCGCTTTGCTATTACGCAGGGCAGTCGCTAATTCAGGTAATAATAATGGTGGCATAATGCTCGTCATGAAACTCCCTGGACCAAGTAAAATGACTTCTGCTTGCTCCAATGCTTGGATGGCTTCTTGTGCGGCTTTAACCATAGGCACTAAGAAAAGTGATCGGGGTAATTCTGTTAAATTATCAATGCTCACTTCACCTACAATGCTGGAGCCTGAACCTAAACTCGCGGCAAGATGAACAGGTTCTTCTGACATGGGAATAATATGAGATTTTACTTTGAGTAATTCACGAATTAAGTTAATGGCTTCAATAGGGCGAATATGCATATCTTCTAAGGCTTTGAGCATTAAATTACCTAAATTATGCCCAGAAAGTTCACCTTCGCCAGTAAAGCGGTATTCAAATAATGCGGAGGCTGTGCTTGGCTCAATGATGATTTGGTTTAAGCAATTACGCAGATCGCCCCATGCGATACCACCTTGTTCTTGGCGAATGCGACCCGTTGAACCGCCGTTATCTGTGGTGGTGACAATACCGGTTAAACGCTCTTTCATAAAACTAAGCGCCGATAATACACGTCCTAATCCATGACCACCACCAATGGCAACAATATGTTTGATTTCGTCTAAATGTTCATGACGGCTGTGACGAGATAAATCAGACATTTTTCTTCCTTTTTTACCTATAAATTATTATAAAAAATAATGTTATATATTTTTTTATATAGGTTAATTCTGTTATTTTTATCAATATAGTCGGGTTATTCTACCAAATTATTGCTATTAACCGCTTGCTTTTATTACAATACCAGCACAATTTATTTTTAACGCATAACTCCGAGCTTGTTTAGCCTAAGTTTCACAAGAAATACGGTGGCAAGCCAATAACGCGGTATGTTATTCAGGGATACGCTGGAAACGGTTTATCCTCTCCATATTTAGAAAGGTGTAAAATGCAATCCATTCCTATCAAGAACGTAGGAGAGTCTCGCTTAGTCGATCCTTTCCAACGCCAATATTACTATCTACGACTGTCGATTACCGATCAGTGTAATTTTCGTTGTACCTATTGTTTACCTGATGGTTATCAACCCGAAGCTAACAAACCAAGTTTCTTAACCTTAAAAGAAATTACCCATCTTGCTCAAGCGTTTGCTGAAATGGGCACTGAAAAAATCCGTTTAACGGGTGGCGAACCGACTTTACGCAAAGATTTTATTTCTATTGCTGAAAGCATTGCTAATATTGATGGCATTCGTCAATTAGCTGTCACGACAAATGGCTATCGCATGGCAAAAGATGTGGCTGATTGGAGAAAAGCAGGGATTACGTCCATTAACGTCAGTGTTGATAGCTTAGATCCAAAAATGTTCCACCAAATTACGGGTATCAATAAATTTGATGACGTGATGCGTGGTATCGATCGTGCATTTGAAGTAGGCTACAACAAAGTCAAAGTCAATTCAGTTTTGATGAAAAATTTGAATGACAAAGAGTTTGAGCAATTCCTTGTATGGGTGAAAGATCGCCCAATTCAAATGCGCTTTATCGAACTCATGCAAACGGGCGAAATGGATAGTTTCTTTGATAAATTCCATCTTTCAGGACAAGTATTAGCGGATAAATTGCTAAAAAATGGTTGGACATTACAGCATAAATCCCATACAGATGGCCCTGCAAAAGTCTTCACACATCCTGATTATGCAGGCGAAATTGGTTTAATCATGCCTTATGAAAAGAATTTCTGCGCAAGCTGTAATCGTCTTAGAGTATCAGCAAAGGGCAAACTTCATCTTTGTTTATTCGGTGAAGAAGGCATTGAATTACGTGATTTATTACAATCCCATGAACAGCAAGATATTTTGCAAGCACGTATTTTTGCTGCACTTCAAGGCAAACGTGAGCATCATTACTTGCATGTTGGCGATAGTGGCGTAAGAAATCATTTAGCCTCTATCGGTGGCTAAAAGAAAATAGGTGACTTTTACTGTTCACTTATTTTGCTTTCATCACACATGTAAAACATTCAATATTTTAACCGCACTTTATTTTATTATGACTACATTTACGCATATCAATTCTCAAGGCGAAGCCAATATGGTGGATGTTTCTGCAAAAGCAGAGACTGTTCGTGAAGCTCGTGCTGAAGCCATTGTGACCATGTCAAAAGAAACCCTTTCTATGATCGTGGAAGGCAAACATCATAAAGGCGATGTATTTGCTACAGCACGTATTGCGGGTATTCAAGCGGCAAAACGTACTTGGGAACTTATCCCACTTTGCCATCCCTTATTACTTTCTAAAGTAGAAGTAAATTTAGAACCGTTACTTGAAACCAATCAAGTTCGTATTCAATCTCTTTGTAAATTAACCGGAAAAACCGGCGTAGAAATGGAAGCATTAACGGCAGCAAGCGTAGCAGCCTTAACCATTTACGATATGTGTAAAGCCGTACAAAAAGACATTGTAATTGAGCACGTTCGCCTCTTAGAAAAGAGCGGTGGAAAATCCGGTCATTTTATTGCAGAGGAAAAATAAGATGTTAAATGTTTTATTTTTTGCTCAAACTCGAGAATTAATCGGGGAAGATTCTATTCAGCTTGAAGGCGATTTTGCAACAGCGGAAGCGGTGCGTGAACATCTTGCTCAAAAAGGTGATAGATGGGCGTTAGCGTTAGAAAAAGGGAAGCTTTTAGTCGCCATTAATCAAACCTTGATGCCATTAGAAAGTGCGGTCAAAAATGGTGATGAAATTGCGTTTTTCCCACCTGTAACAGGGGGATAAATGACGGATATTCAAATTTCAGTACAAGAACAACCTTTCGATCAAAATGCCGTTTACCACTGGCTTTCTGAACAACATTCAGTTGGCGCAACGGTTATTTTCGTGGGTAAAGTACGCGATCTTAATTTAGGTGATGAGGTATCCAGCTTATACTTAGAACATTATCCCGCAATGACAGAAAAAGCCTTACGTGAAATTGTAGAACAAGCAAAAGCCCGTTGGGATATTCAGCGAGTGTCTGTGATTCATCGTGTTGGACTTTTACAGACTGGTGATGAAATTGTTTTAGTCGGCATCAGTTCTGCTCACCGAGGTGATGCCTACCATGCTAATGAATTTATTATGGACTTCTTAAAATCCAAAGCGCCGTTCTGGAAAAAAGAACAAACCAATCAAGGTGAACGTTGGATTGAAGCAAGAGAAAGCGATAAAGAAGCGTTAGAGAAGTGGTAATGACAAAGTGCGGTTAAACTTAACCGCACTTTTGCTTTTTATGAATTACAGCACTTTCACAATACTTTCACACAAATAACGAATATTGTCTTCAGTGATACCTGCCACATTGATACGACCAGAACGAACAGCGTAAATGGCAAATTCTTCTTTTAAACGATCCACTTGTTCAGGTGATAAGCCACTGAAAGAGAACATACCATTTTGTTCCATAATAAAGCTGAAATCTTGTTTTGCACCATATTCTTTTAATAACTGAACGAATAAATGACGCATTTTTTTGATGCGTTCACGCATTTCAGTTAATTCATTTTCCCATTCTTGACGAAGTTGTGCATCATTTAATACGGTCGCTACGGTCGCTCCACCGTGAGATGCTGGGTTAGAGTAGAGTGTACGAATAATTGACTTCACTTGTGTTAATGCAGTTGAAGCAATTTCTGCATTTTCAGCCACAAGGGTAAAGGCACCTACACGCTCATTGTATAAACCAAAGTTTTTAGAGAATGAACTCGCGACTAATAATTCTTTATGATTTGCCGCAAATGCACGTAAACCGTAAGCATCTTGGTCTAAGCCATTTGCTAAACCTTGATAAGCAAAGTCAAAGAGTGGTAGCCAGCCATTTTTTGCTGAAAGCGCAGCTAATTCTTGCCATTGTTCAGGAGTTGGGTCAATACCAGTTGGGTTGTGGCAGCAACCGTGTAAAAGCACGACATCGCCTTCGCTTGCTTGGCTTAAATCTTCAAGTAAATGTTCCCAGTCAAGGGCTTTGCGTTCAGCATCATAATAACGATATTCACGAATCGTCATGCCCACCGCATTGAAAATGGCATTGTGGTTTGGCCATGTTGGCGTACTAATCCACACATTTTGAGCTTTGGTTTGGCGTTTAATGAATTCTGCCGCAATGCGTAATGCACCTGTGCCACCTAAGCTTTGCGCAGTTCTTGCGCGGTTTGCTTTAATGACTTCTGAATCTTTACCGAAAAGAAGCTCTTTTGTGCGTTCGTTGTAATCGGCAATACCATCGATAGTCAGATAGTTTTTCGTTTTTTCGTTATCAAATAAGCGTTTCTCTGCTTCTTTCACTGCACGCATAATCGGTGTTGTACCTTGTGCATCTTTATAAACGCCAATACCTAAATTGATTTTATTTTCACGGGTTTCAGATTTGAATGCTTCGCCTAAGCCTAAGATAGGATCGGCCGGAGCCGCTTTGATATGTTCAAACATAGCTTTTCCTTATGTATGTGTTGTGAGATAAGCAATTTTATACTTCAGCCGATAGATTTTATCAAGAAGAACCTGATAAAAATCAACCGCACTTTGATGTTTTTAGATATTCATCAAAAAAGTGCGGTTGTTTTTTTCGATTATTTTAATTTCTCAATAGCCCAATTTAAACCAGATTGATAGTCTTCAGGGAGTTCGTGACGAAGTTTTTCAAGCTGTTGAATAATGATCGTTTTATCAGGATGCATAATATTGATATGACCTAATTTTCTACCTGGACGAACTTCCTTACCATACCAATGTAATTGGGCGAAAGGCGTGTTCAACCATTGTGGATTATGTTCTGTACCAATTAAATTGACCATGACACTCGGTGCAATGGGTTGTAATGATGGAGTGGGTAAATCTAGTAAAGCTCGTAGATGCAATTCAAATTGACTAATCGCACAGCCTAATTGTGTCCAATGGCCACTGTTATGTACTCGAGGAGCGAGTTCATTAATTAATAATTTATCCCCCGCCACAAAACATTCCATTGCCATTACACCCACATATTCAAGCTTATCCATAATTTTTCCGAGCATAGATTCAGCCTGAATTTGTTGGCTTTGTTGTTGAGGGAATGAAACATCTGTCACACTGTAACGTAAAATGCCATTTTGCTGCAGATTATGCGTCACAGGATAGAAACGTTTTTCACCATTTTTAAATCTTGCGCCTACAATAGACACTTCATAATCAAAAGGAATAAATTTTTCCGCGATGACTTCACCGAATAAATCGTCCGTAATATCACGTTGATTATTTTCAGTGATAATCCATTGGCCGCGACCGTCATAACCACCGGTGCGACGTTTTACCACAACTTTTTCGCCCACATTTTTAAATACTTCAGACCATTGCGTTTTATCTTCTAATAAACACCATGGCGAGGTAGAGAGATTGAGTTCATCCAGTAAAGATTTTTGAGTAAAGCGATCAGCCAATAAGCCAAAAACATTCTGATTAACGAAATTCTTATGATGACCTAATAATTCGGTTAAAGGTGTTTTTTCCCAACGTTCAATTTCTGCGGTGATGATGGCATCTTTAGGTAAATCAAATACGGGCGCATTGAACTCAAGCGGTTGAACGTGAATATCTAAGGGGGCGCCTGCATAACGTAACATTCTGCCGAGTTGACCATTACCAAGCACATAAACAGTAGGATATAGGGTAGAGTTTTGCATAAAATTTCTCATCAAATCTAGCTAAAAAAACAACCGCACTTTAAAAAGTGCGGTCAAATTTAAAAGTGTTTTATGTACGTGGATCAGGATTATCCAATACCATATTAGTTTGATTTTCGCGGAATACTTGTAGGCGAGCGAATAACGCATTATCCCAACCTGCAAGAATTTGTGCGGCGAGTAATCCTGCATTAGCAGCACCAGCAGGGCCAATCGCTAACGTACCGACAGGAATGCCTTTCGGCATTTGCACGATAGAATAGAGACTATCAACACCGCTTAACATAGAGCTTTTAACAGGGACGCCTAATACGGGCACAAGCGTTTTAGCCGCAATCATACCGGGTAAATGAGCAGCGCCACCAGCACCTGCAATAATTACTTTGTAACCATTTTTTTGTGCATTTTCGGCAAATTCAAACAGCTTGTCGGGGGTACGATGTGCGGAAACGACTTCAACATGATATGCCACATTGAGTTCATCTAAAATTTGAGTGGCTTCTTGCATGGTTGCCCAATCGCTTTTTGAGCCCATCACAATAGCAATTTGTGCGGTATTTGACATATTTTTAAAAATTTATCTGATAAAAAACGATGCGTAGAATAGCATATTTACCTACTTTTAAGCAAACGTTTGCTATGTGGTAAAAACTGAAAATTCCATTGCAAGTTTTGTCATAAAATCTTATCCTAATACGAGTTTTTTTCTTAGAAATAGAGCCGATTATGTTAGCTAAAGCGAAATATAGAAAAGATTACAAACAACCTGATTTTACAGTTACGGATATTTTCCTTGATTTTCAATTGGATCCTAGCCATACCGTTGTTACAGCAAAGACAACCTTCCAACGTTTAAATGATGAAGCAACCCATCTACGATTAGATGGTCATGGCTTCCAATTTGCTTCCATTAAATTCAATGGCGAAGATTTCAAACATTATCATCAAGACCATGAAAGTTTAACGTTAGATTTAAGTAATCAAAGTGCGGTCAATTTTGAACTTGAAATTGTGACGAATCTAGAGCCTGCACAAAACACCTCTTTACAAGGGCTTTATCAATCTGGTGAGGGTATTTGTACACAATGTGAAGCAGAAGGTTTCCGTCAAATCACTTATATGCTTGATCGCCCTGATGTATTGGCGCGCTATACAACCAAAATTACCGCAGATAAGACTAAATATCCTTACTTACTTTCTAATGGTAACCGTATTGCAAGTGGTGAATTGGAGGATGGTCGTCATTGGGTTGAGTGGAATGACCCATTCCCGAAACCAAGCTATTTATTCGCTTTAGTGGCGGGCGATTTTGATTTATTACAAGATACCTTTACGACAAAAAGTGGTCGTGAAGTAGCCTTAGAGCTTTATGTTGACCGTGGAAATCTTGATCGTGCCTCTTGGGCAATGGAAAGTCTGAAAAAAGCCATGAAATGGGATGAAGACCGTTTCAATTTAGAATATGACTTAGATATTTACATGATTGTTGCTGTGGACTTCTTCAATATGGGCGCCATGGAAAATAAAGGGTTGAATATTTTTAACTCTAAATTTGTGTTGGCAAACCCACAAACAGCAACCGATGATGATTATCTCGCCATTGAGAGCGTGATTGCACATGAATATTTCCATAATTGGACGGGAAACCGTGTAACTTGCCGTGATTGGTTCCAATTAAGTTTGAAGGAAGGTTTAACGGTTTTCCGTGATCAAGAATTTTCATCAGACACCGGTTCTCGAGCAGTCAATCGTATTAATAACGTGAAATTCTTACGTACGGTGCAATTTGCCGAAGATGCAAGCCCAATGTCACACCCAATTCGCCCTGAAAAAGTCATTGAAATGAATAACTTCTATACCGTGACTGTATATGAAAAAGGGGCAGAGGTGATTCGTATGTTGCACACCTTATTAGGTGAACAAGGTTTCCAAAAAGGGATGCAACTCTATATTGCTGAAAACGATGGTAAAGCGGCAACCTGTGAAGATTTTGTTTCTGCAATGGAACGTGCAAATGACGTTGATTTAGCACAATTCCGTCGTTGGTATAGCCAATCAGGTACACCAGAATTATTGATTAGCGATGCCTATGATGAACAAACCCATACTTATCGTTTAACCGTTTCGCAATCTACGCCGCCAACTGCGGATCAAATGGAAAAAGTAAATTTACATATTCCATTAAAAATTGCGCTTTATGATGCCAAAGGCACGAAACAAATGTTACAGCATAACGGTGAGTTGTTAAGCGATGTGTTAAATGTAACAGAAAAAGACCAAGTGTTTGAATTCCATGGTATTTATGGTCGCCCAACTCCTGCGTTATTATGTGATTTCTCTGCACCGGTGAAGCTCGATTATGATTACACCACAGAGCAGTTATTAGGTTTACTTAAATTCGCTGATAACCAATTTGCTCGTTGGGATGCGGCACAAATGCTGTTTACTCAAGAATTACGTCGTAATGTGGCGCATTTCCAACAAGGTGAAGCTTTTGACATTTCGCCTGATATTTTGACCGCACTTGCCCATGTATTGGAAAATTACGAACAGGATATCGAATTAGCCACATTAATCCTGACCTTGCCAAAAGACATTGAGTTTGCTGAAAACTTCAAAACAATTGATCCAGATGGCATTTCTGCTGCAAGAGAATTTATGTTGGTACAAATCGCAGAATACTTGAAAGAAGATTTGCTACGTATTTATACACATATTCGTCTTGAAAATTATCAAGTGACTCAAGAAGATATTGCTTTACGAGCAATGCGTAATCTTTGTTTAAGTTATTTGGCTTACACCAATTTAGGCAATAATGTAGTGCAAAAACATTACAATAATGCCAATAATATGACGGATACTTTAGCGGCATTAAATATGGCGACCAAAGCTGCGTTACCTTGTCGTGATACCTTGTTGACCGATTTTGAACAAAAATGGCAACATGATGGTTTAGTCATGGATAAATGGTTTGCTTTACAAGCAACTCGCCCAGATGAAAACGTATTGGAAATTGTACAAGTGTTAATGGATCACCCAAGTTTTAACTTCAACAATCCAAACCGTTTACGTTCATTAGTGGGTAGCTTTGCAAATCACAACTTAAAAGCTTTCCATCATATTAGTGGTTCTGGCTATCGCTTCTTAACGGATGTCTTAATTCGTTTAAATGAAAGCAATCCACAAGTAGCTGCGCGTTTAATTGAGCCATTAATTCGTTTCTCACGTTTTGATGCACAACGTCAAACACTAATGAAACGAGCCTTAGAACGTTTAAGTGCAGTTGAAGATCTCTCAAAAGATTTATTTGAGAAGATTGAAAAAGCCTTGCAATAAAATAAAAAGTGCGGTTAATTTTGACCGCACTTTCCATTTACAGTGAACTATCCTGAGAGATAAACGAGTATGTATTCTTTGATCCGTAAAGCCATCTTTTCCCTTGATCCTGAAACCGCCCATGATTTAGTGATTAAATCATTGCATTTAGCGGGTAAATCACCTTTTCAATTTTTATTGAATCAACTTTTGGCTTGTCCACAAGGTACGCCTAAGCAAGTAATGGGCATTACGTTTAAAAATCCTATTGGGTTAGCGGCGGGAGCAGATAAAAATGCCGAAGCGATTGATGGATTTGGTGCGATGGGATTTGGTTTTATTGAAGTCGGTACGGTTACGCCTTTAGCGCAAGAGGGGAATGCGAAACCTCGTCAATTCCGTTTAGTTGAAGCGGAAGGGATTATTAACCGTAATGGATTCAATAATTATGGCATTGATTATGTGGTCGAGAATGTTAAAAAGGCAAAATTTGATGGCGTAATTGGATTAATATTGGTAAAAATAAAATCACGCCGCTTGAAAAGGGGAAAGATGATTACCTATTTTGCCTAAACAAAGCCTATAACTATGCGGATTATATTACGGTAAATATTTCGTCACCGAATACACCGGATTTGCGCCAATTGCAGTATGGTGATTACTTTGATGATTTACTGCAAAGTGTAAAACAGCGTCAAAAAGTATTAGCTGAGCAATACAATAAATATGTGCCGATTGCAGTAAAAATAGCACCTGATTTATCCGAGTCCGAGCTCGTTCAAATTGCAGATACATTACTTCGTCATCAAATGGATGGAGTAATTGCGGCTAATACCACCATTTCACGCGACAACGTCACAGGTTTGAAAAATGCGGAACAACAAGGTGGCTTAAGTGGAAAACCGTTACAGCAAAAAAGTACAGAAATTATTCGAAGATTGCATCAAGAGCTGAAAGGACAAATTCCGATTATTGGTAGTGGTGGTATTGATGGTGTACAAAATGCACAAGAGAAGATTGAAGCAGGTGCAGAGTTGTTACAAGTTTATTCTGGTTTGATTTATCACGGCCCAAGCTTAGTTAAAGAATTAGTGAAAGCGATTAAATAAATGACAAAAAAATATGATTTACATTGCCATAGTACGGCTTCAGATGGTGTTTTAACGCCTACAGAGCTTCTGCAACGAGCTCATGAGCAAGGCGTCAATGTGCTTGCTTTATGTGATCACGACACCGTGATGGGTATTGATGAAGCTAAAATTGAAGCAGATAAATTAGGTATTGAGCTAATTAATGGCGTGGAAATTTCAACGAATTGGGAAGGTCGTGGCATCCATATTGTTGGATTAAATTTTGATAAAACACATCCTAAAATGACCGCACTTTTAGCCGAACAAAAATCACTGAGAGAAAAAAGAGCGGTCGAAATTGGCCATAAATTAGAAAAAGCAGGCGTCCCCAATGCCTATGAAGGCGCAAAAGCGTTAGCCAATGGGGAAGTAACTCGTGCGCATTATGCGCGTTATTTGGTACAAATCGGCAAGGTTTCAAATGATGGGCAAGCCTTTAAGCGTTATCTAGGCGGTGGCAAATCGTGTTTTGTCAAAGCTGAATGGATAGATATTCCAACAGCGATTGATACGATTCATGCGGCATGTGGCGTTGCCGTCATTGCTCATCCTATGCGCTATAACATGACAGGGAAATGGATTCGTCGACTAATTGTTGATTTTAAACAATGGGGCGGAGATGGTATGGAAGTCGCAGATAGCGGACAGACCAAAGATCAGCGTCAATATCTTGCGCGTTTAGCCAATGAATATGACTTAGCCGCCTCTTTAGGCTCGGATTTTCATTTTCCTTGTGGATGGATTGAATTAGGAAAAAATTTATTTTTACCTGAAGAGGTAAAACCGATTTGGACATTATTTGAATAATAAAGGGCGGTTAAATCCGCCCTTATTTTTTATATTTGACTGTTCTCACTCAAACCGAGACTCGCTAGAAATTCAATAAATGCGCGAACTTTAGCTGGTAAATGACGACGATTTGGGTAAACCACATAAATATCTAAAGGTTTTTGTTTATATTCAGACAAAATTTCAACTAATTCACCTGAAGCAAGTGCATCTTTTACAAAGAAACTAGGTGAATTGCTGATGCCCAAGCCCGCTTTCGTCATTTCTAACAATGCCATCCCATTATTGGAAACTACTTTAGATTGAATTTTATAACGTTGAATTTGATTGGCTTTTGTTGATTGCCAATGCACTTGATTTAACGATGATTTATAAAGTAAACCTTGGTGATATTCTAAATCATCAGGTGTAAGCGGCGTGCCTCGCGACTCTAAATAACTTGGCGAAGCAACAAAATGCATAGGGGAGCTGCTAATTTTACGCGCAACAAGTGAGCTATCTTGCATATAGCCGATACGTAATGCTAAGTCATAGCCTTCCGCAACGAGATCAACACGCTTGTCTTCAAATTCAATTTCTACGTGTAAATTAGGATGAAGCTCAATAAATTTAGGCAAGTTCGGTGAAATATAAAGTAAGCCAAAATCACGTGGCACAGAGATTAATAAATTACCTTGTAAGCTCGTTGCCATATTACTGATGCTAGAGTCAGCCTCGCTTAAATCTAATAGAATGGCTTGGCAACGTTGGTAATAAAGCATACCGGCTTCAGTTGGCACAATTTTTCGCGTTGTACGTTGTAATAATCGCGTTTTTAAATGTTCTTCTAATTGTGAAACTAATTTACTCGCCATCGCCACAGAAATATTCTGTTGGTTTGCGGCTTGTGTAAAACTTTGCGTTTCGATCACTTTACAGAAAACCGAAATTGCATTGAGTTTATCCATTTATAAATCCTTTTTGAAAAAAAGCTTGATTTTATCGGCGTAAGTTTGCAGTATATCGCCAATTTTAAAGAATTCTAGTTATATTTTAGGTAAGCAAATGAGCAAATCTTTAGTGATTGTGGAGTCGCCAGCCAAAGCGAAAACCATCAATAAATATTTAGGTAGCCAGTATGTGGTGAAATCCAGCGTAGGGCATATTTGTGATTTGCCTACTGCAGGGAGTAGCACAGGCGAGAAGGCTAAACCCGTTTCCACAAAAGGATTAAGTGCGGAAGAAAAAAACAAAATTAAAGCAGAAAAAGACCGTGCGGCCTTAGTGAAACGTATGGGAATTGACCCTTATCATGATTGGAAAGCCAATTACCAAATTCTACCAGGCAAAGAGAAAGTGGTAGCTGAATTAAAATCCCTTGCTAAAAAATCCGATCATATTTATCTCGCAACCGACTTGGATAGAGAAGGGGAAGCTATCGCGTGGCATTTACGTGAAGTCATTGGTGGCGATGATAGTCGTTTTAGCCGCGTTGTATTTAATGAGATTACGAAGAAAGCAATTGAAAAAGCCTTCCAGCATCCTGCCAACATTAATATGGACCAGGTTAATGCTCAGCAAACCCGTCGTTTCTTAGACCGCGTAGTAGGCTTTATGGTATCGCCATTATTATGGAAGAAAGTAGCGCGAGGCCTATCAGCTGGACGTGTGCAATCTGTTGCCGTGAAATTGGTGGTAGAGCGTGAACGTGAAATCAAAGCATTCCAACCGGAAGAGTTCTGGGAAATTGAAGCGCTAACCCAAACGAGCAAGAAAGAAGACTTACGTTTGGATGTGGTGCAATATAAAGGCAAGAAATTTGAGCCGAAAAATGAAAAAGAAGCTCAAAGTGCGGTTGATTTTTTAAATAAATCACATTACGTTGTCACAGATTTAGAAACAAAACCAACAGGTTCTAAACCAAGAGCCCCATTTATCACTTCAACCTTACAACAAACTGCAAGCACGCGTTTAGGTTTTGGAGTGAAGAAAACTATGATGTTGGCACAACGTTTATATGAAGCTGGTTACATCACTTATATGCGTACTGACTCTACCAACTTGAGCCAAGATGCATTAAATATGGCACGCTCTTATATCGAAAGCCATTTCGGCAAAGATTATTTGCCCGCTAAACCGAATTTCTATTCGAGTAAAGAAAACGCACAAGAAGCGCACGAAGCCATTCGCCCTTCTGATGTGAAAATGCTCGCGGATCATTTAAGTGGCATGGATAAAGATGCTGTGCGTTTGTATGATTTAATCTGGCGTCAATTTGTAGCCTGCCAAATGCCAGCGGCACAATATGACAGCACAACCGTCACTGTAATGGCTGGCGATTATGAGTTGAAAGCCAAAGGCCGTATTTTACGCTTTGATGGTTGGACAAAAGTCTTGCCACAATTAGGTAAAAATCCAGAAGACCAAATTTTGCCAGCTGTGAGTTTGAACGAAACATTAGCACTAAAAACGGTTTCGCCAAGCCAACACTTTACCAAACCGCCAGCTCGTTTTACCGAAGCTGCCTTGGTTAAAGAATTGGAGAAACGTGGTATTGGTCGGCCTTCGACTTATGCGGCAATTATTTCAACTATTCAAGAACGTGGTTATGTACGCATTGAAAATCGCCGTTTCTATGCCGAGAAAATGGGCGAAATCGTTATTGATCGCTTAAATCAATCTTTTACTGATTTGATGAGCTACGATTTCACTGCCAACATGGAAAACGTACTAGACCAAATTGCATCCGGTGAGAAAAATTGGAAGGCTGAGTTAAATCAATTCTTCAAAGATTTTTCTACCCAACTTTCTACGGCTGAATTAGATGAACTAGAAGGTGGAATGAAGCCGAATAGCCTTGTACTCACCGATATTGATTGCCCAACTTGTGGTCGCAAAATGGCGATTCGTACAGCAAGTACTGGTGTATTCCTTGGTTGTTCGGGTTATGCATTACCACCAAAAGAGCGTTGTAAAACCACGATTAATCTCATTCCAGAAGCAGAATTACTCAATGTATTGGATGAGGCTTCTGAGACCAAAGCCTTAATGGATCGTAAACGTTGCCCGAAATGTGGCACGGCGATGGATAGCTATATCATCGACCCACATCGTAAATTGCATATTTGTGGTAATAATCCGAATTGTGATGGTTATTTGGTTGAACAAGGCCAATTCAAAATTAAAGGCTATGACGGTCCGATTGTAGAATGCGATAAGTGTGGTTCAGATATGCACTTAAAACTCGGTCGTTTTGGTAAATATATGGGCTGTACCAGCTGTGATAACACCCGTAAGATTTTGAAAAACGGTGAGGTTGCACCGCCAAAAGAAGAGCCTGTTCATTTCCCTGAACTGAAATGTGAAAAATCTGATGCGTATTTTGTATTACGTGATGGTGCAAGTGGCGTGTTTATGTCTGCACATAACTTCCCGAAATCACGTGAAACACGACCAGCAAAAGTGGCGGAATTAGCGCTTTATCGTGATCGTTTACCGGAAAAATTACGTTATTTAGCGGATGCGCCACAAAAAGACCCTGAGGGTAATGAAGCCATTATCCGCTTTAGCCGTAAAGAAAAACATCAATATGTGACATCTGAAAAGAATGGTAAAGCCACAAAATGGATTGTGGATTATATTGATGGGAAATGGGGAGAATGGAAAAAGTAGGATGAACATCACGGTTTATTGCGGTGCGAGTTTAGGTAATGATTCTGCCTATCAGGCTGCCGCAAAAAAATTAGGAAAATGGATTGCAGATGGCCAACATACTTTAGTTTATGGTGGCGGAAAATTGGGATTAATGGGCGTGGTTGCAGATACTGTACTTGCTCATCAAGGCAAAGTAATTGGTATTATCCCTCAATTTTTACAAGACAGAGAAGTTTCACATCCTAATTTAACTAAGACCGTAATTGTTGAAAACATGTCTGAGCGAAAAAATAAAATGGTTGAGCTTGGCGATGCTTATATTGCTTTGCCTGGCGGACCTGGCACTTTAGAAGAGATTGCTGAGGTGATTTCTTGGGCACGAATTGGGAAAAATAATAATCCTTGTATTTTGTTTAATGAAAAGGGTTATTTTGATTCACTAAAGTCCTTTTTTAGCCATATGGTGAAAGAAGGCTTCTTTACTCAAGGTGATTTTGAGAAGATTCTATTCTCGAATGATCTTCAAAAAATTGAAACCTTTATTGAGAATTATCAACCTCCAGCATTAAGAACATATTAAAAAAGTGCGGTTAAATTTGACCGCACTTTTTTATGATTAATGATGATGTTCTGGTTTTGGTGGGAGTTTAGCTCTAGCTTTACCAACAGGGAGAATTAACGTCGCGTAATTCGCTGAATGTTGACAAACTTTTTGATCTTCAAATGGTTCTTTATGAATCACTTTAAGTTTCCAAACGCCTTCAATTAATGGAATAAAGTTAACTTTACCTTCTTTGTCTGTTTTACCAGAAAAGGCTTGCGGCTCACGGTGAGATGTTGCCGCTTCCATATCTTTCACAACAAATGTATCAGAGGTTGCGATAATCGTTTCGCCTGCAAGTGGTTGGTCTTTATAGAAAATCTGAACAGGGAAAGCTTCACCTGCTTTAATTGTTTTCGGATCTTTAAGTGGCACGATTTCAAGTGGTAAGCCGAGGCGTGTCATTGCCATATCTGCATTTAATGGTTTTTTGCCCACTACAGTAAAGGCTTTACCAAACATTTGAGTTTGTTCGCAATAGAATGCATTTGGTGTGCCTTGTAAGTTATCCATTTTCCAACCTTCATTATTTTGTGACCAGAAAGTTGGTTTATAAGTAGCTGTTACCCAATATGAACCGTCTTTTAACGGTTTTTCTGATTGATATTGGTAGTTTTCACCTTTTTGTACTAATGTTTGCATTTCACCATCTTGATTGATGAGTTCCATCGGTGGAAAAATAGCAAGACGTTTTTCAGGAATTTTTTCAACGTAAGGGTAGTCACCATAAGCTAAATCAGCTTTTAAAACGGAATTGGAAGCAAGTTGAGCAGGTGTTGCAACCCAAACTTCATGAGCTTGTGCGAGCGCAGAGAAACCAAGTAGTGCTGCAATTAATGTTTTTTTCATTGTCTTTCCTTTTTAATCAATAAATCAATTTATAGAAAGTCTTCGATAGGGCGGACGAGTATAACGAAAAAGAAATAATGAGACGAATAGAAAAAGTTGATTTTGTGAGGAACTTCACATTTTCTTTAAAAAAAGTGCAGTCAATAGAACGATTGTTTTTCTGACCGCACTTGTTTTAAATAAAAAGCTAAATAGGCTTATTTTTTAGATGGTTTAATGGCTAATAAATTGCAGCTTAATTTACTAATTACATGTTCAGCCGTATTACCTAATAACGCTGCAGATAAACCCGTTCTTCCCACTGTACCTAAAATCACTAATTCAGCTTCAATTTCTTTCGCCACTTCAGGAATCACCTCTTCAGGGAAACCTTCGCGTACATGGGTATGATCTTCATCAATACCAAATTTTTGACGTAAGGCTTTCATATTGATGAGGTGCTGGCCACGAATGCCATTTTCATAACCTGAAGTATTAAATTCAGGTAAATCAATCGCCATATTAATTGGCGCAACAGGGTAAGCTGCGACTAAATGCACATTACCACGGTTTAAGTTCTCCGCTAAACTCATTCCTGTTGAAACTAACTCTCGGTTGAATTCATCTTGATATTCTTGTTCACCTGACACATTAACAGCAACTAAAATACGGCGTTGGTGTTTCCAGTCACCATCACGCACCATTAATACTGGAATTGGACATTTACGCAATAATTGCCAATCTACTGGTGTGAAAATCAATGAAGTGAAACTCTCTTCATCTTTAGTGTATTTCACAACGAGATCGTATTGATTCTTTTCAACTTCTTCACGAATTGCATCCGCTTCATTGCTGCTCCATACAATGTGAGATTCAAACTCAATTTCCGAATCAGCATATTTATCTAAATAAAATTGCACAGCTTGACGTTGTTGTTCAACGGCTGTTTTATGCATTTCGCTGCGTTCTTCAGAAGAAAGAAGGGCTGACATCTCATACGATAAGTCATAAACACTCAAAAGGGTGGTGATTTTTACCTTTGTTTCATTTTGCTGTTCTTTAACAAGACGAACGGCACGAGCAAGCGCATATTGTTTTTCGTTATCAGGATTGAGTACAACAAGAATATTATTAAATTTCATAAAACCTCCAAGATATGAGATATCAATAGGATAGAAAAGATTTTAAACGATGACAAGAACCTATTATCAAAAAAGTGATCTCGTGCAAGTTTTTTTGTTTCAAATGTTAAAAAAGCGTGAAAACTCACGCTTTTAATTTATTCTGCTAATTGGATTTTGGTTTTATGTACACCGGTTAAATCAATCAATGCATTAATATCATTAATAGTAATGTATTTACCTTGAACAGAGAGTACACCCAGTTTTTGGAAACGGCCAAGTAAACGACTGATGGTTTCAACGGTTAAACCAAGATAGTTACCAATATCACTACGAGTCATGGTTAAACGGAATTCTTTCGCTGAGAAACCACGAGCAGAATAGCGTTTGGATAGGTTATGGATGAATGCGGCTAAACGTTCTTCAGCATTCATTTTAGACAGTAATAAAATCATTTCTTGATCACTTTTGATTTCACTACTCATTAAACGCATAATTTGCTGACGAAGCTTAGGCATTTTGCCAGATAAGTCATCTAAGATATCAAATGGAATTTCACACACCATTGCGGTTTCTAATGCTTGAGCAAAACTTGGGTGTTGCATATTTGTGATCGCATCGAAACCGACTAAATCACCCGGTAAGTGAAAAGAGGTAATTTGTTCTTCGCCCGCTTCACTAATGGTATAAGTTTTAATGGTACCAGAACGAATCGCATAAATAGAATTAAGCGTATCACCCGCTTTAAAAAGGACTTGAGATTTTTGTATAGGCTTTTTACGCTCAATAATATTATCAAGCTGATCGAGCTCATGTTCGTTTAATGTGAAAGGAATACAAAGTTGACTAATGCTGCAATCCTGGCAATGAATCGCACAACCACCAGATTGAACTCTGCGCCCTGATTTAGTTTCTGAAACGAAATTATTCATTAGTTCCTCAAATCGATAAATATAGTGTAAAATTGATCTAACGCAATTATTCTACCACTAAATAGTAAATTAAAGAAGTTATCTACGAGTAAATAGGTATGGCAGCAGAAAAATTAACCAAAAAACGTTTAATACAAATTATTATTATGTTGATTATTTTAGTCAGTGCATTTGTTTGGCGATATATCTTGTAATAAGTGCGGTCAAATTTTTGATTGTTTTGAAGATAACGTCTATTTATTAATTTTTTTACATCGCAGATTAGCCACATATAATCTTGAAAAATAAAAAGTTCGTTCAATTTGCAAGAAGATTTCAAGAACGATAAAAAATCCTGTATAATCTCGCTAATTTTTTGTTCAATTTTAAGCTTTTGTAACCGAATGATCGAAACCTCACAAACCATCCCTGAACTTGTCTCATGGGCGAAAGAGCGGGAATTTTCGTTAAATCTGCCGACAGAGCGTTTGGTGTTTTTACTGGCTATTGCCATCTATAACAATGAACGTTTAGACGGTGAGATGTTAGAAGCTGATTTAGTGGATATTTTCCGCCATACAGCCAACGCCTTTGACCAATCAACGGATGCGATTGCCACCCGTGCCAATAATGCTATCAATGAATTGGTGAAGCAGCGTTTTCTTAACCGTTTCAGCAGTGAATTTACTGAAGGGCTTTCCATTTATCGTCTCACTCCTTTAGGTGTTGGCGTATCAGATTATTATATTCGTCAGCGTGAATTTTCTGCGTTGCGTCTTTCTGTACAGCTTTCTATTGTGGCTGATGAAATTCAGCGTGCATCTGATGCAGCAGAAGAAGGTGCAGCAAAAGGGGGGAATGAGCATTTTTGGCGTCGGAATGTTTTCGCTCCGTTAAAATATTCTGTGGCAGAGATTTTCGATAACATTGATTTATCACAACGTGTGATGGATGAAAATCAGCAAAGCATTAAGGAAGAAATTGCGAATTTGCTTACCAAAGATTGGCAAGCGGCAATTTCTAGCTGTGAACGTTTATTAGATGAAACCTCAGGCAATTTACGTGAGTTACAAGATACCTTAAATGCAGCAGGTGATAAGTTACAGGCTCAATTATTACGTATTCAAGATTGTGTAATTGGTCATGATGAGCTGTATTTTATTGAACAATTAATCACCGATTTACAATCCAAGCTTGACCGCATTATTAGCTGGGGGCAACAAGCCATCGATTTATGGATTGGTTATGACCGTCACGTGCATAAATTTATCCGTACCGCCATTGATATGGATAAAAATCGTGTATTCTCACAACGGTTGCGTAATTCTATCCACAGCTATTTCGATCATCCTTGGTTCTTGTGGACAGCTCAAGCGGAACGTCTGGTCGATCTGCGTGATGAAGAAATGGTATTGCGTGAAGATGATGCATTGGGTGAATTACCTGAAGAGTTACAATATGAATCTTTGGCTGATTTACATGATCAAATCGTCGAATATATGCAAGGCTTACTCATTCAATACCGTGAAAATAATCGTCCGATTGATTTAAGTTTAGTCTTAAAAGAACAATTAGAAGCTTACCCACTTTCTCGTCATTTTGATGTGGCACGCATTATTGTGGATCAAGCTGTGCGTTTAGGTATGGCAAATGATGATTTAGCCGGTATTTATCCGCAATGGCAGGAAATTAACGATTACGGCGCAGAAGTGCAAGCGCATGTAATTGATAAATATTAATTTCGTGGCTTACCCAAAAACGAATTCATAAAATGAGAATTTAACCATGACAGATATTCAAGATGTAATTTCCCCGAAATTGGCAAATGCCATTGCAAATCCTATTTTCCCGGCAGTGGACAGCTTATTGCGTTCAGGTCGCCATATCAGCACAGATCAATTAGATAATCATGCTTTTTTGATGGATTTCCAAAATGAGTTGGATGGTTTTTATCGCCGTTACAACGTGGAATTAATTCGTGCACCGGAAGGCTTTTTCTATTTACGTCCGAAAGCCACGACGTTAATTGCCCGTTCAGTGCTTTCCGAATTAGAAATGTTAGTAGGGAAAGTACTTTGCTATTTATATTTAAGCCCAGAACGTTTGGCACAGCAAGGTATCTTCAGTACGCAAGAAGTTTATGATGAATTACTGAATTTAGCAGACGAAGGTAAATTATTGAAAGCCGTCAATCAACGTTCCAGCGGTTCGGATTTGGATAAGCAAAAATTATCTGAAAAAGTACGTGCAGCGATCGGCCGTTTACGCCGTTTAGGCATGATTCATACCGTAGGTGAACAGCATAGCGGTAAATTTACTATTTCAGAATCAGTTTTCCGTTTCGGTGCTGAAGTGCGTTCCGGTGATGATCCATTAGAAGCACAAGCTCGCTTAATTCGTGATGGGGAAGCAGCCACACCGCAATCTCTCGAACTCGAAAAGCAAGCAAAAGCGGCAAGCAATGCTGATGATCTCGATGATGAAGAAAGTGCGGTCGAAATTGATGAAGAATTTGATGATGCAGGAGAACAAGAATAATGTCTGATGTATTAGAACTTGAAAACGAAATCTATCAAGACGAACCTGAGCAATCAACCGAACAGGTTGAAGAAGAATTTATTGCTCCTGTATTAAACCAACATAATGGGGTAGAACGTGGTAAATTCCATTCACTAACCTTAATTAACTGGAATGGTTTCTTTGCCCGTACCTTTGATTTGGATGAATTGGTGACCACACTTTCCGGTGGTAATGGTGCCGGTAAATCTACGACCATGGCGGGTTTTGTTACAGCGTTAATTCCAGACTTAACCTTATTGCATTTCCGTAATACCACAGAAGCCGGCTCGACAGGCGGCTCTCGTGATAAAGGCTTACACGGTAAATTACGTCCAGGTGTGTGTTATGCGGTATTGGATACCATCAACTCTCGTCACCAACGAATTCTTGTGGGTGTGCGTCTGCAACAAATCGCAGGTCGTGATAAGAAAGTGGATTTAAAAACATTCTCGATTCAAGGAGTGGAATTATCC
Source organism: Haemophilus parainfluenzae (assembly GCF_900450995.1). Taxonomy (NCBI): domain Bacteria; kingdom Pseudomonadati; phylum Pseudomonadota; class Gammaproteobacteria; order Pasteurellales; family Pasteurellaceae; genus Parahaemophilus; species Parahaemophilus parainfluenzae. Next base: position 28,184 of record NZ_UGHY01000002.1, on the reverse strand, counting down.
TTAAATCCGACCGCACTTTTCACCGAAACAGTCGGTGAGCGTCAAGCACGTGTACTCAATTTAAATGAATTAAAAGACAAAATTGAAAACCTTGGTGCGCAATTTAAACAATATCATTCCATCACCGATTATCACGGCATGATGTTTGATTTGGGCATTATTCCAAAACGCTTACGTAGTGCCTCTGATCGTAGCAAATTCTATAAATTAATCGAAGCTTCTTTATACGGTGGTATTTCCAGCGCTATTACCCGTTCTTTACGTGATTACTTATTGCCAGAAAACCTTGGTGTGCGCAAAGCCTTCCAAGATATGGAAAGTGCGTTACGTGAAAACCGCATGACCCTTGAGGCAATTAAAGTTACGCAATCTGACCGTGATTTATTCAAACATTTAATCACCGAAACCACTAATTATGTGGCATCAGATTATATGCGTAATGCCAATGAACGCCGCGGTAATATCGAAGCGGCTCTAGGTTTCCGCCGTGATTGGTATAAAGCAAAAGCTGAGCAAGAATTATCGCAACATCGACTAATTGATTTAAGCCGTGAAGCAGCTGAATTGGCAGAAAATGAACGTACTTTAGAAGTCGATCACCAAAGTGCGGCAGACCACTTAAACTTGGTATTAAATGCGTTACGTCATCAAGAAAAAGTATCGCGCTATCAAGAAGACGTAGCTGAACTTACAGAAAAATTAGAAGAACAAAAAATGGTTGTGGAAACCGCAACCGAACAGCTTGAAGAAAGCCAAGCACAATTTGAGCAAACAGAACTTGAAATTGACCAAGTACGTGCGCAACTTGCGGATTATCAACAAGCATTAGATGCACAACAAACCCGTGCATTACAATATCAACAAGCAATTGCCGCGCTTGAAAAAGCGAAAACCTTATGTGGTTTAGCGGATTTAAGCGTGAAAAATGTGGAAGATTACCAAGCAGAATTTGCTGCTCATGCTGAAAGCCTTACCGAGCAAGTGCTTGAGTTAGAACATAAAATGTCTATTTCTGAAGCGGCAAAATCGCAATTCGATAAAGCCTATCAGTTGGTATGTAAAATTGCTGGTGATATGCCACGTTCAAGTGCTTGGGAAAGCGCTAAAGAATTATTGCGTGAATATCCAACGCAAAAAATTCAAGCGCAACAAACCCCGCAATTACGTGCGAAATTACATGAGTTAGAGCAGCGCTATGCTCAACAACAAAGTGCGGTTAAATTATTGGCTGATTTTAATCAACGCGCTGATTTATCTTTAGAAACTGCTGATGAACTTGAAGCATACCACACTGAACAAGAAGAACTCATTGAAAGTTTGAATGAAGAACTTGCAGAGCAAGTAGAAAACCGTTCAACCTTGCGTCAAAAACGTGAAAGTTTGACCGCACTTTACGAAGAAAATGCCCGTAAAGCACCGGCTTGGTTAACTGCTCAAGCCGCTTTAGAACGTTTACAAGAACAAAGTGGTGAAACCTTTGAACATAGCCAAGATGTGATGCATTTTATGCAATCACAATTGGTGAAAGAACGTGAGCTGACTATTCAACGTGACAATTTAGAGAAGCAACGTCAACAATTAGATGAGCAAATTTCTCGTTTAAGCCAACCAGATGGTTCAGAAGATGCTCGCTTAAATGTGCTTGCAGAACGTTTTGGTGGTGTGTTGCTTTCTGAATTATATGATGATGTACCAATTGAAGATGCACCTTATTTCTCTGCACTTTATGGTCCTGCACGTCATGCTATTGTTGTACGTGATCTCAACACGGTACGCGAACAATTAGCTAATTTAGAAGATTGTCCAGACGATTTATATTTAATCGAAGGTGATCCAAATGCCTTTGATGACAGCGTACTTTCAGCCCAAGAACTTGAAATGGGCGTTGTGGTGCAAGTGTCTGATCGTGAATTGCGTTATTCAAAATTCCCGCAAATTCCATTATTTGGCCGTGCAGCACGTGAAAAACATTTAGAAGAATTACAAGCTAAACGTGATGAAATTGCGGAAGAATATGCACAAATCGCCTTTGATGTACAAAAATGTCAACGTTTACACGAACACTTTAGTAAGTTTGTTGGCTTACATCTAGCTCTTGCGTTCCAACCAAACCCAGAAGAGGTGATGGCGGAAATCAATCAAGAACGCAATGAAATTGATCGCGAGCTCAATCAATTCTCAAGCACCGAACAACAAATTCGCATTAAATTGGATAATGCCAAAGAAAAAATGCAATTGTTGAATAAGTTAATGCCACAGCTTAACTTGCTTGCTGATGAAGAATTACTTGATCGCATTGAAGAGTGCCTCGAACAATTAGACATCGCAGAGCAAGATGAAAGCTTTATTCGTCAACATGGCGTTGCGTTGTCACAGTTAGAGCCGATTGCAAATACCTTACAAAGCGATCCAGAAAACTATGAACGCTTAAAAGCTGATTTAACCCAAGCGGTTGAACGTCAAAAACAAGTACAGCAACGTGTATTTGCTTTAGCGGATGTAGTACAACGTAAAAATCACTTCAGCTATGAAGATGCGGGGCAAGCAGAAACATCAGAGCTTAATGAGCAACTTCGTCAACGTTTGGAACAATTGCAGTCACAACGTGATGCTCAACGTGAACAATTACGTCAAAAACAAAGCCAATTTGCACAATACAATCAAGTATTTATCCAACTACAAAGTTCTTATGACAGTAAAAATCAATTGTTAAAAGAATTAATTGCTGAGATTGGTGAATTGGGCGTGCGTGCTGATGAAGGGGCAGAGGAACGTGCGAGAAATCGCCGTGATGAGTTGTATCAACAACTTTCAACCAGCCGTCAACGTCGTTCTTATGTCGAAAAACAATTAACGCTTATTGAAAGCGAAGCGGATAACTTGAATAAACGCATTCGCAAAGCGGAACGTGATTACAAAACTCAACGTGAATTGGTTGTGGCAGCTAAAGTCAGCTGGTGCGTGGTTCTGCGTTTATCTCGCAATTCTGATGTGGAAAAACGACTCAATCGCCGTGAATTAGCTTATTTATCTGCTGATGAACTACGTTCAATGTCGGATAAAGCCTTAGGTGCGTTACGTACTGCGGTGGCAGATAATGAATATCTCCGCAATGCATTACGTATTTCTGAAGATAGCCGTAAACCGGAAAATAAAGTCCGCTTCTTCATTGCTGTCTATCAACATCTTCGTGAACGTATTCGTCAGGATATTATTAAAACAGATGATCCGATTGATGCAATTGAGCAAATGGAAATTGAGCTTAATCGCTTAACAGAAGAATTGACTGGCCGTGAGAAAAAATTGGCGATCAGTTCTGAAAGTGTGGCAAATATTATGCGTAAAACCATTCAACGTGAACAAAATCGTATTCGCATGTTGAACCAAGGTCTACAAAATATTGCTTTCGGTCAGGTGAAATCGGTACGTTTAGTCGTCAATATTCGCGATACACATGCGATGTTGCTTGATGCGCTGTCTGGTAAACAGGAAGAATATCAAGATTTATTCAGTGATAACCGTATTACCTTCTCTGAAGCTATTGCGAAACTTTATCAACGCATTAACCCTCATATTGATATGGGCCAACGCACAGCACAAACTATCGGTGAAGAATTATTAGATTACCGTAATTACCTCGAGTTAGAAGTTGAAGTATTCCGTGGTGCAGATGGCTGGTTACGTGCTGAAAGTGGCGCATTATCGACAGGTGAAGCGATCGGTACGGGTATGTCAATCCTATTAATGGTTGTACAAAGTTGGGAAGAGGAAAGCCGCCGTATTCGCGGTAAAGACATCGTACCATGTCGTTTACTATTCTTGGATGAAGCGGCACGTTTAGATGGTAAATCTATTTCCACCTTGTTCGAACTTTGCGAACGTTTGGATATGCAATTACTTATCGCAGCGCCAGAGAATATCAGCCCTGAAAAAGGCACAACCTATAAACTGGTGCGTAAAATCGCCGGCAACCAAGAACAAGTTCATGTGGTTGGTTTGCGTGGCTTTGGCGCAACAGAGTAGTTTTTTAAAGCGGTCAAAGCAATTGGCCGCTTTTTTCATTGTTATTTTTATGAGAATTTAGGACGAATTATGCACAACCTTATTTTTGCCATTCTATGTAGTGTTGCCGTATCGGTGTTACTCAAAGTTGCGCGCAAGAAAAATATCATTATTGAACAAGCAATAGCGTTCAACTATATTATCGCCATTTCATTAAGCTATTTCTTACTCAAACCTGATTTTAAAGGATTGGAATTTACCGAATATTTAGCACAAAGTGATAGCACACCTATTTTCCTGGCGTTAGGTATTTTATTACCAACCGTATTTATCATTATGTCTAAAGCCGTTGAATTTGCAGGCATCGTGCGTTCAGATGCCGCACAACGCTTATCGTTATTTCTACCGATTGTTGCCTCTTTTATTATTTTCCATGAAACATTAAGTCAGCCTAAAATTGTTGGCATTATTTTGGCATTCACCGGTTTATTCTGTATTTTGAACAAATCAAATGAACAAAGTGCGGTCACTTTTAAAGGTATTTTAGGCTTAATCGGTGTTTGGTTTGGTTATGGCACCATTGATATCTTATTCAAACAAGTGGCCAAAAGCGGGGGAGCATTCCCAACCACATTATTCATTGCTTTCTCATTAGCCGCTTGTGTCATGTTCCTGTATTTATTCCTAAAACGCACTCAATGGACTGTGCCAAGCTTTATTGGTGGAATTATTTTAGGTGTATTGAATTTCTTCAACATTCTGTTTTACATTAAAGCTCACCAAAGTTTCGGACAAAACCCAACCTTAGTTTTTGCGGGAATGAATATTGGTGTTATTTGTTTAGGCACCATCACCGGCGCATTTTTCTTTAAAGAAAAAATCAGCAAAATCAACTGGCTTGGTGTGCTTGTCAGCCTTTCAGCAATTTTCTGTTTATATTATTTAGATAAAATTTTGGCATAATTATGGCAAACAATTTTAGTTTTTTTATCTACGATTACGAAAGTTTTGGTATCAATCCGGCAAGTGATCGTCCAGCTCAATTTGCCGGTATTCGTACCGATGCCGATTTCAATATCATTGGCGAGCCTATTATTCTGTATTGCAAGCAAACCAATGATTATTTGCCTGCCCCGGAAGCCGTAATGGTCACAGGAATCACGCCACAAGAATGTAATGAAAAGGGGATTCCTGAACCTGAATTTGCCGCAAAAATTCTAGCTGAATTTTCACAACCTAACACCTGTGTGATGGGTTACAACAACATTCGTTATGACGATGAAATGACTCGTTATACCTTTTACCGTAATTTCATCGATCCCTATGAATATAGCTGGAAAAATGGCAATTCTCGTTGGGATTTACTGGATTTGGTACGGGCTTGCTATTCGCTGCGTCCAGAAGGGATAAATTGGGCTTATGACGATGATGGTATGCCAAGCTTTCGCTTAGAAAAATTAACCAAAGTAAATGGTATCGAGCATGAAAATGCCCATGATGCGATGGCGGATGTATATGCAACCATCGCTATGGCTAAATTAATCAAAGAAAAGCAGCCTAAATTATTTCAATTCTTCTTTGAGTATAGAGGTAAAAGGGAAATTGAGAAGCTAATTGATACCGCGGAAATGACACCATTAGTTCATGTTTCAGGTATGTTAGGGAATTATCGCGGCAATTGTGCTTGGGTGGCACCATTAGCATGGCATCCAACTAATCAAAATGCCGTAATCGTCTGTGATTTATCAGGTGATATTGATAATTTACTCAGTAAAAGTGCGGTTGATTTGCGACAAGATTTATATACTAAGAAAAGTGAGCTAGAAGAAAGGGGAGTTTCATCAGTTCCATTGAAATTGGTTCATATTAATAAATGCCCAATTTTGGCACCAGCAAAAACGTTACTACCAGAAAATGCAGCTCGTTTGGGAATAGACAGACAATATTGCTTAGATAATTTAGCAAAATTGCGCCAATCCTTAGATATTCGCGAGAAAGTTATTGAAATCTTCGCAGAAGAACGCGAATTTGAGCCGAGTGATAATGTAGAAACGGAGCTTTATAACGGTTTCTTTAGCAATGCCGATAAAAACAATATGGCTATTTTACGCGATTTACCAGCTGAAAAATTAGCTGAGCATGGTTTAGCCTTTGAAGATAAACGAATTCCTGAATTGTTATTCCATTATCGTGCAAGATATTTCTACAAAACCCTAAATCGTGCTGAGCAAATCAAATGGCAAAAATATCGCCAACGTAAATTAGAACAAAGTGCGGTTAAATTTGAAGAAAGTTTACAACGGTTAGCAGAGGAATATTCGGATAATCCAACCAAACTGAATTTACTGCAACAGGTTTATGAATACGGAGCAAAACTGTTATCTTAACCTTATACATATCGTGACATGGTCACACAAATACCATTCATCAAAAACGTAAATCTTAATCCCTGAGATTTACGTTTTTCTTTTTTAATCTGATGGTATTCACCTCATAAAATAACGCAGAATTCACGTAGCGTTGTCATTATTTGATACATATAAACTTCTTTATTTTTTCCTTACATAAAAACTTTAGAGTGTATAAATCATTATTTAATCTTGTTACAAGGTATTGCCAATCCAGATTTCACATTACTTTAGCAGCATTCGTGACCTGTGCATAACTCTGTGATCTTATTAATACGTAGCTTTCACTAACCTTGTAATTGATTTCGCATAATGTATATTATGTTAAATAACATTTATAAATGTGTCACAAATAAAAATAGATGACTATCCTATTTCATGCATTACTCAAAATAAGGTGAGTTTCGGCTTATAGATATAAAAGAAATAAATGGATGTCTTTGTGATGGAATAATTAAATTAGAATGAAATTTTGAGATAACGCTACGTGAATTCTGAATACAATTGCATACATCACAATTCAGCAGATTTCATCATTCTTGATCTGATAATGAGAATTTATTTTACATATATTACATAAATGAGAATAATTAACATTGATTTTTCTTTTATTATTAGTGACTTATAAAAAATAATTTAAAAAAATACTTGACCATTCTCATTTGCTGGATTAGAATGCACACCGATGACAAGTTAAGCAGTCTTGTTTTTATTTTTAATCTCTACTTAATAAGGAAAGGAGTTGGTTATGCTTAATAAAGCAATCGCAGATAAGTTAAATGAACAAATCAATTTAGAGTTCTACTCTTCTAATGTTTATTTACAAATGAGTTCTTGGTGTAGCAAACACGGTTACGAAGGTGCTGCAGCATTTTTACTTCGTCATGCTGATGAAGAATTAGAACACATGCAAAAATTATTCAAATATGTGAGTGAAACAAGTGGTATGCCACTTTTAGGTAAAATTGATGCACCTAAGAATGACTACAAATCACTTAAAGAAGTATTTGAAACCACACTTGAACATGAAAAACTCGTTACTTCTAAAATTAATGAATTAGTTGAAGTGACTTTTGCAAACAAAGACTATTCTACTTTTAACTTCTTACAATGGTACGTTGCAGAACAACATGAAGAAGAAAAATTATTCAATAGCATTATTGATAAATTTAACTTGTTGGGTGAAGACGGTCGTTCGCTTTACTTTATTGATCGTGATTTAGCAACATTATAATTTTAGAAGGAGAATACAAAATGTTATCAGCAAACGTAATCAAATTATTAAATGATCAAATGAACCTTGAGTTCTACTCTTCAAACCTTTACTTACAAATGAGTGCATGGTGCGAACAAAATGGTTTTGAAGGTGCAGCTAAATTCTTATCAGAACACGCTGCAGAAGAAATGCAACACATGCGTAAATTATTCACTTATTTAAATGAAACTGGTGCATTAGCGGTAATCACTGCAATTGAAGCACCTGCGCATGAGTACAAATCATTGAAAGAAATCATTGAATTAACTTACGAACACGAAAAATTGATCACAAGTAAAATTAATGAATTAGTGGGTAAAACTTTTGAAGAAAAAGACTACTCTGCATTCAATTTCTTACAATGGTATGTTGCAGAACAACACGAAGAAGAGAAATTATTCAGTGGTATTTTAGACAAATTAAATCTTCTTGGCGAAGATGGCAAAGGCTTATTCTTAATCGATAAAGATTTAGGTAACCTTGCTGGTCAAACCGCTTAATTAGATAATCATAAAGCTTAGTAGAAATACTAAGCTTTTATTTTACTCATAAATTGTGACAACGTATCAAATTATTTTAAACTTCCCTTTTATATTTGAATACAAGTTGATGAAATTTAAAACAACCACACGTTTTTAATGAAATTTTACTTGCAACGAAGTAAGATAAACGTATAATTCAGAGCAACCCAAATGCCTGGGTGGCGAAATTGGTAGACGCAGCGGATTCAAAATCCGCCGGTGAATAACCGTGTCGGTTCGAGTCCGACCCTAGGCACCACATTATAATCCTCGTTCATTGGACGGGGATTTTTCTTTTCTGCTTTTCTATTAATAAAATCAACACTTTACGATACTTAAATATCACTTTTCCACTCTTTTAATCTTATCCAGTATTGCCATTTTTTATGTATTTTTATATATTTTTATGCGTTCATTACGCCAAAATTACGCCAAGCGGTTTAATTTTTGGCGAGTTTTTACGTTTAGAGATTAAATAAAGTGGCAACAGTTAGAAAACGTGGCGATAGATGGCGTGTAGAAGTCTATCGAGACGGTAAAAGAAAATCCAAAACCTGCTCAACAAAGACAGAAGCTATCTTGTGGGGAGCGGAAGAAGAAAAGAAATTAGAGTTAATAGCTAAAGGTATGCAGCCAGAAACGCTATTTTCTGATGTGATTAAGCGTTATTTGAATGAGGTTACGCCAACGAAACGAGGCGAAAAGCACGAATTCAACCGCTTAACTCGTTTTCTGCGCCATCCTATAACAGATAAATATATATCTGATGTTACTCGCCAAGATTTAGAATTGTGGATTAAAGAGCGACTAGAAACCGTTAAAGGTGAAAGTGTTCGCAGGGAGTTATCTACCATCGGGCATATATTCAAAGTTGCCGTTGAGCGTTGGGGTATATCCAAACCTCCCCTATGACTGGATTGCAACAGCCACAAGCAAGCAAACCAAGAACTCAAAGATTTACACAAGAAGATATAGACGAGATTATCAAGATTAGCGGATATAATGAGAGCTTAAAGACTGCTAAGGCTCGCACAGGTGCGGCAGTGCTATTTGCTGTTGAAACTGCGATGAGAGCTGGTGAGATATGCGGATTAACTTGGGGTAATGTAAACCTAGAAAGAAAGACAGCTTATTTACCAATGACGAAAAACGGCAATTCTCGGACCGTTCCACTTTCAAAAAATGCGGTGAGAATACTGGAAAGGTTAAGAGACGAAATAGAACAAGGTGAAACTTGCTTTCAAGTGAAATCAAATATACTTGATGCAACATTTAGGAAGTTAAAGAAAGCGGCCAACAGAGATAATTTACACTTCCACGATACAAGACGAGAGGCATTAACCAGATTAGCTAAAAAAGTTGATGTAATGACGTTAGCGAAAATATCGGGGCATAAAGACATCAGAATACTTCAAAATGTCTATTACGCCCCGAATATGGAAGAGATTGCTGAATTGTTGGATTAAAAAATTTACAAATCTTTACAATTTTCCTCTTGACTTGTTCGTCAAATGCGAACATTATACACCCATAAAGAGAACGCAATGGTGCGACTCTAATCTCAAGGAGAAAATTATGAAAATCACATCTGCAAACTTTGCTACAATCGCAACATCTGAAAACTTTGCTAAACTTTCAGTCTTACCGAAAAACCATCGAAATCCAATCAAAGGACTATTTAAATCAGCAGTTGAGCAATTTAGCTCTGCGAGAGATTTCTTTAAAAATGAAAACTACTCAAAAGAATTAGCAGAGAAATTCAATCAAGAAGCTGTGAATGAGGCGGTTGAAAAATTACAGAAAGCCATCGACTTAGCAGAGAAACAAGGTATTCAATTTTAAACTAAGAGCCGTCATTTGACGGCTTTTCTATAAGGATAACACTATGACACCACTTGAACTAAAAGTCGCAAGAAAGCTGTTGGGTTTATCAACGGTTGAAGCTGCAGAACATATTGGACAGGTCAGCAAGCGTTCGTGGAGTATTGGGAAAATGGTCAAAGAACTATTAAGCCGGATGTTGAAGAACTAATCAACTCCTTGCTATCAAGACGAAGAGAGATTATAGCGGAAGTTTACAACATGGGAGAAAAGGCGAAGGGAATTTCTGTTATTTATTACAAAACCCCAGAATACTGCGAGAACGTTCTCGAGTGGCGATTTTCTCAATCGCTAGCCTCTACTCTATCGTTAGATTTTGGAGCTAAATTGGTCGAATTTGATAAGCAGGATTTTGAGAGATTTATTAAGGAGAATAGGCTGAATGATAGCAAGCCATCTAGAGCAATGTGGGCTGCGTCTAGATAGCTTTATTTATGGAAGAAGTTACTGAACTTCTTGATTAAGGCAGAGTTTCAGGAAATGGTTCTGAATCACCAAAGAATACTATTTAGAGATATAAAATTATTTTAAACCCTATCAGGCCATGGATCGGATGTTGTCCACATCATCGCTGGCGGTCTTAAGTTTTTTGGCCCGATGTCAGGTATTGCATCATTGCCTTTTACTTTAGGGTCTGCGTGATAAGGCGTGAATCGCATAAAATTAGAATCGCCAACCCCGCCCACATAAACACCTGCAACAGCTCGGTTGGTGTCATCATCAAATAAACTAAATCCACAAGAGTCGTCAGCTCTAAAACCAAGAGGGATATTTCCTTGACTGATAACCTCAACTCGACCTGCTTGTCGTGGGCTATAACCTTTTTCGGTTTTGCCCAGATAACCAAACAATCCCCAAGATAACCCGCCCATGTGGCATGATACAAGGTTTCCTTGCCTGCGGAATTTAATGTAAGCACCAGGCTTTAGGTTTTTAGTTACAGCATTAACCAAGCCTGTATCACCATCGGTGACCACCCATTTCCCATTACGTTTTTGCCACTTCCATGCACCCACTCGGCCGCCATCTGATGACTCATAAATGGTGCCGTTAGGCTCCTGCCCTGTTATTTTGCCACCTGTGGTTTCGGGCTTATCAGGACGACCGCTACCAAGTACAACGGTTATGGCTTTAACATCTCGCCCGATTTGCTCGATGACTTCGGGTAATTGTTGCAAAAGGTCCATTAGCTATTTTTACCTTTTTGATAAGCTGCCATTAAGTCCATTGCTTTTAGCGCGTTAATTTGCTCAATCACCTCATCTAGGCTCGATTTAAATTCAGTCAGTTTAGTGGTTAATGCCTCAGGGGCACTGCTTCCGCTTGCTTTGAGTTTGCGTAATTCCTCCGCGAGCTCACGGAATGTATCTAAATCTGCTGATACCTCACCGCCTAACAGGTCATTTTTAAGCTGAGTGACCTTAGCATCAATTTGAGCCAAAATATTTTTGTCTTGCTCGCCTAAGTAAGTTGCAAATTCGGTTAATAATTGCTGGATTGTTTGTGTTGTCATAGTCGTCCTATTTTGTAGTTGAGGATTAAATCAGGTAGAGTTGGAATAATGGGGTTTTCCGCATTTATCACCCTAAATCCTTTTGCCACCTTGATATTAATTTTAGTTTTGGGTTTAAGTGCAACGGAAATAATGGGCTTAGATTGCACTTGCACCTTGATTTTGTTTTTGGGTTTAGCGCTGAGGCACGTCATATGTTATATCCTTACGGGGAGTTATATCCTTACGGAGAGTTATCTTACCTCCGCACAGGGTTTTGATGAGCCCTTGCCCATTGGTTTGTTGCAAATCCCATTTAGCTTGCGTCCAATCGACTTGCTCAGTTTTATCGTGTGAGATGATAAACGTCACCTTATTGTTTTTTACCGATATACTCTCGCTTGTGCTAGATAGGCAAATACGCTCGCCTTTGCTTACAGGCACAATATCGCAATCAAACCGACTGCCTGTAAAATCTAAAGGTTCGCCATCTTCCCCGTAAAACTCTAAGGTTTCCTCTTCATCATCACCGCGAATCCACTTAAAACTAATTTCCTCGTTAAAACTAATTTCCTGCATGTTGCACCGCCTTGAAGCGTTCATCATGTTGTTTGCCCGAAATCTCGCTTTCATAGGCCGTTTTGCAGTGATTGCAGTCAAAGAAAAGGCTATTGATGACGCGATACAGCACACGCCAGCGTTTTTTCGGTTTATCCGCTAAAATAGCACCGCGATAAGTGCGGCTGGAGAGGGTTTCATCCGCTGCGCCACCTGTTAAGGCGTTAAACAGTTGGTCTATGGCAATGACCACGTGATAGCCATAACATTTTAATTTGCTTGGAATTGCCATTGTTCAATCTCCTGTTCAAGTGAGGTTAATTCCTCTGGTGTTTTTAAAGCGAACAAGCGGTCCTCAAATGCCTGACGTTGCCCAATAATCAAGCCAATCGCCACGGCAAACTGGGTGGATTTTTCAATCACTTTGCTAATAAGCACATCGAGCGCACACCACGTACACGAGCAATTTGCGAAAGCATTGGTGTGGGTGTGTTGTGGTCGGCTTGCCATGCGAGAGCCTCTTTTTCCTGACGGTAAAAACTTTCGATTTCCGTTTGTGGGTAGCCCACCAGCAAGCTATTTTTCAGTTGGTCGGCTTTGTCCGCTAACTTATTGAGTAAACCTTCTTTTTGTTGTGCAAAAAGTGCGCTTTGTTTTTCGGCTGAAAGCTCAAATTCTTTTGTCTCCATATTAAAAACGTGAAATTGACTCGGGGCCTTGCCGGAACATTGAATTTTACCGTTTTCCAACCAAACTTTGCCGCCACCTGTTATTGTTTCACATATTTTGTCAATATCTCGTTGTTCTTCTACAGGATGCCATCCATCTATTAGATGGGTATCATGATTTAAATCATCGAAAACTAATTGAGTTAAATTAAATTGTTTCATTAATTTTTTACTCCTATCACAATAACGCTAACATTTGTACCTTTGTTTATACCTATATAAACAACATTACCGCCTGCAAAAATTGCACCGACATTATTTTGACCACCACCAGAATCAATTGCGATTGCAGTGGCCCCACCATCAAAGGATTCGGGGAGATAGTAATTGCCTGATTGATTTATCACACCTATATTCATTCGAATAATCATTAAACGCCCTTGTTTAATTTTATAAACTTCCGCACCTTGATAATGGCTGCCATACCACGTCGCAGTAAACCCATTAATGAGTTCGTTTAACTTATTACTGTATGTATTTAAATTATTATATAATGCATCGAGTGATATCCCGCTTGCGGAAATCACATCACCTGCAGACCGGAAAATACCGTCATGTTGAAAGTGCCATTGTTTATTACCTTGAACATCATCGGTAAGATTAATGACGCCTGATCCAAATTGGTTAATTACACCCGGCGTAACATAACCAAATGAAAAAGACTCGCCATAAATATGGCCATTTGCGACTTTACCCTTTATAAAGGGATAATAGATATTAGCCCCCATAGCGTTCCCTACATCGACATAATAGGGAGCTAATGAGTTATATTGATCAACATAAGCACCTTCTCCTTGCTTGTTGCTCCCATGCCATTTTGCGCCAAGACCACTCTCAGCTGAAAAATTTACGCCATCAAAACCAAATCGTTTTTTGGTTGCTCCATAGGCAATGTAGGCATCATTTGCATTGTCTGTTGCTTGCAATCCAACGGTATGCACCATGTCAACATCAATTAACTTTGTGTCATCACCTATTTGCACAGAGTTGTTATTGTTTGTTGGGTCGTTGACTATGATATTGGGTACAGTTAAGTTGCCTGTCATCGTATCGCCCGATTTTGACACGCGTCCATTTGCGTTATCATTCGCGGTCTTAACCGCAGCACTGGTTGCCACGGTGTCTGCGCTATTGCTATTTACTGCAGAGGATTTTTTGCTGTTTGGGATAACATTGCCAAGCGCACGTGTGTTGGAGTCAATAAGCTGTTTTAGCTGATAAGCGGTTTTAGGCGTTAATGCTAAATCTTCACTTTGGCTATCGTAGCCAGTGTAGAGTTTGGTTATCCCATATTGAGTTAATGTCGCCTGAGCAATTTCACTCAATGCAAATCCCCAACGTACCCAATATTGGGAATTTGATTCATTCGGGCTGTTATTTTTACTATTTTTTAATGCTCGGTAGCTTACGCCATCAAACTGCACGCAAGAGCCTTTAGTATAGTCTTGCGTAGCAGACCATTCGGGTAGCCCTCGTTGCATCAAATAAGCGTGTTTTTCGTCAAGTCGTTTAAATAAGAAGTTAAACCACTCCATAGGAGGGATGCCTTGAGTTTGGTCAAACGTAATCCCCCAACCACGCAATAAGTCAGGGAAATTATCGACCTCACCTTGTTTTGCAGATGACGCAAAAATGCTTTCATCTGGCTTATTTACTAATGCCATATGTGACCTCTATATTAGGTTGAAAAGATATTGCACACCTGCTTGGCGTGGCAGTATATCTAAGTGGTTGATTGCGAATTTCTTAAAATCAGATGTGATAGTGCTTGGAACAGAGATAGAGACGGTCATATCGTAGTTATCCACGATGTGACAACCTTCGCCAAAAATAAATAGGCACGCCTCAATTAAGTTTGGTAGCGTGCCTATTTGGTAGTTTTTGAGGATTCTGCATTTAATTAAGAATCGATAATCATCATCAGATAATCTGACAGAATCAGACAGTGGGTCTCGTTTCCGATACCATTGCGCACCGCCTAGCCTTTTTTTGCTAAATCCCAGTGCATTAGGCGAATTGCGGAAACCGAAAAACTTACGCAATTGATAGCCATTAATAACCCGAAATTGCCCGACGTGTTTACCGACCAAATCAAGCTGATGCCCTGTGGCCGTTTCAATATTCAGCACATCTTGCAATCGATATAAATCGATAAAGCCTTGCCCGATAATGTTTTCAAATAGCTTAATCGTTGAGACGGCTTTGGGCTTGTTTCGGTATTGCCAAATCAACAAATCAGAATAGCCCATTATTCCACCTCAATGGTTATATCCGTTGCTAAAATTCGGATTAATTCACGTGGTTGTGCGGTAATATTTTCCGTGGTGAGAGACTGCCCTTTGCGCCCAATTTTTAGTTCTTTCACCCAGAAACCACCCACTTTATTAATTGGCGAATAAAGTCGGGAAAGTGAAAGATTTTGCCCGATGCCAAAGCGTTGAATGGATAATAATCGCTTGATTTCATCCTTATCTACTTCAGTAAAATCTTCGTATCGAACACAACGCATAGACACTTGCACATCAACAGGCGTTGCGCGGTCGAACCGCAATGCTCTACGTTCGCCATTTACCGTTAAAGTTGTTTCTGTAGCACCTTGCAACCCGACCCCTGCTCCTTTATTTTCATAAATAACGTGAGCGATTTGCTCATCTTCACCGCCATCGACAATAACATTCAACGAATTAGGCTCAACCCCATATTTATCACGTTGTTTAGTATTGTTTTCTAGCACTTTAACTTGTCTAACATCAGGCAATGCGGCAATTTTTGACTGGATAGCATCGGCAGAATTTTGCGCATTTTTAGTTCGGCTGATGAAAAAAACGTTCTCGTAATTGCAAGTCGGTTTCTTCTTCCTCGCCAATTTCGGCATTTTCGAATGTGGTTGCCGAGGTAAGACCAAGCGTAACGGTCTCAATGGTTAAATTCGTGTTTTTTATGAGGTTAAACGCACCCAATTCTTCGCTGCGGAAGTCCGCACGGGTGGAGCCATTACTATCTAGCTGCACATCTGCCGTTAATACCCATCGAACTTTATGTGGGTCAGACACTACAATCCCTGCATAAAGGTGAGTTAAAGGCTCCCCTGTCAAAATTACTGAGCGCAAATAGCTATAGCTTGCCGCTCGTCTTATCAATCCTGCATAAGCGACTCGTTGATCGAGCCAAGCACCTGTCGCAACATCAGGATCTAACTGTCGATATACGTTCTCGGCAAGCTCCTCAATATCCATCTTCATCTGAGCAAGTAAGCCCACCATTTGCCCATCGGGTGAGTTGGGCGATAGGTCGATATTCTGCCCATAGATTTGTCTAAATCCATCTTCAAATCGTGCTACGATTTCGTTTAATCGATCAATTTGAATGCCTGTTTCAATCAGTTTTGCCATATTTTCTCCAATAAAAAACCCGATCGGAAATGATCGGGTTGTGATTTTAAGCACGCCTAAAGCCGCTTACAGTTTCCCGTAAGCGGTAAGTGAGGTCGGATTTTCCGTTGTTTTTAGAAGTCGATTTTGACTGCTTTTGGATTAAAGCCTCGCAAGTGTTTTAATACACGCCAATTTGTCATTGGGTCAATCTCAAACTCTTGTGTAATGCGGTTTAAGATTTTGTTTGTTGAGCGTAACACGCTTAAATATTCGTAAGCCTGTCCGTAGATTTGCCCACTCATGTTCGAGCCTAGAACGTTAAAGGCTCTCTCAATATGTTGGAATGTGCCGACGCCACGTTTGAAAGCAAACCATAACCAAATAAGCTGTTGGAGTTCGTACTCGGTAAATTCAAAGCTGAATTTCTTTTCACGGCTAGGCAATTCAGCCTCAGTGATTAATTCCCCTTCTAAAATTATTTTGTGAACATACTCTACTGCTTGCGGTAATTGCTCTAATGTTAAATCTTCGATTGATTCCACATTAAAGCGTTGATGGACTAAATGATAAGCCTCAGAATAAATTAAGCCTTTCTTGCTAACTAACATATTTACAGCATTGCGTAGGCCTGTGCGATCATCTACCGTAGTTTTGCGTTCTGCTTTACCATTAAACCAATAATCATGTAACGCTTGATAACACTCTTTTTTGTATTTGATTAATGTGTCACGGATTTCTGGGTTACAACGATTAATATCAATACCAAATAACCAACCGTTTAAATATTCGATTGGTAAGCAGATCATTTGATAATTCTTACTATCACTTCCAGTCATATTCATGATGAATATAACTGAATTTAGTACATCATCACGTCTAATTCGATTGTATTGCGATTCCCATTGAATGCCGATATTTTCACAAATAGGCTTCATAGCAACATAATGCACGCCATTTTGTTCAACGGTAATTAATGACTGATTGTTGAATGAAATTGTTTGAGTTGAGATTTGATTAGACATAACTGTCTCCTACTGTTTCTTCGATATTTTTAAGATGCCGCAAGTTGGGCGCCAAGTGGTTCGAAGGCTGCAGTAAGTCAGCTGGACATATTTCCCTTTCGGGTATTGTATTAGTCGCCCACTCGGCATAGATAAGATATGGTTATGCGTAATGAATGTTTAATGGCAATAAACAAACAAGGTTGCTAAATTTTACGCATAAAAAAAACCGCTATGCTATCGGGAGCGGACTAACCGCTTACTGCTAATAAGGCTTCGACACCTTGAGCAGATAACTATCTGCTTGATAAAAATAATAATGAAAAATCCCCTTGGGTGTCAAGGGGATTTGTAACTATTCTTCTGATAAATCTTCATCATCAGATTCAATAATATCAGTATATTTGTGCTCTTTCTCCATTGCCAAGGATTGATAATATTCCGACGCTTCGGCCAGCATTGTAAACTCAATTTTAGCATTGCGTTTTTTGACCTCGTCGGCAATTATCTCTAATGGTACCTTAAAGAACTCTTTACGTGGATTGACACGGTTTACTTGATGATCCGCAAACACCTTGTGCAATTCATTTTCTAATGCTGGCGCATCTTCACTATAGATCAATGCGTGAACATCAAAAGAGAATGGCACGCTAGCATCGCCCAATTCTCTTATACGGTCTAATGGCTCTAATCGGCGTGTCATACCAATTTTAAACACATTCTCACCAAATGAACCAATATTACTAATTACATAAACATGCCCGGATTTCGTTAGTTGAGCTTGAGAAATAGCCCTCTGGCTATTTTCCAAGGCTTCTTGATATTTCAGCTCCAACTCGGCGATTCTTGCCTGAAGCTCAGTGTTAGCCTGATCTTTCTCAAGCAGTTTCCGAGCATTTTCCAACTCTTTCTCGGCATCTCGTTGAGCTCTTTCCGCCTCAGCTTTAGCTTTCTCTAATTCTCTTTGTGCTCTAGCCTCTTCTCTCATTTCCTCTTTAATTCTGGCTTGTTCTGCCTTTTCTTCCTCTTTCTTCAAGGCATATTCATAGGTAGCCATTAATTCTTTTAGCTTAAGAGCTAAATAAGCTGGATTAATAGATATTAAATTGTGTTGATTTAGCTTATTAATATGCTCATAAGAATGTTGGATTCCATTTCGTATTTTTTCAAAATTACTACTGCTAACTTTACTAATCAGCGCATCACATTCATTATTGAAAGCTCTTAAAGCTAAATCAATATTATTTTTTGTCATTTTAGCACCTTGCTTTTTAGCATCTTTACCTGTCCCAACAGTCCATGTTGTAGAGCAAGTACAAGCCAAATTACTTTTAAATAGTGCTTTTTGCTTTTCTCTTAATTCAAGAATTTTTGCTTTATATTCTTCAGAGGTATCAAAGCTAAATATAGGCTGGTATAATCCAACTCTTAATAAAGCCCCTTCTGGTTCATAACTCTTAAGCTCATCCTTAATTAAAGATAACTCTTTTGACTTTTCATTAATCTCATCTTGTAGGTGTTTAATTTTTGATGATAGGTCGTTATATTCCGATTGTATCTTTTGATCCTTGCCTTTTTTTATTTTCTTTATAATCAGATAAACAAGATAAAAAGGGCTAAGTAACATTAAAATTACAATAATTGTGGCAAAAATATTGCTTGGTTCCATAGTATGCATCCTTCATTAAAAATAGGAGTATCTATTCTACGGAACCAAAATTGTTTATGTAGATTTTTAATCAGAAATTTTCTATTTTGCGATCTTCATCACAAAACTTTACTTAATTTAACCACACTTTAAGCGTCATAACGTGCGGTTTGTTGCTGTCCGTAAATATCTTGGTAATCAATCGATATGGTCAGCTTGCGTGTATCTGCATCAAAATTAGCTTGGTAATCAGTTATTCTGCTTACACCTTCAGTTTCCAACACATAGCGTTTTATTTTGATTTCCCAGTCTGCCATATTTACCCCTCGCCCCATTTGTTCAAGCAAGGCAAACCGTGTTCTAGGTCTAAAAACCAGTCATTAGCAAATGACCAAAGGCGAGTTTGTACATTTTGAGCAATGGCATCTGATTCTGTTGCGTAGTTTGAAAAGCCTTGCCAAATGTCCAATCGTGCTCTTTATTAAGTCGTCTTACTCTCATTCTGGCACTCCTGTTTTTACCGCCACTGTCGCCTGTATGTTTATGGTTTTTCACTGAAATACACTTGCTTTTACATCTGTATCGCTCGAGATAACGCCTGTGGAGCTATGCGAGCCTGTTTGCGAGGTATGGCCCTGATGTTCGATATTTCCTTTAATCAAAATCGAGCCGTTTTTGATTCTGATGTATGTGCCGCCATCAAGGGTTTGCATTGATAACCCTTCGGTAAAAAATCCGCCAATAGCTTTCGGCACAGAGCATATGCCAGGAATAAACATCGCATCGGATAAATCATGTAGCCTAAAATCTAAAGGCGTTGATGCGTTACCGTTTTGCCACCATCCGTCAATGCAACGCTCGGAAAATATCGCTATCCCCTCATCACCTGCTTTAAGCGGGAATGTCACTGCAAAGCCCCGCCACGAGGAAAACTCACAGGCACATCAAGAAGTGGCGGTATATCTGCCCCACTCCATCGACTAACTGCATTTTTATTGTATGGCAAGTGATACAGTTTGTTTTGGCTGGGTCAAAACTCACCACTTTTGCAGGAAGTGCAGTATGTAAATTAGTTGGTTTTGTTGGATTTGATGGTCGGTTGCGGTTTCTGGCGTTGCTAAGGTTTGTGCGTAGGTTCATTAAATATAACCTTTGATTTATATTTTAAATATGTTATGATTTGCATAACTTAAAAGTTATGAGAGTTTTATGTTCGAGTTATTATTTCACCCTGAAGCATTCGCTGAAATTGAAGCCTTATCTCCAATAATGCGAGCTAAAGCGTTAAATGCTCTGGATAAGTTAGAAACATTAGGCAGTGAGCTTCGTTTCCCGCATACGCGCGCAATGGGTAATGGTTTATTTGAACTGCGCGCTGGCAATAAAGATATTTCGCGCACCTTTTTTGCTTTTGCCATAGGGAAGAAAATTTACATCCTGCGCACTTTTGTTAAGAAAACACAGAAAACCCCACCGTCAGAAATTGAATTAGCTTTAAAACGTTTAGGAGAAATGACCGATGAAAGTTAAACCGATAAGTTACAAACAAGTAAAAGAGACCTTACTTCAAGACGAAGAAACTAAAGCACTTTATTTGCAAGAAAAACGTATTGAGGAACTGCAATCACTACTCCAAGAAATGCGTATTCGTGCAGGTCTCACTATTTCTCAAGTTGCCGAAAAAATGGGTGTAACTCAACCGGCAATCAGCAAATTAGAAAAGAATGCCAGTCGGGCTTCATTTCTAACACTACAACGCTATGCGCATGCTTGCGGTGCCGAATTGCGTGTCGGTGTCATTTAATATAAATGACTGCACTTAACAAAAGTGCGGTCATTTTTTCCTGTCTTTTTTGTCCGTTTTTTTAGGCTTTTCTACCTTTTGGAATTTGCCCCCGACAACCGTCATCTTGCTGTGCCAATCCCCACCGATACCATCGCCAGAATGCGCAAGTTTTACAATCTTGTACTCCCCATTGAAGTACTCAATGATAGATTCAACTTTCACAAGTCCGCCAATTTGTAATGCAGGGTTGAGTAAACAAGTGAGCTCTAGTCCCTCATCGGTTTGTTCTGGTGCATTAATCATTCCTGTATCTTGAGAAATCAGTACAGCATCATCACTTAGCACTTTATCTTTCGGCAGAAAAATAAGCGAGCCATCTTGGATAGACCAATCAGCCTTATTATTGCGCGCAATTTTAGTGAGAATATCTCGGCTATTGCCGTTTAATACCCTACCACGAGGGAGTTTGCGCTGATTAGGAATGTCAATGGCACCAGACTGTACTTTAGGCATGGTCTTTTGCAATTCCTCAACAATCTGTTTGTCTGTTGCTCCTGCTTTTAATGTTGTTTTAGCTCTCGATTGAGTGTAGGCTTGATGCCCGTCCGAACACTCAAGCGTAAGGACAAAATCCAATCCCTCTCGTTGGATTCTTGTCTTGGTAATATCTCCCGCATAGATTTGGCGTAACTCGCCATAACCAACTGATAAGGCAACTTTCTTATAGTCTTGGCTTAATAATTGGTTGATATGGTCTCGATTTAAGTTCCACACTTGGATTTTAGCGGGATTAGGCTTTTCATTGATGGTTTTATCAATTTCAAACGCAACACGTAATTGCTCAATGCTTAACGTTCTTGGTCGTTACTAATGTCGAGTTTCCAACGTCTGCCAAATTGTTTCATTGTCTCTCCTTGCGCTATTTAGCAAGTTCAATAAGGACATTTGCCAACGGTGTAATACATAAAGCAAACAAGCCAAGCGCAACGATAACAATAGAGAATGCGATTGCACCTCGCATAATCGGACTTGCATTTGTTTCCATTTCTAACCCTCTTTTAAGTGTATTTTTAACTTAGTTTTGCTATACTTACTCAAAATTTGTTCCTTCTTTATTGGGAAAGTTGGAATAAAAACCCCGATAGTGCCTAGCTATCGGGGTTATTTTTATCTATTAATTTACGATGCCTTTTCGCCTATATACAAAAAGCATCGAGTGCCCAAATCTTCCATACTCATTGGGTCTAATTCAGCACCACTTTCATCGTCCAAATAGAAGAAATAAGGCTGCGTACTGCGAGCCAATAATGGCACTCCGCACGCGAGCGCATGACCTCGACAAATCTGTTTTTGATTTACTGGCTCAAATACATCCATTGCCCAAAACTGTCCAATACTATTAAATCGCAAGGTTAAGCGGATTTTTATGCCGTTAAATTCAAAAGTTTGCTCCTGATAAGGATGTTGTGTTAATGGAATTTTACGCATACGTCTCACCACCATTTAAAAAGATTGAAAAGCGAAGAGGTTCTTTTAGGTGTATCGTTCTTTGGTTGAGTAGAACCTTGCTGTGATTTTGTTGCTGATTGAGTCGCTGCTCGACCGCTTTTACTTTTACCCGATACCCCTGTCTTAGATTTAGATTGAGCTGTTTGCGTCTCAACAATAAATATCTCACGAGCCGTTATGGTAAATGTTGCACTGCCATCTTGTGACTGATTGACCGCTACAGATTGGATTAGCATGTTTTTGTACAAGTTAATCCCTGTCTGTATATCAATGGTTTCCCCTGATTTCTGGCAAGCAACAAGGTCGGCATAGCATTTTTGCACTCTGCTATCCCCTGCACTGCTATCTAGCAATCCGCCTAGCCCAAAGTCAGGCAAAAAAGGGGCAATGGTTCGCGCTTGATTAAGAATGCTCTTCGCTTGACTATACGCACCTGCAACTTGGCTAATCGCTCTCCCCGCTCTTGCGATAGTTTGCGATGTTTGAGTGATAACCTTAACTGGCAGAGGAAAGTTGTTAAGAAAGTCTATCCCGCCACGAATATTGCCGATAAACGGAAGGTCTAAACCAAAAGTCGAATGGTCGTGATCAACCATTACACCATTAATGGTAACTTGTTTAGGCTGAATAACTGCATGGTCAGCAATGGCAGCCCCTGATTCAATCGGGTTTTCTGTAATAGATAAATCCGACTGATGGTCTTCTGTTGTAACCACATCGAATGTTATTGTGCCAATACTACGATTGGATACTTGTGCAAAATTTAACATAGAGGCTACCCCACAACAGGTGAAAGTTGATTATTGATCGCGCGAGCCGATTGGTCTGCCACTGCTTTTGGATTGTCCGTGCCTTGGATATTTTGCGTAATGGTGATTTTGTTATTGCTGTTTTTGACACTGTTATCCGCATTTGAAGTTTTATTATTGACTCCTGCCGCAGCAACTTGAGGAGCCGCTGTGTAAGATGGGTCAAACATCATCGTGTCATAGGCTTTCGCATTTTGACTTGCTGTTCCCACCTTTTCGCCACTATCACTAAACCACCCTTTTATTGTATCAACAATCGGTGCGATATATTGGTCGTAATAGCCCTTAACCCAATCAAATGCACTTTGGAATGGCTTTTTAATCCAGTCGGTGACTTGGGCGAACTTGGTCTCGATAACATCCAAATCTAACTGTTCGCCAGTAAATAAATTCCACAAACCACCAACAAGCGCGAGCCCAAGCTTAAACGGTAACTCAAGCATATCTGTGATGAGGGATAATGTTGCACCAATTGGATCGACACTAAAGTTATCAACAAAATCTTTCCACGTGGATTTTACCCATAAAAGTGCGCTCTTAAATGGCTTCCAAAATTCACCTAATGCCGTTTCTCCGCCTTCAAGATAAGTGATAAAGTCATCAACAAGTAAAAACAAGGCTGCAACGCCCGCTATAATCAATGTGACAGGGTTGGTCGCAAAAGCTAATAACATCCGTCGACTTAACCACAATAACGCTGCACCTAATGCATAGATTACAGTTTTCCAACCAACAGTATGTTCAACAACATTATCAATGGCCGCGGCTAACTCAAATAAAAATGACAGTATTTTGCCAAAGCCGTTGAGTGCGGTCTTGATAAACTCATTATTCTCGGTAAACCATTTTTGTAAACCGCTCGGCTAATCGCTGAATGGATGGCGCGACACGGAGTGATACATATTCACCAATAGCCTTAAATACTTGAGAAACCTGCGTCAACGCATCTTTAAAAGCGGCGGCAGTTTCTGCATTTTCTGCGTTACCCACCCCAAGTGTAAGTGCGCTTGCAAGGGCGATTTGTTCTTTCAGCTCATCATTACCAAGACGCAAGGTTTGAATCATCGAACCATCAATGCCGAGTTTCGCAAGCATCGCAATTTGCTCTTGCTCGCCCATTGCTTTCATCTTGTCCGAGATTTCACCTAGCATTTCGCTTGAGGTTTTAACATCCCCATTCGCTTTTTTTGGCGCTTAGTCCATATTGCTCAAATGATTTAGCCCCTCGACCGATACCTGTTGCTGCCTCACCTATAACACGAGACAATCCTTCAATAGACGATTGGGCAGCCTGTGCGGATGAGCCATTGACCTCTGCAACCTTACCTAAGTTGTAAATTTGGTCGGCTGATTCGCCCGTGACAGCTGAGAGTTGTTTAATTTCATCGAGTGCATCAAGATTAGCATCAACAAAATTCTTCACTCCGATTGTGGCAGCGTAGAAAGCTGCACCAAATGCCGCAACTTTAAGAGTGGTTTTATTGATGGTAATGCCAAGTAATTCGAATTTATTCAATAAGCCGACTGCCACCATATTGGGTCGCCCACAAGTCAATGATATTGTCAGATAAATTTTCTGTGCTTTTGGCGTTATCTTCTACGGCTTTTGTATCTTTTTCGGTAGCATCGGTTTTTTGCTCAATCGCAGATTTGAGTTTGCCAATAACTTTCTCAACCTGCTCGGCACTTAACCCCGCTTCTTGTAACTCTTTCGAGAGCTGTTCAGTGTTTTCAAGAAAGCTCTCACCAAACTCAGATAAGAGCTTATCCCCTTCGATAAGTTTCTGCACCCACGCATCTAAGGCTTCATCTTCAGAAAGATTTTCTGTTTCAGCTTGTAGTTTTTTCAAGCGATGCAAAAAACTCGCTGAACTCAGGCATGTCTCTGACTTGTTTAGCGGCCTCGTTAGCGGCATCTTCCAACGCTTGACCAAAGGCACCTAAACTTTCTGCTGCGTCTTCAGTGCCGTCTCCAATTGCATTGAGGAATCGCTCAAACTGTTGCATTGCTTGGCTATCCGCATCAATGCCGATTTTAATCAGTAGTTCATCGAGTAGCATTGCGTTGCTCCATTTGATTTAATTCAACAATGACTTCATGGAAAGATAAAAGGTCGGTTAACGAATAAACCGACCTTAATTCGTGTAGTGAACAAAAGTTTTTTTACAATGGGCGTAAAAATAAACCAGTCAACTTTGCTGTCTGACTGGCTTATTTCTTCGCTTTTAGATTGGCTTGAATATTGCTCAGCAATCCGCCCCCACCGATAAAAAAATCAGCAAATTGATACATCAACCCTTCTTTTAATACTGGGATTAAATGCCCACGGTGTTGGTTAAAATGACTATCAAAACGTTCAGACAGTCGTATAGTTTGCCATCTTGCTCACATGAGGTATGTTTAAGCACAATATCCTCAAGCTCTTTAATGCTTGGGTCGCCTAAATTCGCCAATACAGTCGTCAATACGCTTGCACCGAGTTTTTTATTGTTACCTAATGATGATAAATCGACTGATTGCAATAATTTCATTGCATTTTTGAGTGCAGTCCATGCTGTCATCGCATTAGCTGGCGTCATCGTATAAGTGACATTTTCAATATTGATTTGTTTACTTTCCATTATTGAACACCTTTTTCAAGATTCATCGTCATTTTCTCAAACACAATCGTCCAGGTTGTCGCATTGTGTCCATTCCCACGCACGTAAGGCGCAGGCGTGGTGAAATACCCTTTACTTGCCGTGACAACATCATCATTGATTAAATCGCGGATAGCGAGAGTTATCGGTAAATAGGTTTTAATACTGGTTTTTTGTTGATTAAACAACTTAGATAAATAGGCGTTATCCTCAGAATGTTGTTTAATTTTTAGGGTTAATTTGCCTGATTGGTCAGGGTTTGCGATAAATACGCCTGTGCCATTTGCACCAATAACCATTTGCCCCGCATCAACTTGGTTGGTCGCATTAATCACATCTGATCCGTCTGCCCAGTCACTTATTTCTTTGCCGTCTAATAACACGACAACTTGTTTTGGATCGAAAACTGCCATAGTTTTTTCCTCTAGTAGAATAAAGCCAAGAATTTCTCCTTGGCTTTTGAATTATCGGTTATAGTTCACAATCACATCGCTTGAATGAATTGCGCTGCTAATTTCACTGCGGTTTGAATTGGCGTTGCACGGCGTTGCTCACGGTCGCTATCAGATAGCGTATCCATTGGTGCCGCCCATACATAGTAACCTTTCTCAAGATAATCACCTGTCGTCAAGTTACCAAAGCTATCGCCCGTCCATTGACCTGGTGCGAAAGCACCATTGTTTACACCCTCTAAACAAACTTTCTCCACGGCAGCAATTAATACCGCTTGGCCTTTGTCTGTTAATGGGATTTTTGTCGGTGATTTATACAAGCGAGCAAATACCTCTTTTTGCACAGCATCGGTAAACCAGTCTAAGATAACGATTTCATCCGCAAATTTACCGCCCATCACTGTACCTTCAGCAATCATCGCTACATCATCAAAATAGGTGTACACGTTGATGCTAAGCGTTTAGCCTTAGAGAACTCCGTTGCCGTAATTTCATCTGCTGTAATAGTTGGTTGTTGCTTGAATTTAAGCGTTAAGGTTGAATTATTTGCCGCAAAGTTCGTTGATAATAAACGAGCCAATGCGGAAGATGCTGGGTACATATCGTTTTTATCGAACATCGCTAATGTGTGATCTAAACCTGCATCATATAATTTCTTATAGATGTTATCAGCAGACCATTCAAGCTGTTCAACGCGAATAACATTCGCACCAAACATTTTGGTATTAGCTTGCGCGTATTTTGCAGCAGATTCCACTTCACCATCAGTAAGCTGTGCAGCAAACGTAAAGCCATACCACGCATTATTCACTTCGGCTACGTTAAATAATGCCTCTGCAACGGTTTCTTTTTTCAAAGAAATTGATGCCTTGCCTACTTTTCGGCTTGCTTGGCCATTTTCTAATTTAAGCAATGAGCCAATATACTCACCGTTACCACCACTATTAAAGGCGTAATGGATTTCGGTCGCTGTATCTTCTCCAGCGTTGTTAGATGTGATGATAAAACGTTGTCCTACGCTTATCGTAAGAGATAGATAAAGATGAAGGAAGTGCTGTCAATTTCTCTTGGATTTTAACTGCAATCGCATTGAAATCTGATGCATCAGCAAAAGATAGCCCATTTACTTTCTTGGTTTCAGTGCCAATAGTCAGAGTGAATCGACCATTTACAACCGTTTTTAAAACGCTCTAAATCATCCGATAAGGTTGCACCGCTTAATGTGTTTTTGGTTGCATCAATGGTTGCGGGTTCTTTTTGCCAGCGCGCAATAATTAATTGTTTTGCACGAGGGCTTTGAGCAAAAAATGGCTGTGCTGCTTTTGCTGTTTCTGAATTTGTGCCGAACAACTGTTCTACATCACGTTGATTTTCGACATAAACATAACGCGTACTCGCATCAGCAAATGCTTGTCCTGCCTCTGGGCGTGAACAATGCTACTATACCGAATGATTTACGCGCGGCAGATTTTGGCACAGTATTTAACTGCACATTGACAATCTGCGAGATAGATAATGCCATAAGGCTATCCTCCTATTTGTTGAATTAAATGGTTTGTGCGTTGTTCAACGTTTCTATCGGATCTAGAGGTGTATCAACAATGTGATGATGGCTAAATACAACATCAAACTGCCCTCGTTCTTCATAATCTGCCCCAACGGTAGCCGTTAAATTGCGGACATCTGAAAAACGAATCACGCCCCAGTGATTTGATTTTAGAAAAGAAAGAAACGCCGAACTTTGGAAAATGGCTTTTAGCTTGTAACACTGCGCAAGGGAATTCCGACCAAAACAAGAGACGCTAACAGTGCTTTGCATTGACTGAATGATACGCTCACGCTTACCGTCAAATTCTCTCGTGGCCTGCCGATTTCATTACTTGTCATCAAATCCACGGTAATAAAAGCAGGTAAAGGATTTTCAGGGAGCCAGCCAATAACGGCACCATTAGGTAACTGTAAAGCCTGTTGAATCCACTTTCGCAGTTTGGCTGTGTCTAACGCCGATATTGTTGTGGTATCCATATTTTCCCAATTTGCTACGGTTTTTTTTTGTAGGTTTCCCCTTCATAAATAACCAAATCACCTATTTTTAACGGCTTAATGGTGTAGATTTTTAT